>CAZOOE010000262.1:0-9062 GCA_964581275.1 uncultured Clostridia bacterium
CGAGTGGGAGCAGATCCGCGCGCGGCAGCAGGCGTTTTCGGGGGTGCTGGCGTGAGCCGGGCTTTTTACGTTCGATGAGGCCTGCTTCGTTGGCACCGCAGGCGGCTTCTTCGGCGACACGCTTAGCTACATGATCGGCGCCCGATTTCGTGGAAGGGCACGAACCTGGCAATTCTTCGCACGGGCGCGGCCGCGGGTCGAGAAGCTGATGCGCAGGTTCGGAGTGTTGTCGGTATTCATCGTGAAGTACGTGTACGGCCTTCGGACTACCAGCGCGATATTCTGGGGGCTCGCTCACTTTGGCTTCCTGAAGTTCATGCTGTTGACGCTGGCAAGCTGCGCGGTTTGGGTTGGCGTGCTCGCCGGGATTGGCTTCACATTCGCCACCGGCGTCGAGAAACTCATCGGCGACCTGAAGCGAATACAAATCATCCTGCTTGTGGCAGTCATCATTATTGCGACGGTATACGTCATCAGCCGGTTTGAGAGGCGAGTCATCGAGGAGGAAAAGGAATTCTTCTCTCGAGAGGATGAGGAATAGGATCAATTGCCTACAGGTGAGAGCCAGGTGATCTCAGAAAGTGTTTCGCATTACCGGATTCTGAAGCTGCTCGGAGTGGGTGGGATGGGCGAAGTCTACCTTGCTGAAGACTCGCGTCTTGGGCGACAGGTTGCTCTCAAGTTCTTGCCTTCATCCTATCAATACGACTCTGAGCGGCGCACCCGGTTCTTGCAGGAGGCTCGAGCCGCATCGGCGTTACGTTCGCCGAATATTGCGGCGATATATGATCTCGGTGAACACGACGGGGCGATGTTCATCGCGATGGAGTATGTCGAAGGTGAGGTGCTGTCGCAGCGCATCGATCGGGGGACATTGCCGACCAGCGATGTCATCGATATCGCAATGCAGATCGCTGATGCGCTTGATGAAGCTCACACGCTGGGGATCATTCATCGAGATGTCAAAAGTTCGAACCTGATCGTTACCGAGCGCGGGCTGGTAAAAATGCTCGACTTTGGACTGGCCAAGATGATCCAGGCGGGCGCCTCGATCGATAGCAACGATGCGACCGTAGCGATCGGCGGACAGACTGCGGTGGGGGTAGTGCTTGGGACCGTCTCATATATGTCACCCGAGCAGGCACTTGGGCGCGATCTCGACCAGCGTTCAGACATCTTCTCGCACGGCGTTGTTATCTATGAAATGCTGACCGGAAGATTGCCTTTCGGAGGCGCCAGCGCTACCGAGATCATCGATAGCATAGTTCACAAGGAGCCGGTCGCGATCGCTCGTTTCAACTACGACGTGCCGCCTGAGCTTGAACGAATCGTTCGCAAGTGCATGGAAAAGGATCGCGAGCGGCGGTACCACTCCGCTCGCGAAGTATCGATCGACTTACGAAACCTCCGGCGGGACAGTGACGCGAGCGGGGTCACAAATGCGCCAGCGGTTCGGAAGACGCAAGGGACGCGGCGCGGTCGTTCACGCATGTCGATTGAATCGCTTGCCATCTTGCCGCTCATCAACGAGGGCGGAGACCCGGACACCGAGTATCTGTCGGATGGTATTACCGAAAGCATCATCAACAATCTTTCGCAGCTTCCCAAACTGCGAGTGATGGCGCGCAGCACAGTCTTCCGTTACAAAGGCAAGGAAGTCGACCCGCAGAGAGTCGGCCAGGACCTTGGCGTGCGCGCGACGCTCACTGGCAGGGTCCTTCAGCGCGCCGACTTGCTGATCATCAAGGCGGAGCTGGTCGATGCGAACGACGGGTCCCATCTTTGGGGAGAGCAATACAATCGGAAGCTCTCCGACGTTTTCACGATCGAGGAAGAGATATCCAGAGAGATCTCCGACAAGCTTCGGCTGAAGCTGAGCGGCGCGGAAAAAAAACGACTCACCAAGCGATACACCGAAAACTCCCGCGCTTATCACCTTTACCTCAAGGGCCGGTTTTACTGGAACAAGCGGACGCCCGAAGGGCTAACAAAGGGGATAGAGTACTTCCAGCAAGCTATTGAAAGCGACCAACGGTACGCGCTTGCGTATGCGGGATTAGCCGATTCTTACAATATTCTGGCAAGCTACAGCGCGCTTGCGCCCAGGGAAGCGTTCCCGAAGGCTAAACAGGCGGCGACGCACGCGCTGAAGCTCGACGACAGGCTCGCCGAGGCTCACACGTCGATGGCGTTTGTGAAATTTGGATATGATTGGGATTGGGCAGAGTCCGAGTTGGGATTCAAACGAGCGATCCAGCTCAACCCGGGCTACTCTTTTGCTCATAACTTCTACGCGGTGGTCCTGTCCTCTCAAGGGCGTTTCGATGAGGCGTTCTCGCGGATAAAGAACGCGCACGACCTCGATCCGCTCTCGCTTCCGATAAACACAAACCTGGGATGGCTCTTGTATTTGGCCCGCCGCTATGACGAAGCGGTCCAACAATATCTGAAGACGATTGATCTGGATGATGGGTTTGCGCTCGCTCATCGGAGGCTAGCGCAAACCTACGAGCAAACCCAACGGTATAGTGATGCCGACGCCGAATATCAAAAGGCGGCCGCACTCTCGGGTGATGACGTCGAGTTGCTTTCGGCGCGTGGGCACTTCTACGCGATCGTTGGAGAAACCGACAAGGCGAACGAGGTGCTTAGTCGACTCAACGAGTTTGCGAACTCCAGATACGTCCCATCGTACCTGGTTGCTAGGATCTATCTGGGTCTCGGCGATCTTGACCGCGTATTCGAGTTGCTCGAAAAAGCTTGCGATGAGAGGTATGGCTATCTTGCGTATCTGAGGGTTGAGCCTATGTTCGATGGTCTCCGGAAGGACTCGCGGTTTGAGCAATTAATCAGTCGCGTCGGCCTCGCTTAGAGACGCTATTATTCAAGCTGTAGTCCCTCGTATCGGTGGTAATCAAGTCTCATCTCACTGACTACGGTCGTAACCGGCGAAAAAATGTAGCGATCCGGCGGCAAGGCTGCATAGGCCGACTGAGTCAATAGGATTTCGCTCTTCCCAGCGAGGTCTTCCCCGAGCTTGCACGCGATGTTCACTTCCGACCCAAAGATGTCCTTCTCATCAATAACCAGAGTCGGCCCGTAACCGATGCCGATGCTGCCAAATATGTCGCGGTCCGTCGGCACTACGCTGTTGACCGCGTCAAACGCTCGAAAAATGTCCAGCGCGGATTCCAGGGCAAGCCCAGGATCGTCAAAGATGGCATAGAGGTTGTCGGCTTCCTGTTTGATGACAACGCCACCGTTTCCGGTGACCGCCGGCCGCGCGGCTTCTTCCATCTGATGAATCATTGCAAGGTAGTGAATGATTCCATACTTAACCGTCAGCCGGGAAAACCCCACCATGTCGAGCACCAGGGCTGACACGTTGCGCTCGAATGCATCACGTAGCTGGTTGTCGATTTCATCAACCCGTTCAGGGAACTGATTACGGATCCCAAGCAAACGCCGCAGCAACCTGACGTCCTTGCGAGAGGACGGCCGAGAAGTGGAAACCTGAGACTTCTTCACGGGCGACAACCCAATCGACATTTCTGATTCGAAGTCGAAATCGAAAACGCCACAAAAAGCCATCTGCTAACGATGAACTGTGCCCTCGTCGGTAGGTCCTACCTGCCCTTGATAAACTCGCGAATGTACCCGTCGACCAACAACGGTTTTTCGTGAATCACCCAGTGGGTCCCGTCCGGTATGCGCTTGATCGTCAATTGTGGGACGAACTTATCAAGCCCTTCGAGGTTGCCGGTCAGCAACGCGACGTCCTTCTCTCCCCAAATCACCAGAGTCGGCACTTTCACTTCGAACGACGGCATGCCCGCTGCAAAGTTCGCCGGATTCTTATCGCCTTCCGCGGGCGGTCCAACACGCGCGGCTCGGTAGTAGTTCAACCCGCCTGTTAGCGCCCCCGGTTGCGACCACGCTTCGATGTAAGCCTTCTTGTCTTCTTCGGTGAATACGCCGTTCTTCAGCCCCTCCCCTAATACAATCTGAACAAGAAGGGCATAGTTGCCCGCTGAAAGCGTTTCCTCCGCCTTTTCGCCGCGGAACATCAACATGTACCTGCTAGCTTGTTGCTGAGCGGGATTGTCCCGCAACTCTCGCTGGAACACCGCCGGATGCGGTGCATTGATGATGACCAGTTCTTCAAGATAGTCGGGGTGAGCGATGGCGAACGCCCACGCAATCGCGCCGCCCCAGTCGTGCGCCACCAGAATGAACTTCTTGTGACCGAGCTTCTCGGCGAGCGCACGCAGATCTTCAACCATATACTTTACTTGATACTGGTCGAGGTCGGCAGGCTTCGAAGATAGGTTGTAGCCGCGCATATCCGGCGCCACCGCCTGGTGATCTCGCCCGAACTCCGCAAGCTGATTCTTCCACTCGTACCAGAACTCGGGAAAGCCGTGAACAAACATGATCAACTTCCCCTGGCCCGCGGTCACGTAGTGGAGGCGAACTCCGTTGACATCGGCATATTCGTGTTTGAGCATTGGTGACTTCGCTTCCTTCCCGGTCTTGTTGCCATCGTCTTTGACGGTTGGCTTCTGCTGTCCGGCGGCACATCCATACGTGACCGCAGTCAGGAGCGCGGCCATGATTAGTCGATTCAGGATGGTGACCTTCCTTGTGTTCATATTGGGAACCTCCTTCAAGGGCGGACGGCGTCTTACTTTTTCGGGTGAAGGTACTCTTGCGGTGGGCCTTCGTAGATCGTAAAGCAACGCTGGCAACGATGAATCGTGTTGCCGGTAGCCGCCTTGGCAACAACTGCAGCAGGAGCGGTCAGCCACTGTTTCACATGACCCTGGCAGTTTTGACCCTTTTCGTCTTTGACCGTGCAAACGGTTTGGCCGGGCAAGAGAGCGTGGTACTCGCCGGTCTTTTGAGTCCCCGGCTGGATAGCTTTTGATTGTATGTCGGCCAGGCCACCTTCGACCATCGTCTTCTACCCCCGGATAAATGATTTTGAGCGCAATCTTATGGCACGCGCGCGTGGTTGGTCAATCTGTGCGGGCAATCGGTAATGTCTTTATTTCAGACATTGCCGGGCAATTCGTTTTCTGGCGCGCAAACTCGGGTTTGATATAATCTCGGAGTTCGAGCGATGCCAAGATGTCAAACCGGAACAATCGGGAAATGAGCAGCGAGGAATTTGTAATATCGCTTGGCGATGAGAACCGCGCGGCACTCGAACGCCTCGAACGGTTGAGCACTGCCGGTGAACCTTCTCAGGGGCTGACGATTGAGCGTCTCCTCCGTGTCGCGCTAAAAAATGAGCTTGAAGCAAGCGAGGTCGCAGCGATCTGGATGAGCACAACGTCAGAGCTTGACGTGAAACTCGCTTTGGCGCGTCAGACCGGGGACGAGGCCAGGCACTACCGACTCCTTGTTGATCGTTTGAAGGCGCTTGGCGTTGATGCCGATCGAATCGATCCGCGAGAGGGCGGTTACTCGCCGTTGTTCGAGTATCTGCGAGCGCTGCAGAATACCTCAGCCCGGATTGCTGCTGGTCAGTTCACCCGCGAGGGAATCGCCGTTGTTCGAAACCAATGCTTCATCGATTTCTGTGAGGCTCTGGGTGATGTAGAGACCGCAGCACTTTACCGTGACGTTATTCAGCCCGACGAGCGACAACATCACGAACTCGGCCGGCGATTGTTGACCCGTTACGCGATTAGAGACGTCGAACAGCGCGAGGCGCGTCAAGCGGCTCGGCACACTCTGGAGCTCGCCGAAGAGATTCAGGAGATGGCCCGCATCAAGGCCGGAATCAGCCGAGCGCCCGGCTGTTAGCAAGCCACCGGGCGGAGCAGGCAAGGAACCGACAGACCCATTCTAGATTTGTATTTACTGGTCTACCCATACCGGATACCATAGCCCGGTGAATCGAGCGCGAGACTAGCTCCGTATCACATGCACCCCCTTTTGCCGCCGCCCCTTTTTCTAACGACGGCCCCCTGGCTCGCCGCCTCCTTTAAGAACAAACGATGCCGCAGTTATCCAGAGGCGACATACTAGATCG
Source organism: uncultured Clostridia bacterium (assembly GCA_964581275.1). GTDB lineage: Bacteria > Acidobacteriota > Blastocatellia > UBA7656 > UBA7656 > Onstottus_A. Next base: position 6,041 of record CAZOOE010000262.1, read on the forward strand.
TGTTGCGCGGGGTGATGGCCTCAGAGGGGCAAACCTCGTGCGTACCGATCTGTCTGGGATGGACCTCGCCCACGTAGACCTCGCAGAAGCCAATTTGAGAATGGCGGACCTCAACCGGACGAATCTCAGAGAAGCGAGATTGACCGGCTGTTTTCTGAGCGGCGCACTACTAAATGAAGCCGGCCTCACCGGCGCTAACATGGTCGAGGCGAGCATGATCGGGGCGACCTTGAAAGGCGCCGACTTGAGCGGCGCCGACCTCAGCGGCTCAGATCTAACCGGAGCGAGTTTACAAGGTGCGCAGCTCGTTGGCGCCTATCTTGTTGGTACGTTCCTGAACGAAACCGACCTGAGCGGCGCAAACTTAAGCGGTGCTTTCGTGCGAATGGCGCAGATGGCCGGAAGCAACCTTGCTGGGGCCTTGCTAGAGAGTGCCGACCTTTCGTACACCGATCTCTCAGGGGTTAGGCTCGATGGATGTTCGTTGCTGGGCGCGAACCTGACGGGCGCGAACCTCGCAGGCAGCACCTTGAAAGAATGCGATCTGCGCGGCGCGGATCTCAGCGGTGCGGATCTGACCGGATGCAATTTGACCGGCGCTAGGCTGCGCGACGTTAGGTTTGTGGGAGTGAAGCTTGCCGACGCCTGGGCTGAATGGGTCGACATGTCGATCGACGGCGTTGAGGACCACTCATCGCTCGAAGAAGTGTTCGTAGGCATCATCGGCAAACCGGTTGCACAGTTGCTGGTTGAAGGCCGCGTTGGCGACGATGTTTGGGCTGTAATACTCGCTCATTTGTGTGCGTTTCAGATGACTCACCCGACCAATGCGGAGGTCCGCCTGAGAGGGATTCACGAGGGGATCAGCTCGTCTGTCCTCTATCTTGAGGCTGAGCAAGAGCTGAGCTTGGCCGCCTACCTGGCTGAGTTTGCCGACATCATCGGCAAGGGTTCGCTAGAACTCTTCGAGCAGCTGGCGACCGCGGTGGCGGAACGAAGCGAGCGTGCAATTGGGGCGAGCGCACTGTCACATGATTTCACCGCACAGTCTTCTTCATTCCGCCACGAAGCGCTTGATCAAGCCCTGAGTCAATTGGCCGGGAGAGTTGAAGCCCTTCATAAAACCGCATTTTGGACAAGCGACAAGGCAGTATTGATTCTTACCGGGAATCGCCAGATATGGCTCGAAGCTACATCCAACCCTTCACTCACCCTTCGTCCACCGCACGGCTCAGCGGTTGGAGTCGATCTTGTGCGCGGCCACTTCGTCACCGATGAAGTCCGTCGTAGCAAGACGCTGGTTGGCACCCGATAGCCCGCAAAGCCTCTCCTCAATTAGGGATTTATAATAAAGGGCTAATACCGGTCTAATCTCGCAGGGTTATAATAACGCCGCACTGGTAAAGGGCTTCCAGCGCAAATCGCCGGTGTGATAAGCTGAGAGCCTGGAGCAGCCCGGCAGCTCAACATCCAACAGCTTACAACAGGAGTCACCAATGAAAGCGATCCCCTTCAAGCGAACTACGGTTCTGCTGATGGCGGCGATGTTTGTATCACCGACCGCGCTGTTTGCAGATGATAAAAAGGCGGGCGCCAACCCCGCGCCCGCGCAGGCTTCGACTCAGGGCGGCGTCAGCGCGCCAAAGGGCAAACTCAGCGATGACGAGAACCCGCTGATGATCGGCAAGCGCAACATCAATGCCCATCAGATCAATTTCTATTCACTCAACAAAGAGGTTAACCTCGGTCGCCAGCTTGCTGCCGACGTTGATCGACAGGGCAAGTTCATCGAGGATCCGGTCGTAACAGAATTCGTAAATCGAGTGGGCCAGAACCTCGCGCTTCATTCCGATGCGAAGATTCCATTTACAATCAAGGTGCTGGACTCGGATGACGTAAACGCGTTCGCTTTGCCGGGCGGCTTTCTGTACGTCAACAAGGGTGCGATTCTTGCGGCCGACACCGAAGCGGAGCTGGCCGGAGTGATGGCCCACGAGATCGGGCACGTTGCCGCCCGCCACGGCGTCGAGCAGGCTTCGAAGGCGACGCTGGCCAACTACGCTATGATCCCGCTGATCTTCATGACCGGTGGACTTGGCTACATTGCCTACCAGGCGGCGCAGATCGGCGTGCCGCTGACGTTCCTAAAGTTCAGCCGAAACGTCGAGTCCGAGGCAGACAAGCTCGGTGCACAGTACATGTGGGCCGCCGGCTATGACCCGAACAATTTCTTGAGCTTCTTTGAGAAACTCGAGAAGAAGGAAAAGCACAAGCCGGGCACGCTGTCGAAGTTGTTTGGCACGCATCCTCCGACACCCGACCGCATAGTCAAGGTTCACGATCTGTTGGCCAGATTCCCGGATCGCGATGAGTACACCATCAGTACGTCTGAATTCAATCGAGTGAAGTCGCGGCTGCTGGCGATCACCAACTCGAAGACGCTTGATACTGCAGGACGCGACGGCGGCCCCAAGCGCCCGACTCTTAAACGGCGTAAGGAGGGTGAAGACCCGTCGCAACCAAGCGCCACCGGCGACGATCAGCCCAAAGACAAGCCCACGCTCAAGAGGCGGGATGGCGATGGCAAACCGCCTGATACCAAACCACCTGACCAACAGTAAGCTCTGGAGAATCACTCCTCCGTAAGCTGAAGGGCCGGCCGTGTTTTTGCACAGCCGGCCCGATTTGTCTTCTGAGACTCATTGATTGAAACTTTCAGCCTCTCCGTGATAAGAGATCATCCGCAGTACTCCAGTGGTTGAATCTAGAATGCTAACGAGCGGACGATCCGGCCGACAAATGTTTCAGTGTCGCGGTCTGATTCATGAGAACGATGAATCGCATATTGTCGGACCGGCACCTGTCGCCATAAAGCGCAAGGAGAATTGCGAATGACCACAACTAAAAGCTCGAGCCAGAGCCGCGCACTCGCTTGGTTTGTGCTGCTTATCGTATCGATTTCTTCTCTGACAACCAATGCAGAAGCTCAGCAAAAAGGGTACGACCCGAGCCTTCTCAAGGG
>CAZOOE010000263.1:0-9061 GCA_964581275.1 uncultured Clostridia bacterium
ATCCCGCTCATAACTGAGTTGTTTTTTCTCCTGAGGCGATCGTTTGTTCGTAGTAGCGCCGACACGAACAATTCCTTACCCTCAACCACCCGCGCAGACTGGTGCCCCAGTCCCCCGCAAGAAACACTCACGAGTCACAACTTATTCTCACCGCGCACATAGTATTTGAAGGCCATCTTTGCAAGCTTCCAAACTTTTCCCCACTCGATCTCGCCGGTCTCGCCTCGAACAACCCGGTCGACGATCAAGCTGCGCAAGTAACGCCCCTCGCGGATAAACATGAAGCGCTTGGCGTACGGGCGCGCGATCTCAAAGAAACGAAAGTCGGGGTCGACCTGAGTGCCGATACCCTCGAGCGTCATCACCGCTCGAACGATGTAGGTGAAGCTTGCCGGAATCTTGAACGGAAACTCGTAGATCACGTGCGCCATGTCGAACATCAACTCCTTGAAGTTCACGTCGCCAAGCCGAATTCCAAGATAGCGGTTGAATAGTCCCTCGATAATCGGTTTAAATCGCGTCTCGTCCTCGGGCGAAAGCTCGATAAACCCGAGCCGCACCATGTCGTCCACCAATCCGTGAACGTCTCGCTCGATAACATGAAAGAAGGCGTTTATCAGATTCGACTGCAGCTTCATATCGAGTCGCCCGACCATGCCGAAGTCGAAAAACGCGATCCGCCCGTCGGCCATCACTCGCAGGTTTCCCGGATGAGGATCGGCGTGAAAGAAGCCGTCTTCGAGAAGCTGCTTCAAATAGGTGCGAGCCAGCAGCTTCACGACTTCGTGGGGATCCTGGCCCACGGCGGTCAGCTGATCGCTGTCGGTTACCTTCAGCCCGTCGATGAACTCCATCACGATCAGCTGCCCTGTCGAGAAGACCTGATAGATCTGCGGTACATAAACTTCTTTCCAGCGAGCGAAATTCTTGCGAAACACTTCGGCGTTGCGAGCCTCCTGCTCGTAGTCCATCTCTTCGTGAATGGTAGTGTGAAACGCGTCAAGCGTTCCCTGCCAATCCACGCCCCGCACCAGGTTCGGATAACGCTCGAGTCTTTTGGCGATTCGCCGGAGCACCGAAATATCGAACTCGATTTGATCGTGAATACCAGGCCGCTGAACTTTTATCGCTACGACTTGGCCGGTGCGCAGCCTGGCCCGATGAACCTGGCCAAGGCTCGCTGCCGCGATGGGCTCGTCTTCAAACGCTTCGAATATGTCGTCGATCTTCGCGCGAAGCTCTCTCTCGATGATCTCTCGCGCCTGGTGGCTGGGAAACGGCGGAACCTCGTCCTGGAGTTTTGCGAGTTCCTGGATATATTCAACAGGCAGTAAGTCGGCGCGAGTGGCAAGCGACTGCCCGGTCTTGATAAAGGTCGGCCCGAGCTTGATGAGCTTCTCGCGTAGGATTGCACCTTCGAGGTGTCGCAGCTCCGATTCGGGAGTCTTTTTGATTCGCCAACCACGGTGGTTGATGACCAGGCGAAGCATGAACAGGAGGAAAGAGGTCACCACTCGCGCCAATCGCAAATAGCCGCGAAGTCCAATTTGAGGGAGGGACTCTCGCGTCGTCGCGTCAACACCGCCGCTGGCAGGTGCCGATTCCGGCATCAGCGTAGCGGGTCGTTCATTCCCCGATTGAAGGGCTGTCCGCGTGGAAGACTCTAGTTCAGCTCGTTTCGGGTCTAGCATCTGTTGAAAGTGTACGAAGTTTTTTCGAGCAACGTTGCCGCCTAGATTCTAGCACAAGCCAAGAGACTGGCCCCTCTGGGGACCGTATTCGCATTCCCGACGCCGGGATAAGAAAGGGCCTTTTGGGACCCCAAAAGGCAAAGTAATCAACGCATCAAAACTCTAGGCAACATTCGCCTTTTGTGCTTAAATAGCCGGCATCCGATATTGTTGACAGCCTGCCCCTATAACAATCAGGAAGCTCAGTAGTAGCGTTCCATCTCCTGCCGTGGCAGCGGCAGCAGTGCACTCCAGGATTCTCAGATTGCACCCACGCGCTCTCGAGGAGGGTGTATGTCGCTCAACAAGTCTCAAGCTCTCAACGCCGCAAAGCAGTACGAGCTGCAGCGGAACGTGCAAGCCGCGATTGACATATATCGAAAGATGATCGAGGACGATCCAACCGATCTCACCGCGATCAACACTCTTGGGGATTTGTATGCCAGCACCGGACTGGTACGGGAAGCGATAGTAGAGTTTTCGCGAGCGGCCGCCATCTACGCTGAAGGAGGTTTCACGCGAAAGGCCATCGCGACGCTCAAAAAGATAATCGCCATAGATCCCGGCAACACCGAGACGGCGATAAAGCTTGCTGACCTGTACGCTCTGGCCGGGCTCCCCAGCGAGGCACGTCAACACTATCTCCAGATCGCAGAGACCCTCACCCGCAAGGGACAGGGGCTTGCCGCGCTGGGCGTCTATAGCAAGGTCGTCGATCTCGATCCGGCAAACACCTCGACTCGAATCAAGCTAGGCGAGCTCTACCTTCGCGAAGGCTTGAACGAACAAGCGTACGATGCGTTCGTGACCGCCGCCGAGCAACTCTCGCAGAAAGGAGAGAACCGGCGCGCGCTGAACGCCTACAACGAGGCACTGGCCATCAGGCCCAACAGCGTCGAGGCAGTGACGGCTGCTCGCAAACTGATGACATCCCTTGGCGTCGATCCCATCAGAGGCTTGCGAAGTTTGGCATCACACAGCGCCGCGGCGGGCGACCTGACCAGGGAAACCTCATCGCCCGCTGGTTCCGGTCGGCGGAGCTCATCCCCACTCGACAAACCGCCGCAAACCACCGAGGACTCCTTTGTCGTTCAGGAAATCTCCAAGGCCGAAATCCTGGTCGCATATGGACAGGTCAATCAAGCCGTAGCAATGCTCAGAGATGTGTTGAGGGAGAAGCCCGACAGCATAGACGTGCACATCAAGCTCAAAGACATTTATCTGAGAACCGGGATGATGGTCGAAGCAGCGACCGAGTGCCACGAGCTTGAACGCATACACGAGGCGCGCGGCGAAGCTGAGCGAGCACGCGACTATGCCGTCAGGGCGAGCCGATTGACTCAATTGATCGAGCAGCCTTCGGGTGATCTGCACGAACCGGAACGTAAACACGAAGAAGAGGCTGGCGAATATGCCGCGCCGCTCAGCCTTGCGGCGGCACAAGACAGCGCGCAGAGGCTTCGCCCGGTCGCCAGCAGGGTCGATTCGGCGCCGGCCCAACCGGGCCGGATGACCATATCCGTGATTACCGACGAGTCGCCCGCCGTCGAGGCTGTGACAAGACCGGCAGCGAAACTGACCACGGTCTCTCAGACAGACGCCGTCGCAACCTTGCCGCCGCTCGAAGCGAGGGCGGACGATGAGCAGTCACACAAGTCGGCCCTTGCGTTGGTTGCTCGTCAGCCAGTTGAGGCGGTTGCGCACAGCGGGCCGTCGTTATTTACCAGCTCAATGACCGTCAACGAGAATCGGAGCCGCTCGACCGCAGCAGCGATTGCGGCTGGGGTTCTTGCGTTGGTGGCAGTGAGTGCAGCGATCGGCGGGTTTGCATATGATGCGCACCTCGACAAGCAGTATCACGCCTTAGCTCTGATCGCTCCGACCCAACCACCTGCGACCCCGCAGCCTGAGCAAGTGTCGGAGGAGTCAGCGCCAGCCCAGGCCGATGAGCCGATAATGGTCGTTGTCACTCCGAAGGTGCAGACTGACGAGCCTGCTCAACGGCAGAGTCGCGAGCCTGAGGTTATCAAGAATGATCCGCCGGCCGCGCAGCCTCAGCCAGTGAGCGAGCCGGTCAAAGCAACGCCTTGGCCTTCGCCGTCACCAGTGCCGCCACGCGTAGCTGTAAGTCCCGATAGCCGCGCGGGCACTGAAAACCGGACACCGCTTGGGGTGCCGGTTGATGTCCCGGTTGGGCCGGCTCACGCCGCTGAACCACCCCCTAGAGCTGTGCGGCAGTCTGCAGGTGTTGTGCTCGGCGTCGCGATGAAGAAGGTCGATCCTGTGTATCCTGCCGCGGCCAGAGACGCCCGACAGTCCGGCATCGTCGCGGTAGAAGTGACTATCAGTGATCAGGGTAATGTGATTTCAGCGCGAGCGCTATCGGGTCCGTCTCTGTTGAGGAATGCGGCGCTGCTTGCGGCTCGCGCCTGGAAGTTCAAACCGTCCACGCTTGGTGGCGTGCCCGTAACAACAACCACCACGATCTCTTTCAACTTCAAACTTTGATTCAAAAGCGAGGTCCGAACCGGCGGTTCTCAGACCTGCTGCGGCGCGTCGGCTTCCTGCAATGACGACTGGTGTTGAATTCGTCACCGCACATCGCTACCATGTCGGGCTTGGCGGTTGCCGGAGCCCGATACATGAAACGCTCTGCCAAAAACCCAAACGCGGCGAACCAGATTCTCGTAGGAACCTCGGGCTTTGCTTACAAAGAGTGGAAGGGAAGCTTCTACCCCGATGATCTGCCTGCGAAGAAATACCTGTCCTACTACGCCGAGCACTTTCGGACCACCGAGATCAACAACACTTTCTACCGGATGCCGACGTCGAAACTCTGCGGGGGTTGGTATGCGGAAGTACCGGATAACTTTTCTTTCACACTCAAGCTGACCCAACGAATCACGCATTTCAAGAGATTGAAGAACGTCGATGACGAAATGAACTTCTTTCTCGAAAGCGCAGCGGGCTTGAAAGAGAAGCTCGGGCCGATCCTCGTCCAATTGCCGCCGAACTACAAAAAGGATACCGATGTGCTCGAGGCATTCCTGACAAGTTTCGCAGCGAAGGGGAAGCTCGCCTTTGAATTCCGACACGAGTCGTGGTTCGCCGATGATGTCTACGATCTGCTGCGGAAATACAACACGACTCTGGGAGTGGTAGAAAAAGAGGACGGCGAGGGACCCGAAACACCTCGCGAGGTGACCGGCTCATTTGTGTACATGCGGCTGCGCAAAGGCGACTACTCGAAAGAAGAAATGCTCGACTGGGCGGGCTGGATTTGCGCGCAGACGGTGACGGTCTTTTGCTACCTCAAGCACGATGACCGCGCACCGCTATTGGCCAATTCTTTGTTGGCCGCGCTCGACGAAGCCCAATAGTCAACTCGAGTAAGTTGAATCGGACGGGCTGACTATCGGCCGGCTGCCGGAAAGTGGAACGGCAACACATCCGGCACCACACTCACCTCAGTCGTGAACTTGAACGGATACTTTCCTCCGCTGTCGTAAACCAATTCAACAAAGAACGCAGTGAAACCGCTTGCCGGTTTATCAACGCGAGCGACATACATACCTGGCCTGTCTTCTTTTAGCGGCGTGCTCGTGTAAGCATTGCCGATCGTGTCCACGCGGAAGTCGCGGGCCTTAGGGTTCGTGGCCTGCCAGACGTTTACTCCGCGCGGCTTGTCTTTTACTGTGACCGTCAGCGTACCGTCTTTCTCCTTCTTCCACGAGAACTGCGGCCGAGGCCTGTTATTCAGAATCGCCTGATAAAACGCGAGTAAGCTCTCACGAGCATCGGTGCCTGCCAGATTGTGCTTCGAGTTTGGCGCGTAGCGAAGGTATTTCTCGCCTTGAAGCTCGTTGAAATAGAACTGTGAGTTGTCCGGTAGAAAGAACTGGTCGCCAGATGCGTTAACCAGATACTTTGGGATCTTGAGCCGATCGCGATTGCGATAGTTGTAGGGATCTTCGATTGCCAGGATGTGCTGATACTCAGGTGTCCCGACCTTGTCCGGGAAGAGCTTGTGATTGACATAGTCCTGCAATGCGGGCGAGAAGAAGCCATACGCTTCGAAATGATGCCGAGTGATAACCTCGGAGTTCAGCGCGTCGATCACAGTCGGCATGATCGCGATGACTCGCTTGTCCACAGCTCCTACAAGCCAGGTCGTCCATCCGCGCTTCGATCCGCCCGAAACGACGAACTGATCGACCTTGAGCTTACCGCCGGCATCGCTGGCCAGGAACTCCTGCATCGCATCCATCGCGCGAACTCCGCTCTTCACCATTGCCAAACGTACCAGCCAGGTATCGTCGCCGGTTTGCATCTGTTTGACGCGGCTGTAGGCAATGAGGTCGTCTTCAGATCGTCCTTTCTCCTTCGAGTCAGAGAAGAACAGTGGTTGATTCGGGACCATACCGAGCTCGGCTACTGCGGTATTGGCTTCCATCGCGAAGGTTGCGAGACGGTCGGGGACCTTGGCCGGTGCCGGGTCGCGATTACTGCCTCCGCCAATAAACAACAACGCTTTGTTAGACGTGGTCTTGTCCGGTTTGACGATTGTGAGCCAGTGCTTCCAAACGGGCCGATCCACTTCGGCCGCGCTGCGCCAGGTCTGCGATGCTAGATCGAGGACAAAACCCTTGAAGCCATCGCCGGCAATCGTGTTAACGAGTTTCCAGGAATAGCTCGCGTCGGGCTTTGCGATGTAGCGGTCAAGAGCCGTCTCTTGAGCGGGCGCCCGTCGACTGGTGAGCCCCGCGCCCGGCAACAAGAGTGAAGCAGTTGCAACGAGTGTCGTGGCCCAAAGTGTGGCGATGCGATTCCTATTCATGGCCTTCCCCCTCAGGTTGGAGTTGTGCTGACTGGTTGCGGTGTTTTGTCGCGCGGTCGAAAGATAGATGGTAGCGCGCAAAAGTTCAAGCTGGGACAGCTGGAAGGGCGGCGTGTGTGTCAAAGCTCTTTAGAGATGTCACAACTGGGACGTCGTCGTTAGATGATCCCTCGCTTGACCGCCGGTCTAAGCTGAAATACGCTTTCCTAGCTCGAACTTTCTGGGATAGGAGAAGCCATGAAGAAATCTTTACTTGTGGTGCTAATCGGTCTTATTGCAGCGAGCGTTGCCTGGGTACTGGCGAATCGCTATGGGGAAACGGCGGCGAGCGCTCATGGTCCGGGTGAAGACGAGACAAGCGTCGCGCTCGGCAAAGGGAAGGTAACGATTCACTACGGTACGCCAAAGCTCTCGGGCAGAAACTTGGATGACATGATCAAACCGGGCCTGGCGTGGTTCATGGGGATGAACAACCCGACCACTCTTGAGACGAGTATAGCGCTGGACTTCAACGGTAAGAAGCTCCAACCGGGAAAGTACGCGATCTTTTCGCGCCCCGACGACCAGAAGAATTGGACGCTGCTGGTGTCGTCAGCTATTGAGCGGCCGCTGAAATCCGAAACCGTTGTGCTCGAATCGCCGCTGCGCTTTGCAAAGGACGGCACGCCTCAAGACCAGCTAAAGATCACGCTCGAGAAGACTGGCGATGGAGCCTCCCTGGTTGTGGCGTGGGGCACATATCGATTGCGGGGTGACTTCAAACAGGCTTCCTGAGCTGATTCTATTGAAGGAAGGCCGGACTACGAACCCCTTGTAGCCTCCTAGTCGGTTTTTGTGATTACGGGATTTAAGGACACGACCAGAAAATGAGGCGGGCAAGCGCTACTGCAGCGTCATCGAATCCAGCTTCAATAGCGTATTGAGCAGCACACTCGCGCCGTTGGCAATGTCCTCCGGACGCGAATACTCTTTCGGTGAATGGCTGATTCCGCCGACACTCGGGACGAAAATCATGCCAACCGGGCCGAGCCGGGCGATCTCCTGCGCGTCATGGCCCGCACCGCTTGGCAACCACTTGGTTGAAAAGCCAAGCGACTTAGCCGTCTGGTCGATCAACTTTCGTATGCGCTCGTCAGTTGGCGCCGGCACGAGGCGGTTGGTTTCGGTGAAGTCAAAGGTCGTGCCCGTTGACTTGGCGATTGCGGAAGCCTCGTCTCGGATCTTCTGATACAACATCTGAGTTTTTGCTGTATCCAGATCACGCAGCTCGAGCCCGAGAATCACCTTCCCGGGGATCACGTTGTACGCGCCCGGCCATGCTTGAAGCTTCCCTACAGTGCCCACCTGCCGGCCGGGAATGCTGGTCACGATGCTATTGACTGCCTCAATGAACTTTGCGGCTGCAAGCATCGCGTCCCGCCGCTGATTCATCGGCGTAGTGCCCGCGTGATTGGCAAAGCCTTCGATCTTAACGTCCCAGTTGGTAATCCCGACGATGCCTTCGACGACGCCGATGTTGATCTTCTCGGTGTCGAGGATGCCGCCTTGCTCGATGTGCAGCTCAAGATAGGCGGCGATGTCACCACGCTTACGTCGAATGCTTGCGAGCCTATTTGGATCGCCGCCGATGAACGTGATACCGTCGCGAACGGTCTTACCGCTGTTGCTGATCAGGTTCAACTGACTATCGGTTATCTCGCCGCCGAGTGCGTGACTCCCGATTGTCCCGCCTTCTTCGTCAGCGAAGATGATCACTTCGAGCGGGTGCCTGGTCGTGACCTTACCCTCGCCTAGCGCCTGGGCAACCTCTATGGCGCTCATTGAGCCGACATCGCCGTCGTAATTGCCTCCTTCCGGCACCGAGTCGATGTGCGAGCCAATCATGAGCGGCTTCAGCGTCGAGTCGCTCCCGTTACGCCGCCCCACAAGGTTGCCCGCCGCGTCGATCCTGACATCGAGCCCGGACGCGCGCATCAAGCCGACGACGTACTCTCGGCCTTGGCGATCGGCTTCGCTGTAGGCTACGCGGCTCACCCCGCCCTGAGGATTTTTGCCGAACTGAGATAGGGCAGTGAGGTGTTCGACGATTCGTGCGCCGTTGACCCGAACCTCCGATTGCCACAGGTTCAGCGGAAGCCCGATAGCCGCGACTGCGCAAAGCAGACTGAGATGGGATTGTCTACGATTCATACTGTTATTTGAAAACAACGCGCAAAAACTTTCGGCTGCCGACTTGGATCAGCGCTTCATCGCCGGCTTTCGAACCGAGCTCTACCTTAACATCGTTGACGCGTTCACCGTTTAGCCGAACGCCGCCTTGTGCGATGAGCCTCTGCGCTTCTGACACCGAAGGTGCGAGGCCCTCGCCGGCCAACAGTTTGACCAGCTTGATTGCGGCCGCAGGCTTTTCGATGGTGGGTATGTCTGCCGGTGTTTGGCGCTCGCGAAACGTGAGAGCGAACTCGCGGCCGGCTTCCTCTGCCAGCTGCTCATA
>CAZOOE010000264.1:0-9058 GCA_964581275.1 uncultured Clostridia bacterium
TTCGATACCGCCGACGCCCCCCCCCACCACCCCCAACCCGTTGATCATCGTGGGGTGCGAGTCGGTGCCGACGAGCGTGTCAGGATAAAAGACGCCGTCCCGTTCCTGGACTCCTTTGGCAATGTACTCGAGGTTGACCTGGTGACAGATGCCGATGCCGGGCGGCACAACCTTGAAGCTATCGAACGCTTGCATGCCCCACTTCAAAAACTGATAGCGCGCTCGGTTGCGTTTGAACTCCATCTCCATGTTCAAGCGCAGCGCCCCAGGCACACTCGAAACGTCAACCTGTACGGAATGGTCAATCACCAGATCAACCGGCACGAGCGGCTCAATGATCTTTGGGCTCTTGCTCATTCGTGCTGCCGCCGAACGCATTGCCGCCAGATCCACCAGAAGCGGCACTCCGGTGAAATCCTGTAGCAGTATGCGGGCGACAGTGAACGGGATCTCTTCGGTGCGCTGCTCGTTGGGCCGCCAGTTCGCGAGCCTGCGCACGTTGTCCTCAGTGATGCGTTTGCCGTCGTAGTTACGCAACACTGATTCGAGCACTATGCGAATGCTGACTGGAAGTCTCGAGATAGGACCGACGCCATGGCGTTCAAGCTGGGGAAGAGAGTAAAACCTTCCAGTCCGATTTCCGCTGATAGTGAAAGTCTGTAATGAGTTGAGAAGACTATGAGTCATATATTTTCTTCTTTCAGCTTCCCGGGCGTTCGCGCGGTCCAGTTGCGATAGGTGCAAAATCGCGGCTCGCCGCCGCGAAAGCTTGAATTTCAGTTTAAGGAGAGGCGTAGCGCGTAGTCAAGGAAGGGCATCAACGAGATGCAGTTCGGAGTACAGGCTTTTGCTTGCCTGTTTCCTTCACTCCGGATTATTAAGAGCAAGCTAAAGCTGCACTCTGAAGCTCAGACTGTAGTTTCGTAAGGTTCCGAGGGCCTCGACTCAGCTCGCCTTGAGCCAGTGCGTTCTAAACGCGTTGCTTGTCGGCTGGTGATGACGATGCCGGGCCGCCGCGAGCGCCTGGGACCTCAGCCCGCTCTCGATCCAGACCATAAGCTTGCGAAGGTCGACCGGTTTCTCGATACAGTAAAGAACGCCCTGGCCGAGAGCTTTGGTCTGGTAGCGGATGTCAGCCATTCCGGTCATCACCATCATCACCGTAACAGGCGACATGGCGTAGACGAATCGGCATAGCTCGAGGCCTGAAGCCCCGGGCAGATGAATGTCGGTCAGAACCAGGTTAAAGATCCTTGCTCCGATCATACGCATAGCTTCTTCCGCGGTCGCCGCCGCGAAGCACGTATATTCGAGGCTGAGAAAGGTCAACAGGCCCTCACGCGCATCCTCATCGTCTTCAACGATCAGTATGGAGATCTCCTCCCTTTCCATACGTACCTCCTAATCTCGGGGACGTTTGCAAACCATTCAGGAGGGCGAACAACTGCAAGCATTGCGCCACACAGCCAGTCCCACCCAGCCGGGTTATATAACGCGGGTTCCGAGACCAGTAGTGATCTTCACAACGACATCTGTTCCAATGCGGACAGAAGTGTTGGGTAAGAAATGCCCGGCGACAAGGAAGAAACTAACCTCCAGCGTGATGTTGCTCTTGTATAGATTGGTGACAATAAGGCGGGCGATCTGGAGCGCTCTTGGAGCGGGCAACCTGGGAGCGCAGGCAACCCTGCCTGCCTGGTCCGAGCGTCAAGACTCGCTGCGGATCGGCCCGCCAGTCAATCGAGTCAGCGAGTATCCGTGGAGCTCGCGGCCCGTCTTGCTCGCGACTCACTTTGAGACTTCGGTGTCAATTCTAACAACCGGATCTCCAACCGAGCTTACGCGAAGACGAACATCACGCTGCGGGAACGGAATCTCGATATTGTGTTCTCGAAAGGATCGCTCGATCGCAAAGTTCACATTGCTGCGGATGATTGTATGATCACGAGGCTCGTTGATCCAGACTCGTATTTGAAGCTTCAGAGCAGAATCCCCGAAATCGGCAAAGTGCACGCGCGGAGCAGGCTCGCTCAACACTTCCTTGACCGAGCGAGCTGCGTCGAGCAAGGCCGCCGAAACCTTATTAAGATCGCTTGCGTAGGCGACGTCAATCGGAATGTTTAGCCGCACAAGCTGGCTCCCGTAGGAGTAATTTACGAACCTGTTCTGCACGAGCCTGGAATTAGGCATGATCACAGCCATATTCTCGTTCGTCACGATTACGGTTGAGCGGAGGCTTATCTTGTCAACGCGTCCTTCGATCCCTCCTTCCAGCGCAACCCAGTCTCCAATGCGAACCGGTCTTTCAAACAACAGAATAAAACCTGACGCTATGTCGGACGCTGCGTACTGAAGCCCGAATCCGATGCCAACAGACAGGAATCCGATTATTACGGCTACACTTGTCAGATCGACGCTAAAGCCGACCTTCATCGCATACAACACACCGAGCGAGATGATCAAGTAATGAACCAACCTGAGCAGCGTGTACTGAAGACCGACTTCGATGTGGAACCTCGGGAGAATACGCTTCTGCAAAAAGCGCCGCGTGTATCTGGAGAGAATAGTCGCGATTATTATAACGAGGACCAGCAGCAGCAAGCTGAGAATCGACACCTTGAACTCGTTTTGATTTACGAATCGGTAGTTCAGGTAGTCGACGATTCGCTCGAGAACCGTGTGTCCGAATGAAGGCGCGGAAGGTTCACCTTGAAGTAACAACTCTTAGCCTCCCATCGTGCGTCACCCCTCAAATATAGCAGCTACAGGAGTCTGCCCCAACGTCTGCCTGGTACTTGCTTTTGCCGAGTTGGTATAATCAGTCTCGTTTCGCACATCAACACGAGCAGCCGGAGGAATTCTGGATGGACACAAAATCACAGTCGCGCGAAAGGAAGAAGGCAGAGTTCTCTGGCCCGTCCAAACCGAAGAGCAAAACTACTTTCGTCCTCATCGCGGTGCTGCTGGTGCTAGGCGGAGCCGGCATCTTTTTGGTAATCAGCGCGTCGAAAGACAACCCGATGGCGACAGCCGTCGCAACCAACACCGCGGCCAACAACTCATCAGGCGCGACGGACGCGCGTGACATTAGAATCTCGTTGTCGGACCTCAGTGGTACTGCGAGGTTCTTCGACTACAAATTATCTGACAACAAACCGATTCGTTTTTTCGTGATCAAGAGTTCGGATGGCGTGTATCGAGCGGCGCTCGACGCGTGCGATACCTGCTATCACGCAAAGAAGGGTTATCACCAGGAAGGCGATGATATGATCTGCAACAACTGCGGGCTGCATTTTCATTCATCACAGATCAACGACGTGCACGGCGGCTGCAATCCGGTCGGGCTTCCGCGAACGATCGACGGAAATCAATTGGTGATCAAGGCGAGCGAGCTTGAAAGCCGCGGAGCGTACTTCTAAGGCGCCTATGCGCATAAGCACAATTGCATTTGCGAATCTGAGACGCCGCAAAGGCAAAGCGGTCTTCTTAACAATCGGCATCGCCATCGGCATCGGCACCGTCGTCGCGCTGCTCAGCTTGAGCGGCTCGATCAAGGAAGAAATCGGCTCGCAGCTCGATCGGTTCGGCGCCAACATCATTGTCGTGCCTCAATCGAACAGCCTGTCGTTAGACTACGGCGGGCTCTCGGTCTCCAGTGTTTCCTTCGACGTCAAACAGCTCAAGAATGGAGACGCGCTCAACGTTCTCGACATCCCGTATCGAAATCGAATCAGCAACGTCTCACCGAAATTGTTGGGAGCGGTGGAGGTCGATAGCCGCGAGGTTCTTCTCGCCGGAGTCGACTTCGAGAGCGAGCTGACCTTGAAGCGGTGGTGGCACATTTCAGGTCGCAAACCCGAGACAGAGCAGGAACTCCTGGTCGGGTACGAAGTTGCGCGCGCCCTTTCACTGATCGAGTCGACGTCGGGCGTCTCGCCGCAACACGTCTCACACGGAGGCTCGCACCAGAGCGGCGAGGATCAGTTTCAATTCAAAATCGTTCGCGACCGGGTGAAGATCGCCCAACAGGATCACGAGGTGGCCGGAGTGATCTCGCAGACCGGCGGACCCGAAGATCAGATGATATTTGGATCGCTGGCTCACGTGCAGTCGCTGCTGAACAAGCCCGGGCAGTTGAGCCTCATCGAAGTCAGCGCATTGTGTAAGGACTGCCCGATTGGCGACATCGTTTCGCAGATCAGCGAGCGAATACCGCATGCGAAGGTTTCTGCGATTCAGCAGTCAGTTCGGGCGCGGTCGGAGACGGTCGATCGGCTCACTCGGTTTTCGGCCGTAGTATCGGCGGTCGTGTTGGCCATTGGAGCGCTGATGATCTTCACGACAATGATGGGCTCGGTCATCGAGCGCACAAAAGAGATCGGCGTGCTTCGGGCGATCGGATTTCGACGGGCTCACATCATCAAAGGGCTGATGATTGAGGTCGCGGTGATCAGCCTGCTGGGTGGTTTGCTCGGTTGGGCGGTGGGGTTGCTCGCAAGCTGGGCCGCGCTCCCTTATTTCGCGGAGACGCGGAACGTCTTCGAGTTTCAGCCGGTCCTTGCGATCGTCGCGGTCGCCGCTGGGCTGATCATCGGCACGCTCAGCAGCTTCTATCCGATAGTTCGCGCATCGCGGCTCGACCCCTCCGAAGCGGTGCGATACGTGTGACCTCTTATGCGGCTTAGCGTCTTTGCGCCTTTGCGCTGTTGCGCGAAACGCCAAATGCCCCTTCTATCGATCAAAAGAGTCACCAACGTCGCAAACCCCCAATGCCCTTTCTAGCGATAGAACGAGTCACCAAGGTCTATGAAGCCAACGGCGAGTCGCCGGCGGTGCGGGTGCTCTCAGAGATCAACGCTGAAATCGCTGAAGGCGAATTTGTCTGTCTTATGGGCCCGTCTGGCTCAGGCAAGAGCACGCTGCTTACAATCGTCGGTGCGATGAATCATCCGACCGCAGGCCGCGTGTTGGTCGATGACATTGACGTTTATGGCCTCGCGGATGAGCGCCGGGCGGATTTTCGCCGTGAATATCTCGGCTTCGTCTTTCAGCAGCATCACCTTATGCCTTATCTGAATACGGTTGAAAACGCGATGCTTCCGCTCGCAACCACGAACTCGAGCGCCAGGGAGAAACGCGATTGGGCAATGAGTGTGCTGGACAAAGTTGGCCTCGCAGACAAAGCGATGAGATTGCCCAATCAACTTTCCGGAGGCGAGCAGGGCAGGCTGGCAATTGCTCGGGCAATAGTCAACGAACCCCCGTTGATTCTTGCGGATGAACCGACCGGATCGCTTGATACAAAAACCGGCGCCGAAGTGATGGAAGTGTTTTTGACGCTTAACGCCCAGGGACAGACGATTTTTATGGTGACTCACAACCCCGAGAATTCCGCGCTTGCCCATAGAATAATCAACATCGTCGATGGGCGCATACTGTAATGGTTTCTGGTTTATAGTTCCTGGTTTGTGGTTTCTGGTTTGCGGTTGGAAGCGCTATGGCGAAACAGAAACCAAAAACTAGAAACCAGAAGCTAGAAACCAGAAACCACAAACCAGAAACTAGAAAAACAGGGTGCGGAACCCACCCCGAGTCAGATGACACGGGGGGGTCCGGCGCATTCGAATTACGGCTTACATTTCGGCTGGAGGCTCTGCCAGCCCATGTCTGTAAGCGAATATCATCAACTCGAATCGGTCTGATACGAGGAGCTTGCCGTAAACAGATGTCAGATGGTGTCGGACAGTTACATCGCTGATGAACAAGCGCTCAGCTATCTGCTTGTTCCTTAACCCCATCGCGACAAGCGTAATGACCTCGCGCTCTCTTTTTGTTAGTGAGGCGATGACTTCCGCGCTGGGCGATCCGGGCGTTCTATTCTGGCCGCGTGACATTTCTGTCAGCACACTCGCTATTGTGAACCTATCGAGCCACGCTTCTCCAGCGTGTACTTTCTGGATCGCAGCTATCAGAACGTCAGGCGTTTTGTCCTTGAATACAATTCCTGTTGCCCCGAGTCGAACGGCGCGTTGATCAAGTTCATGATCTTGTCCATCCATTAGGACAAGGATCCGTGAAGCCTTTGTCGCTTCAAACAACGAGGGTATACACTCCAGATGTGCTCCGTCGTGGTTACTAAGATCAACCAGGACGATATCGGGCTGTTCGTGCGAGGCCATACGAACAGCTTCTGACGGACTGGCTGTCTCGCCTATTACCGTAATGTCGGGTTCGCTCTCTAAGAGCAGGCGCAGGCCCGCTCGGCCAATAGCGTGCGGCGCCAGTAACAAGAGTCGAATCCTCCGACTGATTGGTGAGGGAATCAGTCTCATCGTCTCCACTCCCTTTTTAGTATGATCTGCTTTGTTGGGCGCTCCCGTCATCTCCGGACGGGAGTCCGGATTGAACCTGTTTAAGCTGGGGAAACCTTAACTCTCAACCGAATCCCAATAGTTTGATCAAACCTACCGGTAACAACTCAGATCGCCGATATGTCGTCAAGAAATTGAGATTCCGGTATGTTCTCTACCGTTATTATCAAAGCGGTTGTTGATTCTATGCATTTCCACGTTACAAGTCAAATAGAATTGACAATAGAATTGCCGCGGTATTTCGGGCTGCCGATTCCCGCTGTGTTGCGGATTCTCACTTGTTTACACAACTCGCAGATGGTAACCTATACCACGAAAGCTCAAAGCCATGAGAAGCGGATCTTCCCTTTGACGATAAGTGAGTGATGAGGTTGTCGTTGAACGGTCCCGTCGTTGGATCTGATCTCGTGTCCGATCTTTGAGATAATCGGGTTTTAGTGTTGAGATTTGTCGATAAGTGGTTGTATACTGGGGATCCTCACACTGAGAAGTCCTGGGATCGGCTGGATGAGTAACCGCCGTTTCCACGGAGGTGTGAGGTGCGTCAAGACTTTGATCCTACCGCTGACTTGGATGAATTCACAGTCATCAAGCAGATCGAGAAAAGGGAAATCGAGCTCATAGATTCCTGGCTCCGGCGAATAGACAAGTCGCCGGAGAAAACAATTGATCGGGCGGATTTGCTGGAGCTACGAACCCTTTGCCAGCTGAGGCAGAGGCTCCTGAACAACCTGGAATCTGAACGCCTTCTGACGACTGGCGTTGCTTGAGGAACCTAAGACGATTGACTCGCAATTTGCGTAAGTCAATGAGCAACTTGCGTTGCTTGTGCCGTTTTCCGCGCACAGATTCAGACTTGGCCTAATCAATTACTTTGCACTGGACAGTCGAACGAGCAACCCGCCTTTCAACCGGCCCCAGGCACTGATCAGTCACTTCGCAGCCGGGCGCATTCCTGGCACACCTGTGTATCGACAAAGGAACACATGACGGCCATATCGTGGTGCTCACGTTGATCGCGTTGTGCCACGAAAAAATGGTCGCTTATTCCGATGTGCCGGATCATATACTCTAGTATTGTTAGCAACCTCATTGAGCAGTGGCTGGGAAGTCATTGCGGGCTCCCGCGACGACGATTGGCTGTTCTAGGAGTCAAAGCCACTTGGAATAGGCGCAGGAGATCGAGCGTCTAAAAACGTGAAAACTGAAAGTCTCGATAGGAGGTAAGGAGACCTTTAGGGTGGAATATTGCCCCATTAAAGACTTGCTAGGGCGAAACAATTGCTTAGCAAGCAGCAGGACTTGAAATCTGACGAGTGGCGCGGCAAGAACAAGAACTACGAAAGAAAGACGAATGGATAGCCCCAATGCCGGGCTCCTCTCGAACAGAGTTTAGCGAACAGAAGAATCTCGGCCGCTCTCTCAGTGAACCCAGCTGCGGGTTTTCTCACGAATCCGCAAATTGGGTTCGTCTACCTTAGTCCTTTAGGCGCCAAAGAGCGCCTCCGATCCGTCAGACCGGTTTCTGCCGTTATTTGGATCACACACGGGGCTGCATACAAGGACCGCCAAGCACCTCGACGGGGACATCTCGCCGTCGACGAGTCATTGCTGCCGCAAATCGTGGCTTCCCTTAAGGGCTTAACAAGTAGGGACTATCTATTTCTGCAACGTCGCGCGACTCAGATCCACAAGCCCTCTAGGGCCTGACCTTACTCCTTCGAATGGGACTTCTTCTTGCCTCTGGATCAGGGCTAAGAGGTCGAGTGGCGCTCCGCACCACCGCACTTGAAAGACAAGATGCGCTCGGATATGCAAGTAGCCTTAGGCGAGGATGGAAGAGAATTCTACTTAACGAAATCCGAGTGCGCACCTGTGACCCATCAGCCATGCGCGGTGGGTCACCAAAGCCTGGAGACGAAGATATGATCAAACAGAGCCTCCATCAGAATTGGCGTTGCGTAGGCTTGATCGCTCTAGTGTTGATGATGACGCAACTGGCTGCTCAGGTTCACGCCGGCGGGCAGCAAACACCGGAGCGGCTCCCGTCCGCGCCGCTGACGAGTCCCGGTTCAGAACCGATAGGTTTAACAACAGGTGCGGACTATCGCATTGGTGCGGGCGACACGATTGAGGTTCGAGTTGATAAAGCGCAAGAGCTCTCCGGGACCTACCGCGTGACGTCAAATGGGACCTTTCAGATGTATTTCCTCGGCTCTATTGTCGCGCAAAACAAGTCGCCCGAAGAACTCAGCGCTTTGATTGCCGACGGTCTTCGGGGCCGCTACTTGAAATCTCCACACGTCACAGTAGAGGTGAAGCAGTACAACAGTCGGGCAGTGTTCGTGCAGGGTGCCGTGCGCAGCCCTGGTGTCTATCAGCTTGGAGGCAGAATCTCACTCTTGAAATTGATAAGCCTGTGCGGAGGACTGGCTGATAACCACGGGTCATCGGCGTTCATCTTTCGAGAGACGCCCAACAATGCCACGGGTACGGAAGCGAAGCCTGGGGAGTCCACTGCGCTCAAGAACCAGTCACCGGGCGATGCCGCCGGAGGTCCGCCAGATTACGTGTTTACACCCGTGAGCATCGTTGGCCTGCTAAGAGGCAACCTGAGTGAAAACATTATGATTGAGCCGCACGACATCATCAATATTCCAACTGCGGACGTCTTTTTTGTTGCCGGC
>CAZOOE010000265.1:0-8472 GCA_964581275.1 uncultured Clostridia bacterium
ATCCAGGTAGCTACGCTTCATTTCCTCTTCTATGTTTACTGGAAATCTATGTGCTGCTTCAGCCATTCTTCCACTCTCTCCTTGGTCTCATCACTTGAAATCATAGCCTCTTGTGGGCCCACCGCGGTCGCATCTTTGGGCTAACAACCACTCTTGCATGCCTCTCATCACCAAAGCACAACTCCTCCAAGCCAGGCTGCATTGCTCGGCTTTTCTGCTGCCTCATCTTTCGAAGTATCAAGCGTCGTTCGAGAAGATTTTCAGGCTTATAAAGCAACGCTAATTGTACTAGACAGGAGCCCTTATTTTCAAACCGGATCGGCTTCGAAATCTCGCGAAAAATCAGCTACTTAAGGGCTATTCAGCGTGAGTTGAGTGGATTGATCCGAGGTCAAAATTGCGACGATATTCCAATGGCGGGCGGACCTTATCTGGTTCTCGATTCTCAGTATGCAAAGCGAGATTCCGGTAGCTATTTCTTCTTTGCATCTGCTTGTCGCTTTAACATGTTTAGAAACGCTTCGCTCAAGTCTCGACGCGGCTCATTGAGCATGACTTGTGATCATAGCGCGCGAGGATCTCCAAACCGTCGGGGCTTCGCGCTATGACGTAGCCCCGAACCTGGCTGCTTGTCCGAACCTCCGACTTGCCGCCACTGCGGGCTCGAGAGCTCATCCCCCGATCCATCGTCATGTTGTGATCAGGTTCCTCGCGTCTCTTTTCGAGCAACTCGTAATGCACCAGGACCACATTGGCTTGGCGCTCACAAATCCGATCGTCGTCGTCGCAGCGACTCCGAGTTGGTTCGTATCCTTGCAAGCTCGGCGGCATCTTTCTGAGCTAACGCGAATCCCGCGGCCGAGAAAATCAAGGCGACTGAAAGGACTATCCTTCTCATGCGTGTCCTCCTTCCTGAAGGCCCTCAAGACGGCTGAGGTTACTGCGAGCTTGTTCCAGCGAACGTCGAAGCTCATCGTGAAGGTATTGATTTGTGCGCGCGGCCAGCGGCAAGTATAACTCCTCGGTCGTGCGAATGTAGCGGCGCTTCTTCTCCAGTCTTGGCGTGTGAACGACTGACCTCAAGTTATCGAGTCGATCGCAGAGCTTAACGATTGGCGCGCCGGTATGAGCCGCAGCTTCAATCCGCGCGAGGTACTCGGACAATCTTACTTCTTCAAGCTTTGTCAGCAGCCAGACGACCTCGGCAATCTCTTCATCAAAAATCCGCGCGATGTCATCACGGGTTACGTCGCTGTCCTCGATCACGTCGTGTAGCAACGCTGAACAAACCAGCGTTGGTGAATACAGACTCAGTTCATCCACCAGCGACACGGCGACACGCAACGGGTGAACTATGTAAGGCGTGCCTTCGTCGCGAGTCTGGCCCGAGTGGGCATCCGAGGCGACTTCATAGGCGCGAAAGACGCGGTCGATATGGCCCTCGCTTATTTGCGGTCTTAGTCGCGCGATCAGATATTCAAAGTTTAGTGGGTAGCTCATCGCAACAGTGTTTTCACTCTATCAGAGCAAACTGCCGCGCTCAAACTGCGTATCTCGAGGGCCTCGCGAATCTAAAGCGTATCCGAAATCATGACCGCGTCGCTGACGGTCGAGCCTCCGAGCAAACCAAATTACGTAATACTTTGGCGTCGGCAGTACTGCGCAGTGATAGTCGCCCAAGCCGGTTGTAATCTCGCGCACTTTGCCGCCCGGATAAGAAATCTAACAAAGGGTCAACGCATCGACGACGCTTGCAGCCGCCCTCCGCAGCATAGTCTAATGACACGGCTCGACGTTCAGCTAACTTCCTTCGGGACCGTTCAGATGATGCGATTTCTGATAACCGTGCTTACGCCATTCGTCTGGTGGTTTTGCCGGGTGTTGTTCAACATTGAATTTCACGGTGTCGATAACATTCCGCTTGAAGGGGCTTGCATCATCACCCCGAATCACGTTTCCTACGCCGATCCGATCTGGATCACCATCCCAATGACAAGACGCGTGTACTATATGGCGTGGCACAAGCCTTTCCGAATCCCCATCCTCGGCCAGCTGATGAGAATGTTTGGGGCGTTCCCGGTCAATCTCGACGTTGCCGCGGACGCATCCGCTCAGCGCGAGGCAATCGAGATGCTGCGAAAAGGCCGGGCGCTGGTGATGTTTCCGGAAGGCGGGAGAACCCGGACGCTGAAGTTGATGCCGTTCAAGATGGGGGCATTCAGACTCGCCCTGACTCACGGCGTTCCGATCCTGCCAGTGACGATCAAAGGCGCGGAGACTATCTGGCCGGTCGGTCGAATGCTGCCGCGCCCGGGCAAACTGACGATCACATATCACTCACCGATCGCAGTCGAGCGACTTCCCGAGGAGGCAAGCCGGCTGGAGCTTAAAGAGAAGGCCAGGCAACTGTCGCGAAAGGCTCACGACATAGTCGGCAGCGCGCTTGATCCGGAGAGATTGCCGGCCGAAGCCCCCGATAGCAGCAAAGATAATCTGTCTCTTGAAACCAACACCTAGGTGCGATATTAGCTCTAGAGCCGCTGATATATTTGCTACTTCCAAAGTATTACCCGTGCAAACCCGTCAAATCAGTCTCATCCGTGGTCCATACCCGCTGGCAATGCGATTCTCCCGATCACTGCTGACACGGGTTTGACCGATTGACGCAGCCTTCCGGCTCTATAGCGCCAGTGGATCGCCGTATTTCATCTCTCGAAGTTTCTTTCCGCTTTCACCCTTTCGGAAATCAGCGATGATCGCTGCGCGATGCTTCGACTGCACGGCTGACTTCGCATTCGCATTCAACAACGATTCCATCTCCTTCAACCCGCGTTCGATCTCGCCCATATGCGTGTAGGTGATCGCAAGCCCTATCGCCAGTCCGACATATGTTTCATCGGAATCATCGTCCGCTGTTATTTGCGATTTCGCCTCTTCGATAGAGGCGCGCAACTTGCCGATCTCTGCCTGGTAGAAGTCAGCGAAGTCGCGCGAAGCGTAAACGTACTTCCTGTTTCGCCATGCGTAGACCATCACCGCTCCCGGCGAAGCAGCGTGCGAAAGATCGTCGTAGGACTCCCATCGCGCGTCGGTGGCCAACAGCTCCTGAACGCCGTCGCCGTTCAGATCGGCAAGCTTCTGAATTGGCGCCGCCGCAAGCAGCTCCGCCTTGTGATCGCGGACTTGGTAAATCTCAGTCGGGTTGCAGCTCCAGCAGTTTCCTCCGCTTGAACTCTGAACGATGATCTCTTTCAAACCGTCGCCGTTGATGTCGGTGGCATTCAGCTTGTTCGGCAGACCAGCAACCATGAAAGAAAAAAAGAAGTCCGCACGCTTGAAGATCGTCTTTGACGCGCGGCCGTCGCTTTCGATGATCCGAAGTTCGAAAGCCTCATTGGGAGCTTTCGGTTTGTCACGTTGAAAGATCGCCGCCAGGTGATGGCTCGCGCCATCCAAACTGGCCTCCAAAGCCTCTTTCAGGCGCAGCCCGCTTCCACTGAGTTGCGATACTTCGGCCTGAAACTCCGCGCTGACTTTCGACGCGGGTGCGGTCTGCGTGCCGATCGCGCAGCGCGGATATCCGCCAGCGCTCGCAGAGGTCAACTGGCCAACCGCGATTGCCATGCTGATGATGAATGCGCAAGACTTCATAAGCTGGCGGCGTCCTCAATCGCGCGGCCGCGTCTGTCGACCTCCACTTCCACGGTGCGCGACTTCACTTCCGCCGCCGCAAACCGCTGACTCATCTCAGCAGCAATCTGCGAAAAGTTCTCGGTCGCAAACGCGATCATGGTTGAACCGGCCCCGCTCATAGCGACGCCGAGCAAGCCCTGGTAATCGTGGGTCTGATCGTTCATTCGAAGCACGTCGCCCAGTCCGGGGCCGTGAGGCGCGCGATGCGGTTGATGCCAACGGTCCCGAAGAGCTTCGCTGAACAGATCGAATCGCCGCTCCGAGATCAGCGCTTGCAGAAGCGCCGCGCGCTGAAGGTTGAACACCGCATCCGTCAGAGTCACTTCCCTTGGTAAAACGCCACGCATCTGCGTCGTACCCATCTCGAACTCGGGTATGCAAAGCACAATCTTAACGTCTTCCGGCCAGGAGCGCTTCATCGCAACGAGCGATCGCCCGTGACCGGCCCGTTCCACGACGCAAGCGACCACCAACCCGCCAAGCAGACTCGGCGCAAGATTATCGCCGTGGTCCTCGAAGCGCAACGCGTAACTGAACAGTTCCTCTTCGCTCAAGCGATCTCCAGTGACGGCTTCGTAGACCGAGAGGCCTGCAATGATCGCCGCGCTACTGCTGCCCAGCCCCCGCGCCAGAGGGATCTGGCTGTTCACTATCAATCGCACACCGCCGATCTTGTTACCGCGAAGGTCACCTATCGAGCGCGCAACTCGCACGATCAGATTCGATTCATCGCGAGGTACGCGATCCTCGCCTTCCCCCGACGCCACAACTTCGAATCCGCTCGCCTGCTCCTCAACCGTTACCTTCAGATAAAGCGCCAGCGCCAGGCCGCAAGCGTCAAAACTTGCCCCGAGGTTTGAAGTGGACGCTGGAATGATAATCTCAGCTTGGGTCATGTCAATGTGGAGGAGCAAGCACCTCGAGCATCGAGTCGTGTATCAAGCCGTTGCTCGCCACGACCTCGGCCTCGTAGTTCGAGAATGGACCACCGCTGAAATTCGTAACCTGACCACCCGCCTCTTTAACGATCAGCGCGCCCGCCGCCGTGTCCCAGGGCGACAAATTTAACTCCCAGAATCCGTCGAAGCGTCCGGATGCAACATAGCAAAGATCCAGTGCGGCAGCTCCATCGCGCCGAAGCGCCTGAGCGTTCATCGCGAAGTTCGCCCAGTGATCGAGGTTTGTCAGCTTCGAAGTCCGTATGTCGTATGGGAAGCCAGTCGAAAGCAATCCCTGGATCAACTCGGCGGTTTTCGATACCCGAATCGGCCGGTGGTTGAGCGCCGAGCCAGCCCCGCGCTCAGCGGCAAACAGTTCGTCACGCATCGGGTCGTAAACCACGCCCAGCACTATTTCGCCTCGGTATTCGAGCGCTATCGAAACGCAGAAGATCGGATAGCCGTGCGCATAATTGGTCGTTCCATCGAGCGGGTCTACGATCCAGCGATATTCGGAGCTGCTCTCGGAGAGACCGCCCTCTTCAGCCAGAATCTCATGTCGTGGATAATAGGTTGAGATAGCATCGCGTATCAGTCTCTCGCTGGCGAGATCCACTTCGGTGACGATGTTGATGTCGCCTTTGTGGTCTATGCCAAAGTTGGTGCCGACGCGGTCGCGAAGCAGCCGGCCGGCATCTTTGGCCACGCGTATGGCGAAGTTCAGCATTCAGTCCTCTCTGTTATGGCCTCGATAAACCTGACCGCCGTAGCTTCAGCCCAGAAACGGTCTTCGCCTTCACGGTCGGCTGATATGAATCCTACGTGTCCGCCCTGCTCGGGCGCGAGAAGCACGACATTGCGGTTGGCTTCGATGTCCGGGTGCCGGAACGACTCGAACGGAATAAACGGGTCATCCTGCGCGTGCACTATCAACGTTGGAACGGTGATTCGGCTGATGAACTGAAGCGAGCTGGCGCGCGAGTAGTAGTTCGCTACATTACCAAAGCCTGAATGTGGGGCCGTGTAAACATCGTCGAACTTCCGAATCGACCATACGCCCCGGAGGCTTGACTCGTCGTAGTGGTCTGGAAACAACCGCGCCTTCCGCCGCATACGAGTCCTCAAGCTCCAGATGAATCGCAAGTTATAAACGATGTTTGACCGGAGCTCGATCGCGTCGGCCGACGCGTTCAAGTCTATGGACGGTGAAACGGCGATCACGCCTTTCAACTCGCTCGGCGCCGCGCCGCCATACTCGCCGGCAAGCTTGAGCACGACGTTGCCGCCCAATGAGAAGCCTGCGATGTAGAGCTCGGTGAGACCGTCGCGTTCCACAAGCTCGGTGATGATCTCCCGCAAATCTTCGGTCAGCCCCGCGTGATAAAGCGTCGAACACAGATGCTCTGTCCCACCGCAGTTTCGGGTGTTCACCCGCACGGTGTTGAAACCGGCTGCCAGAGCCTTTTCCGCGGTGCCCAGCATGTAACGCGATTCGGTGGATCCCTCCATGCCGTGCAGAATCACCAGCGTAGGCGGCCCGACGCGCTCCTTCTGCCAGGAGCAATGCGCAAGCACTCGCACTCCAGGCGCGGTGTCGAAGTAGCGCGGCTCAGAATTCTCAGCGACGGCTTTGAAACGGCGCGGGATCAGCGTCCCCGCAAGCGTCTGCGCGTGCGCGTTCCTCAGCTTTGGCGGAGCAACAAAAGGTGTTCGCGCCAGGTGTTGGAGTATGCGCTCTTTCGTCATACGTGTTTCGTGCTGTACACTCAGCCCGCGCGGTGCCCGATTCTTGGGAGCGCAGCCATCCTTGCCTGCTATGGCGATGCTGCGAGGCGTGGTGAGGCAGGATGCGCACGCTAGAAGAGATTGTAGTGGCCGGTCGTTGATGCGACAAGTTCAGTTCCACCGCGCAGCGCATTCAAACTGGATGGCAAACGCGCTGGATGGCAAACGCGAGAGACCAGAGGCATCTTTACGGTCAGCACTACACTCCTCACGAAGTGGCGAGACTGCTGGCGGCTTTGGCCGTTCGTTCTACTGGCGATGTCGTACTTGATCCGAGTTGCGGAGACGGAAGACTGCTTGCGGAAGCGCTCAAGCTCAAGAGGCAGCTCTCCAACCAGCATCGCTCAACCGGCTCGATAATATCGGACCAGGTTTTTGGGGTTGAACGCGCGGCGTCTGCGGTAAAAGCTGCGCGTCGCGCGGGAGCCAGCGTTGCAGTCACGGACTTCTTCAACGTCGTTCCGGGCGCGAGGTTGAATCGTTCGATGACCTTGCCGCTTGAGTTTGACGTCGTCATTGGCAACCCACCCTACATTCGCCAGGAATTGATTGGCCCGAGGGGAAAACGAAAGATCGAAGCTCGGCTGGCGCTCGATCGAGTCGCTGCACCCGATGTGTTCTGGCCGCGGTGGTCCGGCCGCTCGGACATCTACGTTTACTTCTTCGCCCACTCGATTCTCTTCTTGAAGGACCAAGGGCGGCTGTGGTATCTCACCGCGAATAGTTGGCTCGATGCGGCGTACGGCGCAGCGCTTCGCGATTTTCTCCTGAGCAACTTCCGGGTGATCGCAGTGATCGAATCCGCCGCCGAGAGTTTCTTCGCCGATGCGTCGATCAACACCTGCATTACCGTGCTCGAACGCGAATCTGATTCGCGGGCAAGAGAAGGCCACCTGATCAGGTTCGTTCGCTTCAATCGCG
The DNA here is from genome assembly GCA_964581275.1 of uncultured Clostridia bacterium. Lineage (GTDB taxonomy): Bacteria > Acidobacteriota > Blastocatellia > UBA7656 > UBA7656 > Onstottus_A. Next base: position 7,338 of record CAZOOE010000265.1, read on the forward strand.
TGCTTAGTCAGATCCTCGCGGACCGCAGTCGAACGACAAGTCGATCTGATCCGGCGTTGGATTTGGCGGGCAACATCGAGACTGGACCAGTCGCGCCAGTTGATGAGTCATATCGGATGCGCGGTGTCGCTCAGACGGATTTGTTGAAGACAACAGCAAATGTACAAATGTTGGGCGCGTCTTTCGAGCGTGGCTGGGGCAAGTATCTGCGAGCCGATGAAATCTTCTTCAAGATAATCAACCGCGGTAACTCGAGGCTACAAACTCTGTCAAAGATGGCCAGCGTCCGCTTTGGCGTCAAGACCGGCGCGAATGAGTTCTTCTACGTGAAGGAGGACCCAGAAAGCGCAAAGGGCGAACCGGGAAAGTCAAAGAGCAATCGACAAAGGGCAAAAAGTCATGGCCTGCTCGCATTGGCAGATGTTGCTTCGGTCAGGCGCGGGATCACCACTGGCGCTAATGAGTTTTTTTACCTCAGCAGGGCGGATGAAAAAGCAGCGACCCCAAGTCTACACCGAACAAAACACCAAGGCGCCGAGGGATGGAGTTTGAGACAGTCATTGACTGAGGGCGGCGCACTCCAAAGGAAAGACGGTCGAAGAACGCGAGCGCGCGGCTCACACAATGGATTCACCATCGTGCGTGACTTCGTGGGAGAGCTGCGTGAGATCGAAAGCGAAATGCTGTTGCCGGTGGTTTTCTCTCTGAAGGAGATTCCTGAAATCCTCCTAGAACGAGTCAAGGCCCGACGGATGCTGTTTAACTGCGCGCTTACAGCGAATGAACTCCAGGGCACTGGCGCGCTCGAGTACATTGAGAGCGGCGAGCGCGCCGGCTATCATCGGCGCCCGACATGCTCGAATCGCGAGCCGTGGTATTCTGTCGCGCGGAAAATGAAGCCTGCGCCGCTGATTTTTCCATCAAAGGTCGGCGAGCGTTGGTTAGTAGCTTTGAAACGGGCGCGAGTCTTCGAGGACAAAAAGCTCTACGGAGTGTTTCCGGAACGTAGGGTCCCAGTATTGGTGCTTGCGGCGTTGCTCAACTCGACCTGGGAGCGGTACTACGCCGAGGTGACTTGGCGCCAGACTACTGGAACCGAAGACCTAGCACCAATCCAAGTCCCCGTATCCCAACA
>CAZOOE010000265.1:8482-9058 GCA_964581275.1 uncultured Clostridia bacterium
GCCGCTTTACCACTCGCCTTCTTTCCGCAGCTTCTTGATCTTTCGCTTGATCAAATCCCTCTTCAGCATGCTCAGATGCTGCAGGAACAGGATCCCGTTCAGGTGGTCGATCTCGTGGCAGAACGCCCGCGCCAGCAGATTCTCTCCCCGGATCTCAAACGTTTCGCCTTTCAGATTCTGCGCCCGCACGGTCACAAATTGCGGCCGTATCACGTAATGTTGGTCCGGTCTTTCAGAATTGGACTGAAAGCGGGGGTCCGGGCCTTTTCGGGACGGCAAGGGTATTCGGTCTTCGAAGAGGTCAAGCGCCCGGACCGGCGAAGACTCGATGCATTGGCGCTTGAGGCGATCGGTTTCAGCGAAAGATCAGAACGCGAATTGGTGCTGGAAGAGTTGTACGAGGCTGTGACTGCGCTTGTGCGCGTCCGGCTCGCCAAATCACACCCCAGCGAGGCGCAATGTTTGTAGATCCATATCACACACAGAGGGTTTCGTTGCGATGACCGGTGCGATAAGCTGGCCGCCTGTTGCCTCACCTAAAAATCTTGATGAAACGTGATTCGTTGCCTCACGAAA
>CAZOOE010000266.1:0-9054 GCA_964581275.1 uncultured Clostridia bacterium
AGTGGACTCAGGGAGAAATTGCGGATCTGGTAATCCCTCAGAGCGTGAAAGAGGCCATTGGAAGCCGGCTCGATCGAGTGAGCCCAGCGTGCAACGAGACCTTGCGAGCTGCCGCAGTGCTTGGAAAGACATTCTACTTCGAGGACCTTTTTGCCGCGGTCGCCGATCAGAACGAAGACACGTTGCTGGACACGCTCGACGAAGCAAAAGCGGCACAGCTATTGGTGGTTGAGCGTGGTGATGCGTTCACATTTACTCACGACAAGATCCGCGAAGTGCTCTACGAAGAGCTGAACCCTATTCGCCGTCGCCGGCTTCATCGACGCACCGCTGAAGGCCTGGAACGCCATCGGGATCGAGTGCCCGTCGCGGTGGAGACGCTGGCTCATCATTACATCGAGGCTGGCGACTACCAGCGCGGCCTCGATTATGCAAAGCAAGCCGGAACGGCGGCGGAAGAGATCTTTGCGTTTGACGAGGCCATCGCAGCGTACGGTCGCGCGCTCGAATGCGCCGAGTCGCTTGGACTCCAGGACGAGCAAGGCGCGCTCGAGGAGAAAATAGGGAATGCCGAATCCGTCAGCGGAAACCAGATTTCGGCCTGCGATCACTTCGAGCGAGCGCTGGCTCTCGCTCGCGACCCTATTCAGCGAGCCAGACTCCAGTGTGAGGCCGCGAGCGCGCTTGTCATAAACGGCGATCCCAGGGGACTCGACTTGCTGCACGACGCGTTGGCCGTGCTGGACCCTGAAACTCATCCCATTGAAACCGCAAACGCCCTGACGGTTGAGGGACGCTTTCATCATCTCGCCGGGCAACATAGCAAGGCGGCCGAGTTGATCGAGAGGGCCGCCTCGCTCGCTGACCCAACGGCTGAGGGGACTGCTCTTTCGGTATTCCACGCCTCCACGCTCTCGACGCTCTATCCATACCTCGCCGGCGCCCACCAACACATGGGTCGCTTCGCGGATTCAGATCGTTGGGCGCGGCGCGCGATAGAGTTTGGGCGAAAGTACCAGGTTCCGTTTGCCGAAGCTCTTGGTTACGAGTTCCTCGGCGAGAACGCGGGACACAAGGGCGAATGGAAGAAGGGTCTCGAATACGCAACAAGTGAGATGGAGATCGCCTCGAGGATCCACTCCCGCGAGCGTCACGCGTGGATTCATATGTACGCCGGGTTCTCTTCGCGGGCGCTGGGTGACTTCGACCGCGCAGAACGGGAGTTTACCGATAGCATTTCACTGGCCGAGAAGGTGGGAGATCGAAGGTTGGCGGCGATGGCCAGCAGTTACTTGTCGGCCCTGTACGCGGACATTGGCAGCCTGGATGAAGCTCTCGAGCGAGCCCGCGAAAGTTTCGAGCGCGCCGAGGCGTTGGGCCTGCTGTTTCCACGAACCGAGGCACATCGATGTCTGGCTCACGTGCATCGGAAACGCGACGATCTCGGCGAGGTCATTCGTCTTAGCGAGCGCATTCTGGAACTGACCGCTTCGACCGATGCGCGAGTAAGCCGGCTGTGGTTAGGCCCGCTTCACATTGAGGCGTTGATAGCTGCGGCGCGCCGGGATGAAGCAAGAGATCGTCTAGCGGCTTATGCCGCAATGGTAGCCGATTCCCAAACGGCGCACTTCAGCAGGGAAGCGGTGAGGCTGGCCGATCTGCTGCGGTAAATTGAAACACGACTATGCTCTCGACCGGCGGGAGAGCGTAGCTCCAGTGGTGCCGGCGGGCACCGGCGTGAGGCAAATGCAAGGTCCGGGACCGGTCAGCAAACCTTCCGCTCGATCTCCGGTCGACCTTTTTTGGTGTCTACCGAGTTACGGCTTGATTAGCTGTTGCCGCCCATCTTTGTTGGTTAGTTTCAACTGGGCGTTCGGGCCTTCTGCTTCCAACAAGGCATGTGTCGTATCAGTCTCGCCGATGAGCTCGAGTCCGGCGCCTTGCACCGACGCTCCCAGTTTCACCTCAGGCCGCCCGTTGGGATCAATCAATCGAAACATCACTGTTTCAGGATAGCCGATCTCACCGTCCGGCATCTTGAAGTTTGGATCTCCAGGGTGAATCTTGATGCTCGCTCGCACTCTTCCCTGATCGTCGACGATCTCGAGCGAGCTCCCGCGAAGCACTGGTGCCGGAATGGCCATCTCCCCCGGCGCCGGCGCGACCGCCTCGACGCGCCGTAGCTGCGCCAACAGCAAAACTGTAAGCCCGAGATTTACCACTGTGAGGGCGATAAGAAGTCGCTGAAGCCTCATGCTCTGTCCTCCTTAGGCGAATACTTCACGTTGGACGTGTGGGCGGCCGGAAATCTTCCATCATGGCATCCCGAATTGCTCGCGTTTATTGCGGGTCTTTGCGACTTTGCGCGAAACGCGTTAAGTAATGGATCCGATGGGTTTACGTCGATTATGATGCGTGATTTGCAGCGCGGTGTCCATCGTCATTTCATCGCGTCATCTTTATTTCAACCCGCGTTAGCGCGCTCGCCCGTTGCTATTCCGGCATCCCATCCGGGACCCAACCGCAAACGTGACCCGCATCGTCCTCAACTTCGGCATTGACAAGCAAACCGACTGATGAGTATTTTAGTGCAAAAGCCCCATCCGACGATATCTCACTTTGAAAAAAGAAATGTCGATTAGTGCGTCCTTGCTGTATCGGACGTTGGTTGCGAGGTGTAGTAATGCGTAATGAAAGGGACATCAAATCGGGCGCTCCGGAATCGATTGATCCTGAGACCAACCCCTCCGGATTCTTCACAAAGTATTCACCCGGGGATGGAAAAGAGGCTGGAACCAGTGCTCAAGCATTTCTCAGCAAGTACGTGCCAGCGCTGGAAGAACCACCACCGATGAGTAACCGGGCGCAATCCGAATTCACTGAACGCGAATCGCAATCTGGTCGGCTGGTCACCGAGGCAGAGCGCGGGTCACAGCGGATTCAACGACGGCTTAATTTCGTTTGGCCACTTCTCGTTCTGGTAGCGCTTGTGCCTTTAGTGCTCGGAATCTGGCGCGCGGCACATTCCAGAAACACGCCCGGTAACGCATCTATTGCCGAAACCTCCGCGCTTCCTGCATTCCCAGATCCGCAGATCGGCCCCAGCGTCAATAGCCGTACAACTGCAGACGGAGCAAACCTTTCTTTCTCCCAGCCTCCATCACCAACCAGGCTGATCAAACTCGAGCGGCAATCAAATTCACCTCAACCAGCCCTCTTTAGTGCGTTGCCGACTACCGAAACCATGCTAAGGCGCGCACGCGAATTCGAGGATCGAGGTATGCTTGAGCGCGCGGAGCAAGAGTACAACGTCATAGTCGCAAAATTTCCGAGTGACCAGCCAAGCAAACTGGGTCTGGGCAGGGTGCAGTCTCTTCTATTGAAACGGCACGCAGACGAAGCGGCGCATGAGAATCGCGAAACTGGGCTCAAGAAGTATCGTTCGGGTGAGTATGCGACAGCGGCTATGTATTTGTCCGCCTCAGTCAATGACGGTCTCAGCGACACTGCAACTCTCTACTCACTGGGTATGTCTTTTCTTAAGTTGGGACGGAATTCTGAGGCAGGGACAGTCCTCGACCGGTGTGTTGCCGCGAAGGCGGACTACGCGCCTGCCCTTTTCGGGTTGGCCGAGGTGGAACGCCGCCGTGGCAGCAAAGATCGGGCGGTGCTCTTGCTGAGACGTGCGCTGGAACTCGGGGGGGGAGCGGAATTCACACCTGTTCGTATAAAAGAGATGATCTCCGTTCTTGCACCTGAGACCAACGCCACCCCGATTCAGCCTAAGCCGGCACTAATGGTGAGCGCAGTTCATCAGCATGCGTTTCTGTTTTCACGATGCCGAGGTCAGTTGACGATCGATGACTCAGTAATACGCTTCACCTCAGACAAGCCCGGTCATAGTTTTAGCGTTTCAGGGGACGCTCTTAAGGGAGCACGCGCTCACGGGAACCTGTTGAGCATTGATGTAAACGGCAGGGCTTACATACTGACGATCGATGGGTTTTCAGCGGTCGACTTCTTGAGAGCAAGGGGCCATTGAGGTGGGTTGTAACCACACTCCTGATTGAATTCCTGATCAGATGTCGGCGCCTTTGAAGAGACAATAGACAGCAGGCTAGCGATCGGCAGCAGTTTATAGAGTACGTAAGGATGATGTCTAATCTTGAACAACTGAAAATCGAAATCTCTTCCGCCCGCGCCGACTGCTACGGAGCGGTGGCAAAGTATCTTCTGGATCATTCCGGGACTGCAGCGGAGGCCAATCAGGCTGTTGCTGAGATTGCTGAGACCACCGCTAATTATTCCGATGTCTTGGATAGACTCATTCGATGCCTTGAGACCACCGAAGTCGATGGTCGCGTTGGTACGAAGGATGCGATCCAAAATACAGTTGCGAAAGCAATCGACATGAAGAGAGCGTTGCAACGGTTGCAACTGAGAGCAGCTAAGCGGATGAAATGAAGATCCGAATATCAATTTGCTCGCTCAGGCTTGTGGATTCTAACGTTTGACTAAGTCGCGCAAAGCCGCATCAAAGCTCCGCAAAGCCGCAAGCTTCTATTCAGCGAACACCGGCGGACGCCGCTTCGTCCACGGGCGCGCGCCTTCAAGCTCATACGCCAGTTGCAGCAATGTGCTTTCGCCGCCGCGCCACGCGGCGAACTGGCTCCCGCTGGGCAGCCCTTCAGAGGTCCAGTACAGCGGCACGGACATCGCTGTTGTCCCGCATGCGTTGTGAAGTGGTGTGTAGCCTACGTCGTCGATGACGCGCTGATAAAGCGTCTTGAATTCGACTCGCGGATCGTGCCACCCGATCTTGAACGGCGGGTTGGTCATCACCGGCGACAGGATCACATCGTAAGACTGAAAGACTTTTTCAGTCGCCGCCGTTACCTCGCCAAACACCTTGGTGGCCCGCTGTACGCAATTTGCAGTGCCGCGACTCTTCCCCAACTCGATCAGCCCGAGCGTCCACGGTTCCAGTACGTCTTCGAGCTTTGTCCCATCACCGAGCAACCGCTTAGCCGTCGCCTCGAGCCTTGCTGCGCCCGTCGACCATAGGCCAATGAACGCGTCGATGAATTCGTCACCGTTGATCGGGAGCTGGATCGGTTCGATCTTGTGGCCGAGCTTCTCGCACAAGCTCGCTGCCGAATTGGTCGCTTTCTCGACCTCAGCGTGTGGTTTCTGTCCTCTCAGCGTGTGCAGGACCACAGCGATCTTCAGACGTTTCTTTGCCGGTCCGGACACAAAACCTACTTGCGTCAGATTGGAATTACTCTTGTTTTCGACGACGCTCAGATAAGCCGCTGTGTCGCGGACCGAACGGCTCAGACACAAGTCTGAAGAGATGTTCAGGACACCAAGCCCACCGTCGTTTCCAACCTCGCGTGATCGCGTTGGCTTCAACCCGAAGACGCCGCATTGACAAGCCGGAATACGAATCGAACCGCCCCCGTCATTGCCATGTGCGAGCGGCACGATCCCGGCTGCGATGGCAGCAGCGCTTCCGCCGCTCGATCCGCCCGCTGTGTGGTTCAGATTCCACGGGTTGCGCGTCGGCCCATGAAGAATCGGCTCGGTCGTATCGATCAACCCAAATTCCGGCGCGCTGGTGATCCCGGCGATGATCATCCCCGATCGCTCCATGGCATCAATTAACGGCGAGTTCTCTTTGGTCTGGTTGCCGAGCTTTGCGGTTGCCCGCGCGATCAGCCGGGAGCCGGAATCGATATTGGCGTCCTTGTACTCCTGCAGGTTTTTCAGCATCACCGGAACGCCGCCAAACATGCCTTCGAAAGCGCCCTTCCTGGCTCTGTCGCGAACTCTTTCGAAGTCGAGGTTCTTCGTCAGCACCGCGTTGATTTTTGGATTCACTCGTTCGACTCGTCGAATCACGTCGTCGACCAGCTCGAGCGGCGAGACCTGTTTGCTTTTGATGAGTTCAGCAAGTCCGAGCGCGTCATAGCTCGCAAGTTGCGCGAGTTGTTTCTTCGCCTGTGCAGCCAGAGCGGGGTGAGAAAGCAACAGTGAAAAGGCGGCGGATTGCTTGAGAAACTTTCGGCGTGTGCGATTCATACGATGCTCCTTGAGTACAGTTCTGAGTCGACGAGAAGCCGCCGGCTCGGTTCCAGACCTAACGCTTTACCTGGTCGGTCCAGTTCAACACAACCGTTAGCGGGCCGTTGGGCTCCTCAACCAGTGAGTTGATCAGAAAACGCTGTCCGTCCGTGGCTACGGCATACGGTGCAAATCCGGGAACGGTCCCGGAGCGGAATTCAAAGAGCGGGACCGCCGAGCCAACCTGGAAGCCTCCGCCGAAACCCACCGGCACCGCCATCATAAACCTCACCCATGCCGCCGGCACCGAGCAGCGAGAGAATCTCATACGGCCCAACTTGAGTACTTTGAGCGAGAGTCATTTCATTGATCGATCAGCACTCCGGGATTGAGCATCCACTTCGGGTCCAACTGACGTTTTGTCGCGCGAAGCGCTTCGGCAAATAACTCCGGGCGTTGCCGATCGTATTGCGGCCGGTGCATGCGACCGACGGCGTGATGATGGGTGATCGTGCCACCGTGCTTGACCACTGCCTCTGAAGCCGCACTCTTTATCGTGTGAAATTGGTCGAGCAGTTTCCTCTTGTTGCCCATCGATACGAAGGTGAAGTACGGCGCCGGACCGTCGGGATAAGTGTGAGTGAATCGGCAAGTCACCCATGCGGCGTTTCCCGTTACCTCTGTGATTGTTCGTTGCACTTCATCCTTGATGTTCGTGTGGAAATCGGCAAAGCGTTCCCAGGTGATGGCGGTTTCAAAAGTGTCCGATATCACGCCGCGCGGAACCATGTTCTCCCGAAGGTAACACGCTCTCAGAAACGCGTCGCGCCAGGCACCGGCCGCTCCTTCGCGATGGGAGCCAGGATGCTCAAGCCCATCGCGATCGTAACTACCGCCGTGATCGGCACAGATCTCGAGAGCACGTTTCATCCAAGCGTCGAGCGGGTGATCGGCCGATTCGAAAGCCAGCACAAGCAACGCGTGATGACCATCGCCCGCGCCCGCCAGAGCTGCTTCGTGCGCGTCGAGCAAGCGGCAGTTAGCAGGATACAAGCCAGCTTGAGAAATAGCTCGCACCGCATCCGACGCCTTGTAGAAGTCGGCAAACTTCACCGTGGTCCCGGCGCGAAAAGTTGGCCGTTTGCGCAATCGCATCCACGCTTCGGTTATGACACCCAGGATTCCTTCCGAGCCCATGCACAAGCGATCCGCGCTTGGTCCCGCGCCGTCACCCGGCAACCGTCTCGTTCCGATCACGCCTCTTGGCGTGACCATGCGCAGAGACTCGACCAACTCGTCGATGTGAGTGTGAAGCGTAGCGAAGTGACCACCGGAGCGCGTCGCAATCCATCCGCCCAGCGTAGAGAACTCGAACGACTGCGGAAAGTGTCTCAGCGTCAGACCCGAGGGTTTCAGTTGCGCTTCGAGCGCCGGCCCGTAGGCGCCTGCTTGTATGCGGGCCGCTTCGGAAACAGGATCGATCTCGAGCACTTGATTTAGATTCCTCAGATCGATCGTGATCGCCGCGCGATAGCCTTCGGATCGCGGCGGTTCGACCCCGCCGACGACGCTTGAGCCACCTCCGAAGGGAATCGCAGCAGCGCCCGCGCCATCGCACCAGTCGAATAGGTCGACGATGTCTTGTTCGCTGCGTGGTAGAGCTACAACATCAGGCGGGTTCGAGAAATCGCGTTGAAAAATGCGGACACTGTCGGGAAACGAGCGGCCGTAGCTATGTGTTAGCCGCTCGTAGTGATCGGTTGTGCAAATATCTTTGAGCGAACCCGGAATCGCGATGCGCGACTCACGCAAGCTGATCTCTTCGGGTGTCGGCGGCGGCGTGACTTCAAACTCCGAGACGCCGAGCCGCTTCGCCCACACCGGGTCGAGAAGCTTCAGCTCTTCACGAGTAAGTCCTTCGCCTTCCCAACCCCACCCCCAGAATTTTCTGCGTCGTTCGAGCATCGCGATTTGGACCGGATGAAGATATCAGAGCACCCCCACTTTGCGTCATATATGCAGCAATCGAAGGCGCGTCGGTCTGCGCGCTAGCTGCCGGTTAATAGATAGTCCCTCTTACACCTCACTTATTCCCAGCGAGCTGCGCCCTCCGGGTCAACACATATGCGCGAATCGCATCGACGTCATCGGCAGTCAACCATCTCCTGAGCGAAGGCATTCCCACGCCCTGGTACTTTCCTTCCAGGACGATTTCGCGATACTTGTCGAAGGTCGTTGGGTGAGAGAAACGGAGATCAGCGGTCGCTCCGCCGCCAGCAGCGCCAAAGCCGTGACAGACCGCGCACCATTGAGCAAAAAGAGTCGACCCCGCTTCGATCGTCTCGGGCGACGCGGTCACTCCGATTGGCGTGACGTTCCGGTTCTGCGCGAGGACCTCCGGCAGCTGCTGCTTCCCATTCAATGCGAAGGTCAGCAGCTTCCCTGCGCCGGGCAACGCGCCTTTCCCATCACCGCCGGTGAGCGGGAAAGCGCCACCCCAACCAGCCATGATCGATACGTATTGCACGCCATCCAGCTCGTAGGTCACAGGCGAGGCGATGATGCCGGCTCCAACTGACGCCTCGAACAGCTTCTCGCCTTTGTCAGCACTATAAGCTACAAACCGTCCGTCCGCCGTTCCCTGAAAAACGAGATTGCCTGCGGTTGTAAGTGTGCCGCCGTTCCAGAAGTTCCCGTACGCAACTCGCCATCGCTCTTTCTGGCTCACCGGGTCCCACGCCAGAAGAAAACCGGGCATGAGTGGGGCCGGGTCTTTGAAGAGCGAGAAGTCAACTCCGAGGTTCCAGGTGCCGGGCTTGTATTGGAACTTCTTTTCCGGAGCGTAGATGAACAGCGTGTCTTGCGCCGGTATGTAGACCAGTCCCGTCTGCGGGTTGAACGACATCGGCTGCCAGTTGTGACCTCCCAACGGGCCCAGCTTTATGAACGCCGCAGCACCCTCGTAACGCACACCAGGATTCTCAACCGGGC
>CAZOOE010000267.1:0-9028 GCA_964581275.1 uncultured Clostridia bacterium
GGAACGGTACAGAGGCCGACAGTAGTGATGGGGTTCTCGGGCGGGAGGTACTAGAACCGCCCGCCGCTCCCGGGGGGAGTTCGCAACACCGGCGTCGCCCCGCCATTCAGATCGGGCTCGCGGTGCGCGCCCTTGAAGTAGGAGTAAAGCACTGCCTTCTTTAGCTTGGGGTCGCGGACACGCCATTGAAACTTATTAGAGAGCATCGCGCTCTGGCCAGTAGCGTCTACGACTACCTGCGCATTGAACTGTTGGAGGGAACTGTCCTGCATCTGGACTTCCACGCCGCAGGCGCGACCGGCCTCAAAGATCACCCGCTTCACCGCAGTCTTCTGGTAAACAATCGCGCCTTGTTCGGCTGCGTGCTCGATCATCATCTGGTCAAACACCGCGCGCGTGACTTGCCAGGTGACCGCGCTCTCATGATGGTTGGCCTCAAAGAAATAAAAAGGCCGCGACTCTCTTCCCGCGGAGTTCGCGAATTGCACGCTGTACTTGACCACGAACGGACTCCGTTTGAGTTTTTCGAGGAACCCCATCCGCTGAAAAGTAAAATAAGTATCGGTCATCAGCGATTCGCCGATATGATGGCGCGGAAACTGGTCCTTTTCGAAGAGGACGACCTTACGGCCTTCGCGGGCAAGGATGCTGGCGATGGTGCTGCCCGCCGGGCCTCCGCCCATAACGATCACATCAAAGTTATTCGCGTTCATTTCCGCCGGGAGTTTATGCATATCGAACAGGTCTCAATTCAGCCTCAAAGAACTCGGATAGAAAACTATCCACCTGCAGCAGCCCGCTGCGTGTCAGCTCAATCGTCCCGTTATTGCGGGCCAGCAGATCGTCGTCATTCAGGCGTTCGTACACCGGCTGAAACTCGTCCCAGATCTCGACGCCAAACTTGCGGCGAAAGTAATCCGTGTCCAACGCGCCGGTTTTGAGCTGAAGAATCATCTCTCGGATGAGCTTTTGTTTCCGAGTCAATGATAGCGCGCGCAGGAGCGGCAACTGGTCGCTATCGAGGAGGCGAACGTATTCTTCGAAGTTGTGAGCGTTCTGGAAATGCACGCCGCCGAAGTGAGAGAACGACGAAACGCCGAGCCCGATCATATCGCCGCCGTGCCAGAGCGCATCGGTGTAGATGAACCGGCAAGGCTTTCTGGTGGTCGCCAGCGTGTACGCGCTAGCGACGCGGTAGCCGCGTTCCTGAAACCGCTCGAACGCGTAGTCAACCCACCGCCGCTTTGTAGGCCAATCCGCAATCGGCGAATCCAGACCCTTCTCGATCATCTCCCGCGAGATCACTGTGTTGTAGGGAAGCTCCATCTGATAGATGGTGACCGAATCGGGCTCGAGTTCAATCGCGCGCCGGACAGTGTCGCGCCACCGTTCTTCCGATTCCCCCATCATACCGGCTATCAGATCGATGTTGATCTGAGCGAAGTCAACCTCGCGAGCCCACTGGTAAGCCTGATAAATTTCGGGCGAGAGATGTGCGCGACCGTTAGCCTCCAGGACATCGTCGTTGAAGTGTTCAACGCCGAGGCTCAGCCGGGTCACGCCGATATCCTTCAGCGTCTCTAGCTTCGACTTTCGCAGTGTGCCGGGCTCGCACTCGAAAGTGACTTCCTCGGCGTTCTCCCAGCTCACGTGCCGGTTGAGTCCTTCGACGAGGTAGTGGAGTTGCTTCTCGCTGATATATGAAGGCGTGCCGCCGCCGAAGTACGCGAACCGAAGCTGGCGCCCTTGAAAGGCGAGCGTTCTGCTATAAATCTCATTCTCTTTTATCAGAGCATCGAGATAGCGCTCGATCTCTGAAGCGTTCTTGTCGGTATAGACTTTGAAGTAACAAAACTTGCAGCGCTTTCGGCAAAAAGGGATGTGCAGGTAGAGCCCGAGCGGGTCTTCGATGCGCGGGTGCTGACTGAGCGCTTCAATAACTTGAGGGATGTACGCCGGCTGCCACAATGAAAAAGGCGGATAGTTAGAGACGAAATAGTTGCCCACCTCTGTCTTGGTTTCGGGTGTGTTGGTCATCATTGTTTTTGGTTGCCATTCTCGTCGCAGTTCATTGTAGCAACCACGCGGTAGCGTTGCAATTTTCCTCGGCGCTGTGCCATAGTACGCAGGCATTTTGCCAATGGTTGCGGCCAAATTCGAATGAAACGAGCACTGCTGCTGATCATTGTTGGTGCTCTGTACATTCTGCATCAGGACTTCTGGTTCTGGCGTGCGGCGCGGCCGCTCGTCTTCGGCTTCATCCCCATCGGACTCTTCTATCACGCGTGTTATACGGTCGCGACCGCGCTGGTAATATGGATGCTGGTAAAGCACGCCTGGCCCTCGGAGCTTGAAGAGCGAGTGGGAGACGGGGAGACAGGAAGAGAAGGAGATCGCCCCCTAGCCCCCTCTCCCGGTCGCGCACTCTCTTCACTGGAGGGCGCCCCGCATTGATCCCTGCGCTCTTCGTCTTCGTCTATCTCGGCATCGTTCTCTACATCGGCATCTTTGCCTTTAGGAGGTCGGCCCACCGGGAGGAGGCTGAAGACTATTTCCTCGCCGGCCGGTCGCTCGGACCCTACGTTTTCTTATTCTCATTATTCGGGACGAACATGACCGCGTTCGCGATTCTTGGTTCGTCGGGGCATGCGTTCAACAACGGAATCGTAACGTTTGGTCTGATGGCGTCATCTTCTGCATTGATCATTCCCCTCTCGCTTTTTTTTATAGGCACTCGAGTCTGGGCGCTCGGCAAGAAGCATGGCTTCATCACGCCAGTGCAGATGTTTCGCGATCGCTGGGAGTGCAGCCACATCGGCACGGTAATCTTCGCCGTCCAGGCGGCGTTTCTCATTCCATATATCATCATCGGCGTGATGGGCGGAGGGACGGCGTTGAGTGCGATAAGCGGTGGGCGAGTGCCGTTCTGGTTCGGCGGCGCGCTGGTCGCGATGGTGGTGATGTCTTATGTCTTCTTTGGCGGGATGCGCGGCACCGCTTGGGTGAACACTTTTCAGACAGTGCTGTTTCTGTGCTTCGGGGCGATCGCGCTGGTGGTGATCGGTATTGGGATGGGCGGGTTTCGCCAATCTGCTGAAGCGATGCTTGGCTCGCCCGGCACCGCGCCGCTTCTGACGCGCGAGCGCATCTCACCCTTGTTCTTCTTCAGCTACACCTTCATACCGCTGTCGTCGATCGCGTTTCCGCACATAACGATCTTCTGTCTGACTGCCCGCAAGATGAATCAGTTCAAGAAGACCGTGATCCTCTACCCGATTTGTATGCTTGCGCTCTGGCTGCCTTGCGTGTTCCTGGGCGTGATGGCCAATCGGGCGACGGACGTGCCGCAGATTCAGCAGAAGATCGAAGCGCGGCGAGCCCTTGCGACTGAAGGCCCCAGACTTACACCTGATGAGCGTGATGTGTTGCGCGAGAAAATGGTTTCAGACGATGTGCTGCTGCTGCTGTTGGATCGCTACGCGCCGATCTGGCTCGCGGGCCTGTTGGGTGCGGGCATAATGGCGGCAGTGATGGCGAGTGATTCCCAGATACTCGCGCTGTCGACGATGTTCACCGAAGACATCTTTGCTTTCTATGGTGGGAAGAAACGTTTCGGGGAGGCGGCGCAGGTGCACACCGGGCGATTATTCATCATTCTGATAACGATCGTTGCGTACGCGGTCGCGCTGCGAGCACCGCAGAGCATTTTCGATCTCGCGGTGCAGTATGCATTCTCGGGCTACTCGGCGCTGGCGCCGCTGCTGGTTGCGGCGTTGTTCTGGAGACGGAGCACCAGGTGGGGAGCGCTTGCGAGCACGGTGTGGGCGGCGCTAGCGGTAGTCGCGGTAGCTGTCTTTCAATACCTTGTCCCTGCGCCGCCGCCGGGGCCTTCAGTTGTGACGTGGTCTGTAGCGGGAGTTGAAGTCCTCTCGCGCACTCCGGGTGGAACCGCGGTGTTTGGATTGATGCCGGTGGTTCCGATGACGATAATCTCCGCGGTGTTGTTGGTAGGTGTTTCGCTGGTAACTGCGACGCCGACAGCAGGAACCGTAAGACGCTATTTCCCCGAAGCATGATCTCGGCTGACGGCTTGCTGCTGGGCTTTGATTGTGCGCCTGCGGGGAGATTGAATGAAGTCAGTGTGAAATCTATCCAATCCCGCCTATCCGGGCCGTTGCATACCGCACGATTACATTAATGCGAGGTACTTGACGTAATGCAAGCTCGCTTGACGTGCGCCACGACTTCGCAAAGAATGCTTGCCCATTATGACTTCTACCCCTTCGGTTGAAAGTTCACCGCGTCTCACCGGCGTTCAATGGCTCATCTGCATAATCGCAGTCATCGGCTTCGCTTTTGATAGCTACGTATTGCTGATGTTACCGCTGATTCTGCGGCCGGCGCTCGAACAGCTAGGTGGATTGACCTTCGGCAGCCCGGAGTACGCCCACTGGCGCGACCTGATGTTTTACGTGCCGGCGGTTTGCGGGGGAATCTTTGGTATGTTGGGGGGTTATCTGACCGATCGGCTGGGCCGGCGAAGAATACTCACGTGGAGCATCCTGCTTTATGCGCTCTCCGCGCTTGGCTCCGGTTTCGCAACCTCTCTGCCGATGCTGCTCATACTGAGGACCGCGACATTCGTCGGAGTGTGCGTGGAATTCGTGGCCGCGGTTGCTTGGCTGGCAGAACTCTTCCCCGAACCGAAGCGTCGTGAAGCGGTCATCGGCTACACTCAGGCTTTTTCTTCGTTGGGCGGTTTCATGGTGAGTCTCATGGCACTTGGGATTGCGAAGATCGCGGCATCGCTGCCGGCGATTCACGCAGGCCACGAGAACTGGCGCTATTTGCTGATCTCCGGGCTGATCCCAGCGATTCCGCTGATCGTGATTCGGCCCTTCTTACCCGAGTCGCCGGTATGGAGAGAGAAGAAGGCTGCCGGAACTCTGAAGCGTCCGAGCTTCGGCGAGATCTTCAAGCCTCAGTATCGCCGGACCACTCTCATCAGCGCGTTGATCTTTGCCTGCAGTCTCGGCGTAGCGTTTGGAGCAATCCAGCAATTGCCGCAGATCGTTCCCGCGCTTGTTCAGGTGGACAGCAGCGTGCCTCCACCAGAGCGCCAAAAGATCGTACAGTCCACTGTTGCGGGCGTTCAAACTCTTCAAGAGCTTGGCGGATTGTTTGGTCGATTCCTGCTCGCTTTCCTGGCTATTCGCATCGTGTCCCGGCGCAAGCTGCTGCGAGTGTTTCAGATTCCAGGACTGATCATCGTTCCGCTCGTGTTTCTCTATCCTGCAGTGCACGATCTCGCGCTGCTCAAGTGGGGCATCTTTTTCGCTGGTCTATGCACGGTCGCGCAATTGAGCTTCTGGGGAAACTACCTGCCGCGCATGTATCCGACGCACCTTCGTGGAACCGGCGAGAGCTTTGCGGCGAACGTTGGGGGCAGGATGGTAGGAACTTCGGCGGCGCTGTTGACGACACAGTTCGTTATGCTGTTCGGCGGCGGCAACCCTTCGCTCAGTCTGGCTGAGAAGGCGCACTATCTCGCGTACGGCGCGGCAGCGGTGGCGTTTCTGGTTTACGCGATTGGATTAGTTGCGAGCTTCTGGCTGCCTGAGCCGGCGCGCGAGGAACTGCCTGAGTGACCGCGCTGACCATCCTCAGGATGATACTATCTACTCTTTTGAGGTTTGGTGCCTTATTCGTGGCTCCAGGTGAGCCCCTGAACGCGTTCACTGCCCAAAGCAGTAGAGCCTCCCATCCTCCGATCCGATCACCACGTGTCCCCCAGCGATCGCCGGGGATGCCGACAGCGGACCACCTGCGTTGAACTCCCAGACTTTTGCGCCTGTCTTGTGATCAAGCACGTAGAGCTTCCCATCATTCGAGCCAATAAACACCCTTCCATCCGCATACGCCGGCGAAGACTCGACACGGGCCCGCGTCATGAAAGTCCAAACCTCCCTGCCGGTAAGCGCGTCAATGCAGTGAACCATCTTGTCGCGTCCTCCGACTACGACTCTGCCTTCCGCCACCGTACACGACGAATAGTACGGGAACTGCCGCTGACGGTTGCGATAACGCCAGGCTACCCGGCGTGAAGTAAGGTTGACCGCCAACACCTCGTTGTTGAATGTCCCATAGAATGCCCTCTGACCTGCAAGCGCCGGCGACGCTCCGGTGTATGCCCCGGACGCCACATGGAAAAGCTCTTTGCCGTCGGCTATTCGTATTGCGCGAAATGTTTCGTCGCATCCGGCGATGTGCGCCATACCGTTCGAAACGCCGGCAGTGCAGTGCACTGGGCCTCCGGTTCTGAACTTCCAGATCAGCGAGCCGTTCGCAACGGAGACACAATAGAGATGCTCATCGTAAGACCCGAACAACACTCGATCACCGGTGACCACCGGGGACGACTTGATCTCGCCGTTGGTCTTGAACGTCCAGATTGCTCTGCCGTCGCGCGCGCCGACTGCGTGAAGAGTTCCGTTGAGGTCTCCGATAAACACTACGCCGCCGGCCACACAGGGAGACGATTCACCGATTGGCCCGGTCGCTTTGTATTTCCATCGCACTGCTCCGTCTGAGAGGTTCAGTGCCGCAAGCTCGCCTGATTGCGAGCCGACGTAGACCGCGCCGTTGACTATTGCTGCCGATGACTCGATCGATTCGCCCGCCTCGTAGGTCCACACCACTCTCAGCTCTTTCGGCACATTTGAAACTGACACCCCGATCAACTGGTGGCCTCCTCTGAACTGAGACCAGGTTTCCGGCGGAAGCTGCGACTGCGAGGGTATGACAAAAAGTAGAACGCAAACCGGCAGAAGAAGCGTTGAGATTGCGTTTATGAAAGCTCGCTTGCGCAAATCAGATGCTCCTCCTTTCAATAAGTTCGTAGCCGGCCTGGAACTAGCATAGACTTTGCACAAGCTTTCTCAATATGCGCTTCGATACAGCTCAAGCGCTTCGGCGGCGCCGAGCGGCCGGGGGTTAAACTGACCAGTCCATTGACCGGCCGCCTCTTCCGCAAGGCGTACAAGGTCCCCTTCGAGCACACCCGCTGCCTTCAAGCGGCGCGGCAATCCGCCGATCAAAAGCAACTCCTCGAGCCTCGCTGCGAGAGCTTCTCCGGGATCCTCTCGATCCAGCATCGCAGAGCCACGCCTCAAGAGCTGGTCGTAGCGATCCCCGACAACCGAACCATTCCACCTAACAACATGGGGAAGCAACAGGCCGATGGCCACGCCGTGATCGGTGTTATAGTTCGCTGTCAACGGATTCGCGCAAGCGTGAGTCGCGCCAAGCATCGAGTTCTCTATGGCGAGTCCCGCCCAGTAAGCACCGAGCTGCATTGCGCCTCGCCCATCGATGTCGCGCGGGTCTCGGATCACCCGTTCGTAATTGGCTTCGAGCAATCGCCACGCTTCAAGAGACAAGACTTCCGAGACGGCGTTGCGCTTCGTAGTCACGTAGGTTTCGACCGCATGAGAGATCGCGTCAAACCCCGCGGTTGCGGTGACGACTGCGGGCTGCGAAACGGTAAGTCGCGGGTCGAGTATTGCAACCTTGAAGGCGGCCCCTGGATCACCGCAAGCCATCTTGACGTGTGTCTGATCGTCGGAGATCAGGGCATACGATTGGGCTTCGCTGCCCGTGCCCGACGTAGTAGGGACCCCAATCATCGGAAGCATCGTCGCGCGAGCTTTGCCGTAGCCCCAATAGTCTCGCATCGTTCCGCCGCCGGTCAGCAGGAAGTTTATGGCCTTGGCAGAGTCCATCGAGCTGCCGCCGCCGAGGCCGATCAGCGAATCTATGTCGCGCGACGCGGCGAAGTCCCGCCCGACCTCGATCATTGTTGAGTTTGGATTCGAATCGAAATCGTGAAACGCAAAGGCAGTGATTCCAGAAGCGGAGAGATGTGCGGTTGCGGCGCGAACGTAGCCGCAGGCGAGAATCCCCTTGTCGGCGACCAACAGCGTGCGGCTGAAGCCAAGTTCGGACGCCAGTGCGCCGAGCCGTTCAAACGACCTCTCGCCGAATATCAATCGTGTTCGGCTGTAAAAATCAAACGGCTGCATACAGAATGTGGGCGACTGCGGAATCGCGGCATGCTCTCTTGCTTGCCTCACTTCCTCTCGGCGAGTGCGAAGAGCTGATTGCGATTACTGATGAACAACGCGCCGTTTGCCGGGATCGGCGTGCAGTAGACCGAGCTTCCCATATTGATTTCGCCAATCACCTTCTTCTCACGCGTCGCTGCCAGAATCGCGATGTCACCGTCCTCGTCGCCTAGATATACTTTGCCGTCCACTACCATCGGAGAGCCCCACACCGCAGCGAACATGTCATGTACCCAGAAGACTTTGCCGGTCTTTGCATCCAGACAGTGCAGAAACCCGCTGAAGTCCGGGTAGAACAGCATGCCGTCGTAAACCGCTCCGGTCGAGATCGAACGTCGAATCTTGTCGTAGTGCCATACGACGCCGCTTTGGGTGATGTCGCCGCGCTTCGTGCCGTCGATGCAATAGAGATGACCGACACCCTCGCCGTGTTCCGGGTCCTGGCCGTTAGCCATATAAACCTTGTTGTCGAAGATCACCGGAATGCTGATCAACTCGTTGGCCCTCTTCGGCCACACCGAGTCCTTGGGGTTGCAATCAAACTCCCACAGCTTCTTTCCAGTTAGCGCCTCGTAGCCGCGTACCCAGCCGTCGCCCTGCCCGTGAACCACCTGAACCACATCGCCGATCTTGCCTACCGACGGCGAAGACCACTGCCCGTGCAATATGCGATCAGAAACCGAATTGTCTTCCCAGACAAGCTTTCCGGTCTTCTTGTTTATTGCAATTATCGCAGGAGCTTTCGGCGAAGGAATGTTGACGTGGCTCTCGTCCTGCCCGTTCGACGTGCAGATGTAAATCAGATCTCCGTAGGAGACCGGAGAGCAGTTGGACATGTTGTGAGGCTGTGAGCCGACCGCTTCCATCATGTCAAACTTACAAACAATGTAGGCGTCAAAATGACA
>CAZOOE010000268.1:0-9023 GCA_964581275.1 uncultured Clostridia bacterium
AAGACATGAGTCGGCGAGGAAGAAGATGGCTGAGTCTCCGCAGATGACCGCGTTGGTGAGAGAGGTGTAGAAGAGGCTTCGGAGAAAGCCAGAACCTGATACGGCAATTTCGCATGCCGGGCCCCCAAATCCCCGATTCCCGAACGTTGCTGAGGGAGGTGTGGAAGAGGCCTCGCGGAAAGCCAGACTGATATGGCATGCCTGACCCCAAACTGATATGGCAATTTCGCATGCCTGGCCCCGATCCCCCCCCGATCCCCCGAATCCCTATCCTACATTGCAACAGGAATCTGTATCCGAGGAATTCATTTATCCGAGGTATCAACCGATTCAGCGGAGCACCTAACGCTTACGGGAACGAAAGTGCGCGAAATGCTGCGTGCGGCGAGGTGCCCTCGCGAGTTTCGTGGCCCGAGGTGGCGGCGATACTGATCGAGGCGAAGAGCAAGAGTTGACGACAATAGTATTCATCTAGCGTTACGCCGGGCGGCGCACATCTTGGCAGTGGGATGGCTCAAGCAAACGAGACGTTTGAGGGCTTCGAGCGCCGCTCGCTGCCGCGTGATTTGCGCTTGTTGTTCTTTGATGGTGTTGATTAAGACTACGCTCAGTTGATTGTATTTCACGCCTTCGATTTCGCCCTTCGCGTTGGTGAAGGTCAACAGCGGCTCAACCCTGGCAACCTGTTCAGCCGCGAGGCCTACGTCCCGCATGCGGTCTGCCTTCCATGTGAAAGAGATGGGATTCAGACGATTGATGATTGAAAGTCCGCCGAGATAAGGCGTCACATTGGTTTTGTAGCGCAGACTGGATACACAGGTGGCAAGCTCGTTATTGTTGCCGATGCACAAGGGTGTGCTGCCTACAAAGAGTGTGCTGACGGAGAAAAAGCCGAGGACATCCGAATTGCCAAGGATAACCATAGAGCCAGGCACACGAACAAAATCCTTGGTAATGCCATCTCTGCCGAGTTGGATGGTGTTACTGGTGTCGACGCTGGCACCTGCGCCGATCGCTGTGGCGTGGTCAAGATTGTTGAAAAACCCTGGGCCGGCGCCTGCGCCGATGAAGGTGTTGTTGCTGCCGGTTGTATTTGTCGAGCCCGCGTTATCACCGAAGAATGAGTTGTGTGCGCCAGTAGTATTACCGCCGCCCGCATTGTACCCATGAAATGAATTGTTCCCGCCCGTAGTGTTAACCACTCCCGCGTTGTACCCGAAGAATGCGTTACTCGCGCCTGATGTGTTGGCGACGCCCGCGCTGCGCCCGAAGAAGGAGTTTTGTCCACCAGTATTGGAGAGACCTGCGTTGAACCCGAAGAGTGAGTTGTCGCTTGCAGTCGTGTTTGACAGTCCTGCAGCGCGTCCGAAGAAGGCATTGGCTGTGCCTGTTGTGTTGCTCAGCCCGGCGTTGTCGCCGAAGAACGAGTTGAAGCTTGCCGTGTTCGCGGCGCCGGCGCTGTCTCCGAAGAATGAGTTGTGTATGCCTGTAGTGTTGGCCGCGCCCGCGTTTTGACCGAAGAACGAATTGTTGCCGCCCGAGGTGTTGGCGAGACCTGCATTGAACCCGAAGAATGCATTGTTAGCTCCAATGGTGTTTGCCTGCCCGCTCCCGCTCCCGAAGAATGCGTTGCTCGAGCCCGTGTTATTCGCCCTGCCCGCATTCATCCCAACAAAGGTGTTATTGGCGCCGGTCGAATTGAACAGTCCCGCAAACGTCCCGAAGAACGAGTTGTTGCCGGCGGTAGTGGTCGAGAATCCGGCTTGATAACCAAAGAATGAATTCGAGCCTCCGGCGGTGTCGGACTGCCCTGCCTGCGCGCCGAAGAACGAATTGTTCAGCCCGGTTGTGTTGCTCAACCCTGCAGCGTTCCCGAAGAAGGCATTGCCGCCGCCGCTCGTGTTGGACAGTCCCGAGTTTGCGCCGGCGAATGTGTTGCCGAGTCCCGAGTTAACCTGACCCGAGCCGATTCCGATGAAGGTGTTGCTGGTTCCTGCGTTGCTCAAGATCCGCGAAGCACCGATGTTGTACTGCGTGGCTGCGCTGACAATATTACCCGTCAACGTGGCGCCCACCGTACCGCTCCCGCTGACGTTGAAGTTGCTTGCCGCCTGCTGGCTGGTCGCGTTCTGAATATAGTTTGTGCTGCCAGCCGGCACGCTGGCTACCGGAATCGTTCCAGTCACCTGCGAGCCCTGCACGTTTTGAATCTGGCTGCTGGTCACGCAATTGATGCAGGCTACGGACAGTCCATCCGCGACGGTCGCGGTTAAACTATGAATAGAGTAGGGCGTGGGGGTGACGGGCTGGCGCGGGCTCAACGAGGTGAAGGATGGATTGCCGGTCGGCTTCACGGCGATCTCAAGAAACCGATCCGCGCCAGAAAATGCTCCCGCTCCGAAATCAAGTTCCACCGTGAAGATGCCGTTGGTTACCTGAACGGCGGCGACGGTCATCGTCGAGCCTTGCTGTCCGCTCCCGCTGAGGGCGTCGAAGCATTTGAATTGAAAGTCGTAGGTCCCGGTGGCGGGTAAGTTGCCATCGGTCAGCTTGCCTTGATACGTAAAAGCGGTCGTTTGCGCAAGAGCCGCCTGCGCCACGAAGCACAACATCAACGCGAGTGCGCGTGGCGGGAGGAACGAGATTCGATGCTCCCTCAGTTGCACTAGCGCCGATGACGGTGGCGTTGTTGACTTGAGCGCCGATATTTCCGGCATTGGAGCCGCCTTGGTTGCCAGTGCCAAGCGCTGGCGTATCAAAGAGTTTGAATTGAAAATCGTAATTGCCATTTGCCAGATTACGGTGTCTACCAGTTTGCCTAGATAGGTGAACATCGTTGTCTAACAAAAGTGAATCCTTTGAAAAACGTATTTCGAATTTGCATATTCTCTTCGCCTCTCACCTTTTCTATCGGCCGACAGTTGATCGAACCCCTGATTCAAGGACCGTCGCGAAACTCGGTTACTGCCGATCGGCGCGCCGGCTGCCGAACCAATTAATACTTCAGGACTCCGCCCGGATGTAATCACCTATACTGGTGGATTTGTGTGCGCGAGGCAGACCAAAGGTTCGGGTTTTGAGAGCAAAATAAGTGCGGGAAGTTGATTAGAAGATTCGGTCGCGGAGGACTTTGGACACTGCCTCTGACTTGGAATGCACTTGCAGCTTGCGGTAGATGTTTCGCATGTGGAAGCCAATTGTGTTGACGCTGCTGCCCAGCTCCGCAGCGATAGTCTTGTAGCTGTGTCCTTCGACCAGCATTTTCAAAAGCCGGAGCTCGTGCGGGGTCAGACGATAATCGGCAGTAACTGGTGGGCGAGCTTCTCTAAAGAGTGCGATGACCCGGCTCGCAACTTCGGGGGACATTGGAGCGCCGCCGCTCATAACGTCCTTGAGGTATTCCAGGAGTCTCGCCGGCGGCGTCTTCTTTAACAAATATCCGGAAGCTCCGGCGCACAGTGCATCGAAGATACGATCGTTGTCGGCGTACACAGTCAGAGTCACCATAAGCAACCCAGGATGTCGCTCCTTTAGCACTCGTATTCCTTCGATTCCCGACATGCCCGGCAAACCGATGTCTACAAGAACGATGTCCGGCAGACTCGTGGCAATGTTCGCCAGCGCCTCCTCAACTGATCCGAAGCAGCCGGTGCAACTATAGCCGGGGGTGGTACCAATCAAGAAACCGAGACCTTCACGGATGTCTTCCTGATCTTCGATGATCGCGACCTTTGTGATTGCCTGAACCTGTGAGGCAACGGCATCCGTCTTGGGAGTCTCATACGACACATTGGTACCCCGATGAAGAGTCGAAACCTTCCCGATCTGATCAGCATTGTATGACAAGAAGCAGGGCGCGTCACCCACCTGCTCAAGTGGGTAGTACGATTCTCAATTGAAGGTGATTGCGGTTTCGTGAGCCTGCGCATCACCGGATGCGTGACAATAGGACAGCTATTCACTTGCTTTGAGGTATTCTCAGCGTGAGGGTAGTGCCACGGCCGGAAGCGGAGAGTACGTCGAGTTCACCGCCCAGTGTCTCCGCGCGTCGCCGCAGGCTTGCCAGGCCGTGGCCCTCTTGCGGAAACTCAGGGTCGAAGCCGCGGCCATTGTCACGCAACGTCAACACCAGCCACGCTCGCTCGTTTCGGAACTCGATGTCAGCCTCGGTGCAGCCCGAGTGTCGAACAATGTTATTGATCCCTTCCTTGAAGACCAGAAAGACCTGGCGGCGGGTATGGGCATCGATTCTTTTGTCCTGATCCGCGGACGCGCGAAAACGCACTTCGATATCACGGGCGAGTAAGACTTCATTGGCTAAATGCCGCATTCGATGCGTCAGGTCGCTCAAACGGTCCTTGTGCGGATTGATGGCCCAAACGATGTCGCTCATCGAGTCAACTGATTCGCGCGAGAGGTGCGCGATCCGCGCAAGCGGAGTCACCACCGGAACGCCAGCGTCGCTCAAGTGTTTACGCGCCACTTCGCTGAGTATCGCAATCTGCGAGAGGCTTGACCCAATGTCGTCGTGCAAATCAGTCGCAATGCGGGTCCGTACCCGTTCGAGTTCCAGCAATCGCGCGACTCTGTATCGATAGAGGGAATAGGTGATCAAGCCGATTAGCGCTGTCGCCGCTGCGATGAACCACCACCGCTGCCAGACTGGCGAGAGAATCGTGAACGTGACAATTGCCGGAGCGGGACTGGCCAGTCCCGCGGTGCTGACGGCTCGAACAAGAAAGCGGTAGTGTCCCGGTGACAGGTTCGCATAGTTGACGTCCCGCTGATCTGTCAGAGGACTCCAATCCACGCCGGGTCCCTCCAGCTTATATTGATAACGAGGCGTCTCACCGGGTCCAAAACAAAGGCCGAAGAAATTTATTTGCAGCTGGTTTTGAGTCGCCTCGAGTTCGGGCACCGAAACGCTCGTCTCGCCGAGCTCCGAAATAGCTTGCTGCGCGCCGGCGACGAGCAGTCCGCCAATCAGAATCGCGGGGGGCAGCTCCGGCCGATCGGGTTCCGGGATAAAACGTGACAACCCGTCAAGAGTGCCGAACCAAAGCGCTCCGGTTCGATCCCGGAAGGAAACGTTCACCGCATTTTTTGCCAACCCGTCTGCCGTCGTGTAGTGCTTGATGTGGCCGGTAACCGGGTCCAGTCTCTCCACGCCGAGACTTGTTCCGATGTAAATCCGCCCGGACGAGTCTTCGGTGACGCACGTTGTGTGGTTGCTTGAGAGCCCATCCGCGGTTGTGTAGGTTGTGAATCGCGGGGGATCCGCCCTTGGATCATCGACTCGAGCAACACCTCCTTCCCCAGTTGCAATCCAGAGACGTCCCGAATGATCGAGATAGGGAGCGCGTACAAATCCTCCGGGCACCCCCTCCGCGGTCGAGAAGAAGTTGAAGCGCCCATCGCGATAGCGCGCGACGCCTCCATTGTAGAATCCGATCCAGAGACTTCCTGAAGCATCTTCACAAAACGCCGTCGGCGACGCCGCAGGAACGCCATCGTCTTTGGTGTATCGATAAAAGGTGTCGGTGCTTCGCTGCCACCGGCTCAGAGAGGACCGGGCAATATCGACTGTGCCACTCCATATGTCACCGTGCGAATCTTCAAAAATGCGGAACAGGCTATTGCCGCTCAACCCGTCCCGCGTCGTATAAACACCTTTCGGTTGAGCGTTGGTTAGTCGTTCAAGACTGGTAAGCTTCGGATAACGAACAAGCCCCTGAAAAGTCGACATCCACCATTCTCCGGTGCTGTCCTCGAACATGTTTTGATACCAACCCCAGCTCCACCGGGTTACACCTCGCGGCAACAAAAGCTCAAATGCCATAAACGTCCTGCCATCGAAACGATTGACAAACGCTTTACCTCTGCCGGCACTAATCACGCATAGCTCACCGGCTCGATCTTCTAAGATTCCACCGACCCGGGTCCCGCCGAGCCCATCCGCCTCCGTATAGCTGGTGAACCCGTTAGCCGCGATTTTCATCGCGCCATTAGTTTCGGTGCCAATCCAAAGATTACCGTCGCGATCTTCACCAAGCGTTTCAACGTCGGTAATGCCGTTCGCCGATGTAGAGCGTCGAAACTGGTTGCCGCTTTTATCCGCCGTTGGAAGTACCTCATTTAGCGCATTCCACGTTCCGACCCAAAGCCTCTTATCGGAAGTCTGAAAGATGCAACTGACGCTATTTCCCGCCAGCCCATCCTTCATCGTGTAAGCACGGGCAACCACGCGGCGGCCCGGGACGGGATCCGACACAAGGCGATAAAGGGCCACGCTCGTCCCAACCCAGATTTGACGTTCGAAGTCCTCGAACACGGCTGAATAGTCTGTAATTAACAATCCCTCCAGCGCCGTATATCGCTCTACGACTCCATCGGGCCGGCGCCGGTAGACGCCACTTCCCGTCAGCGCCCAGATCGCTCCGCTGTGGTCCGCAAGAACGGTACTCACGTTCGCGCTCCCAAACCGCGTCGGAGGTCCAAGGTCCACAGGCGTAGCTTCCCATTGACCGTTTACCAAATCGATTCGATAGAGACTCGACTCCGTCCCACACCACAGAATGCCCTCCCGATCTTCACACAGCCGGTAGGCGGCCTGTGACCGTTGATAATGAGGCGTCCCGTTATCTGGTTTTTCATCTCCGCCTAAGCGATAGACTACGAATCTCGGCTCGGGGCGAGCAACATCGCCTGATTGCTTCGAGGGAGTAGGATTGAATCGGCACACGCCCCCAGACGTTGCGACCCAGCAGACTCCGCTGCGCGTCTCCAAGAAATCATTGACCTGGCGATCGGGCAGCCCTTGATCGGTGCCGTAGTTTGTAAAGTTGTACCCGTCGAAACGCGATAGTCCCTCCGAGGTACAGAACCAGAGGAACCCTCGGCTGTCTCGCACTATGCGATTTATGCTGTCGCTTGCAAGTCCATCAGCGGTTGTGTAGGTCTTGATCGGTAACCGCTCGGCTAGAAGTGTGTGTGGCGAGACAACTAACAGCGCCAGGAGCGTTGCCGACTGTAACAAGAAACCAGCTTTCGAATAGTGAGCTGCGCGCATCGGAATTCCAAAAAGCGCCGGATTCTACTTTGTGCAGCGATCCTATTGGCTGCGATGAGTTCAAGTCAAGAGGACGAGGCGTGTAATCGCCGGTCACAAGAGCTTCCTGGGAATCAGCGGTTCAAACACCATTGACAGAGACCGGACAACTCTTTATCGTAATGACCCTGAAAGATCCCCCGGTCAATCAGGGTAGACGCTTATGGAGAGTTCCAAAACCCCCGAACGCAGGAGAAACAGGATGCCCCAGGACAGAGTCAGTGGTCTTTTGGCTGCTTATTTTAGCCAGCCATATGTGGAATACGGAGAGGTGGCTCTCGAAATCAGAGATAAGGGTGGTCTCACGCCGGAAGAGGTTCGGCTCATCACGAACCAGGTCTTATATGTGGATGCACAGACATTGATTCGTCATACTGGCACGTCGCAAGAACAAAGCTGTCAAAAGCGATCGGTCTGAGACAGCTGTTCGGTTTCGCGGCGTGGTTGGGCGTTGTCGCAATTGTCACGTTCTAATTGAGAATTGTCTTAATGCGCTTCCACGCTTCGTGATCCGCGAATGTGGATGATAAGGTTTTGATATCCAAAGCCCGCCTGCACGAACCTGGCGTACAAAGTTTACCTGCGCTGACCATAAACCATACCGCCTGCGGTGCTCAGATGGCGTCCTGCGATTCACAAAGATTTAACCTCCATGTCACGGTAGCTTAAACCCTGACTGATACACTCCGCGCTTGCACCAAACATCCTCGTGACGACCGGGAATCAACCGAGCAGATGATGCGGTTGGTTCTCAAGCGTGTAATGCGAGCAAACAGGTTGTCAAGCCCTTGCAAACTACCAAATGTATTCCGCAACTCAAACTAAGGAGGCATTGATGAATCATAGAACCCCCCCTCAATTGGGCACCTCACTCAGCGGTATGTTAGTCCTAACGCTCATTGTCCAGCTCTTTCTTCCCGGAGCTGTGTTCAGTCAGACCGACCGGGGTCGCCTGGTGGGGACGGTCCACGATCAGAACAAGGCTTTGGTTCCAGGCGCAAAAGTTACGGTCAAGAACACCCAGACTGGAGAGGAGCGCAGTGCGCTTACCAACGACGAAGGATCGTATCTTGTCATCAACCTCAAACCCTCCGCTTACACCGTCCGGGTGAGCGCTCAGGGATTCGCCGATTCAGAGGTCACTGGAGTCCAGTTGCTTGTGGGCCAGGCGTTGACGCTCGACCTCGAACTGAAGCCCGCCGGCACCACAGAGGTGGTGAACGTCGCTGCTGGAGAAGATGCAGGTCTCGATACGACTTCCGCGCGGATCGGCGCGAACGTAAACCCTCGGGAGGTGCAGGGTCTCCCGCTCAACGGCCGTCAACTCTCGCAGCTCTACCTGCAGGCGCCGGGCTCCTTGAACAGCGGCTCGGGCACTTTTGGCGACATCCGCTTCAGTGGCCGCGCCGTTGAACAGAACGCGATTCGGTACGATGGCGTGGAAGGCTCGTCCATTATTGACGCCGCACCGGGTAACCTGAACGGTGAAATCGCTTCCCCTTTCCGCTTGCAAGCGTCACTCGAAAACGTGCAGGAATTTCGTGTCGATTCGAACAGCTACCCAGCGGAATACGGCACTGGCACCGGTGGTCAGGTTAACGTGGTCACCAAATCGGGCGGCAATCAGTTTCACGGCTCGCTGTTTGAGTATCTTCGCAACGAGAAGTTGGACTCGCGGAACTGGTTCGACCGCGACTTCAAATCGCCACTGAGGCTCAATCAATTTGGCGCGAGCCTTGGCGGGCCGATCGTCAAGAACAAGTTGTTCTTCTTCGGCAGCTACGAGGGCTACCGATTGCGTGCGGGCATAAACATCGTAGAAGGCACTCAGAAGCTTTCGCGATGCGCGTTGGCTGTCGCTGCATTGCATTAGTTGTGTGTGGGCGACTTACTCACGGGAGGCACGATGCGACTT
>CAZOOE010000269.1:0-9010 GCA_964581275.1 uncultured Clostridia bacterium
AGAATGGCGCTCGGGCGCGGCGCGAGGTTCGAGTGATGTCCTCTTTGTCACGATGGGAACCGGAATCGGCGCAGGCTTGATCCTCGGAGGCGAACTGCAGGGAGGCAGTCGCGGCTTTGCAGGTGAGTTCGGCCACTTCAAAATCGACCGAGATGGCCTGGAATGTGGCTGTGGTGGAACGGGATGTCTTGAGACTGTGGCGTCGGGACCCAACATCGTCCGCCGCGTTCGCGAGCGACTATTCAGCGATCCTTCGTTCTCGGTTTCAAAACTCGCGCGTGATATGGAAGGCACGCTGACTGCTGAACGCGTCGTGCGTGCGGCGACGGAGAAAGACGAACTGGCGACGTCTGTTTTGAAGGAAACCGGCGCGGTACTGGGCACCGCGATTGCTAGCATCATCAATCTGCTGAACGTAGAAGTGGTGGTGCTCGGCGGTGGAGTGATGGCCGCTGGTAATCTGATTCTGCAACCAATCAGAGAGGCCGTTCAGCAGGCAACCGTGCCACAGGCTTTCCAGTGTGTCAAAGTCGTTCCCGCTGACCTCGGCCAGGACGCAGGCATCATCGGCGCGGCGATTCTTGCGCGAGACATGCTCGAAAACTGATCAATGAAATATTAGGTATGAACAACGCTGCGCACGACAGACACCTCTTAAAGTCGTCTCCGGGAATTCTTGGTAATCTTGCTGAAAGTTTTCGCTCGGGTCGTCAAGCGTCAGTGATCCGACATCCATCATCATTGCCGAAACATTGCCGCAAATTTACGACACATTTATGACTTCCCTGCCCTGCCTCGCTAGGGCTACCCTCCTCACTTACGAAGGTCAATTCTGGGCTATGTTGCTCCCGTGATGGGCGACGAGACGCCAGCGTGCGGACTCCTTCACATAGACTCGCGTGAATCGGTTTTGAACATCATACGTCTTGCCCTGATATTCCGCGCTGATAGTGTTGCGGCCGGTCACGATGGCTGTGTTCCCGTAGATTCGAACCACCACATCATCGCGCTTGATGGATTTGTATTTGCGGTCTTGAGCCTTGAATCCAGCCAGCAACTCAGCCTTCGTTTCGACCTTACCACTGGGATGCACGTAGCTGCAGTCGTCGGCCACTATTCGATCGAGGGTGGCCACATCGCCGTTGATGTATGCGTTGGCTCGCTGCGTGTCCACATCAAGAACTTCCTGCTCGAGCTTCCGCGCGTCAGCGCTTTTCTGCGCGTAAACCGCGGCCGTGACAACGAGCGAGACGATAAGAAATACTTGTTTCATTGGCTCCTCTCAACTGTACAATGTGCCCAAGCCATATGACGCGGGCTCCGGCTGCACCATTTTTTGAAGAGTTAGCGTGATAGGTGCACACCGAATGTCCGTCGTTAGATCACAGTTGCGAATCGCAGTCCAGTCCAATCTCATTTTGGGAGAGGTGCTTGACCAGTCTCGTGCTTTTATTGTCCGGCGCCGGCTTCTACCTTTGAATACATTTCTCGGGTGTCCGACTTGGAAATAAGCCTGCCCCTCAAAATGACCGCGGCGATCTTTTGAGTGTTGCTGATATCCTGCAAGGGATTCGCTTCCAGCAAAACCATGTCCGCGATCTTCCCTTTCTCCACCGTTCCCAAGGACGCGGATAGCCCGAGATAGTTCGCGGGCTCAATTGTAGCCGCCTGCAGAGCTTGCATCGGCGTGAGACCGGCCTTGACCAGCAAAACGAGCTCGTCATGAAGACTAAAACCGGGATACACATAAAGCCCTGCCGAATCCGTTCCCGCAAGGATCTTGACCCCTGCGCGGCACATCGCTCCGACCGTTGCAAGCTGCCTTTGAAACAGGGTGGCTCTGTTGACTGCGAACTCTTCGCCGAGGCTCCGGACCAAGCGCGGCCTTTGCGACCTCCACGCGCTCCTTCTGTCTGAGTGAATGTACTTCAGACGCGCATCCTCTGCGAGGAGTTTATCATTGGCTTCGGTCAGGTTCGCCCATCCTATCAACGTCGGCGTCTGCCACGTCTGATTCTTCACAAAGCGTGAAAAAAGCTCTGCGGCCCGCCCCTCATCGTAGCTCTTCAACGCTGCGATCTGGGAATGTATTTCGGCATGCACAAAATCGGAAATGCCCGATTTTGCGGTGGCTTCCATTACCTCCTGGTCCATGTTTGCTTGATCTGTCGAGCACGCTTGTAGGACTCGGAACAAGTGCTCTATTGTCTTCTGACCCGCATCGGATGCTTCCGTTGCACTGATGCTTGCGGGAACGTGACCCGCAAATGAGAGTCCTCTTCTCTTAGCTTGGTCGGCAATCGCGAAGTACGCCGAACGCGGGAGCATCGAGTAGACCTTTACGAACTCCGCTCCATGTTCGCTGAGGTAATTCACCGCCTCCCGGGCCTCGTCGGCGGTCGCAACATTTAAGGAACCCGGCCGCCCATTCGGCAAGGCTCCGTCGACAAAGAGGCCGGCCGCGATGATCCGCGGCCCGATAGCAGTTCCGTTCGCTATTTCCCGACGCCACTGTGAGAGGAGATCAAACTCCTGGGGAGTGCCTCCCATATCACGGATTCCCGTTACACCGTTGGCGACAAAGAGCGTCAAGAAGTCTTTGTAGGACGTGTGCGCATGCATATCCCAGAGACCGGGGATCAAGAACTTGCCGCTGCCGTCGATTACACCGGCGCCTTTCGGGAGGGGGACCCGACGAGTCTTGCCGAGCGCTGTGATGCGGTCTCCAACAACCACCACCGTCATATCGTGAGTTGGCGGCCCCCCTGATCCGTCAATGATCGTGACGTTGGTGATCGCTAGAGCACGACCGTTAGGCCGCTCGGACTGCGCAGTCCTCAAAGGAGGTACCATGAGGATCAGTAGAATAATGGTGAGGCTCTTCATATCAGTTACTGCGTCTGTGTTTTGACCGCCCGACTTTGCCACGACGCCAGCCCATCTACACATAAGTTTCAGAGAGCATGCATACTGTCGCTGGAAACCCTCGCCCTGCAAGTAGAAATGACACAATTCGTCAGGTACCCGGATCTGGAACGATCTGCAGATCGGATGATCCTGGTGTCAACGACCCGATCGCAACGGGTTCAGGGTCGACAAAGTAATAGAAAACCATGAACGCCAGGAGCGCAAATCCCGCAGCTATCAGGAATGGCAACGACCAGCTTCCAGTAGATTTGAAGATGTAACCCGCAGTCATCGGACCAAAGATCCCGCCGAAATTGCCCGCACAGGTCATAACACCTGAAATCGCCCCGACCAACTGCGGGCTCAGCTCGAGCGGTATAGACCAATAACCTCCGGTTGCCAAGTTTATTGTGAAGAGGTATGCAGTGAGACACGCCACCGAAACTCCTCCCCAGGGAACGAGCACGGCGGCAACCAGAAAGGGCACCCCTATCGCGATGCATAACGCGGGTCCCTGCGCGCGCGCAAATCGCGTACTGAAGCCTCGGCGCAGCAAAGTGTCGGACAGCACCCCGCCGCCCACTAGCCCGCCAAAGCTCGCTATGGTCGGCAACATGCCGATCCAGCCCATCGCCTTGACCGAGAAGCCGCGTCCCTCAACTAGGTATGTCGGGAGCCACAAGATAATCATCCATACGCCGAAAACCAGAAACATGTAGGAAAGCGACAGCAAGACTACCGGGCGCGATTGTAGAACCGCCCACGGCGAAACCGATATTTTAGGTCTCGTCGCCCGGGTCTCTTCGATCTCGCGTAATTCTGCCTCCGTGATCCTGGGGTGCTCGCCGGGACTATCAGCCGAAAGCGCCATCCACGCGATCACCCACAACACCCCCAACAGGGCATTGAAGTAGAAGACCATGGGCCAGGCGAACGTCAATACGATCCAAGTCGTCAGAGGGTAGGCGAATGTCTGGCCAAGAAACGAACCCGACAGGCTAACGGTCTGGGCCCGACTGTATTCGTGTCGTGGAGTCCAACGCGAATTAAGCGTAGCGTAAGCAGGGAAGCTCATCGATTCGAACATGCCCACGCAGAAGCGAATCCCAAGCATCAATCCAAACGCTACGCCCGCGAGCGGGGTCAGTGCGGTGAAAATAGAGAAGCCCAAACACGACAGCGCGACGACCTTTTTTGCACTCCACTTATCTGCGATGAAGCCGCCGGGAAATTGAAACAAGGTATATCCAGCGAGGAAGGCGGAGAAGATGACACCAAAGCGTGCTTTATCCCAGCCAAGAGCCGCCATCATCACTGGCGCAGCCACTGAAATATTTACGCGGTCAACGAAGTTGATCATCGCGCCGACAGTGAGCAAGCCAACCAGTTTGTGTCGCAACCGAAGAGCCAATGGCGATCCTCCCGTAAGGTGGTGGTTGATGCTGTCCAGTCGGGAGCCTGGTGAGCACCGGTATTGAGTCTGAGGATCTCAAAAGCAGCGTCGCTTTGATTTATGGCGAATCCCTGACCGGCGCTCCCTCTATGACGTGACAAAGCATGAACCTTAAGGTAAGCTACTTCAAATCCTGACTGACTAATCGGTCGGCATTATATGGGGAGGGGAAATCAGTGTCAAGCATCGGTTCGATGCCCGACGGCACGCCCGACCTTATGGCCCACGACCAACCCTTCGAAGAGGTGACGGTGTTAATGGGCAGGACCGGTGTTATTGATCAATATCGAAATCGAATCAGAATCCCGGTTCGCCACTGCCAGATCCAGCTTGCCATCGCGATTGAAATCTCCAGCGGTGACCGCGCGCGGCGCAGCGGCGGCCCCATAGTTCACCGCCGGCGCAAATGCACCTTTTCCGTCCCCTGTAAAAACCGATAGATTGCCGGAACCAAAATTCACTACCGCAACGTCCATGTTGCCATCGTTGTTGAAATCGCCTGCAGTCACCACCGAAGTCGTTGCACCCGCTGCAAAATCCCTTGGAGCCGCAAATCCTCCAGTGCCGTCGCCAAGCAACAATGATATGCTCGCCCCCGCGGTGTTACCCGTCACCAGATCTATCTTGCCATCATTGTTAAAGTCCGCCGCCACCAGAGAAAAAGCACCAGGGCCTGCAGGGTAGCTTACTGCCGCCGAGAAACCGCCTTTCCCATCTCCCAACAGCACCGAAACATTACCTCCCGCAAGATTTGCGGTAGCCAGATCGATATTCCCGTCTTTATTGAAGTCCCCAGCCGCAATGCCACTCGGGCCGGCTGCGGTCTTATAACTTACGACAGATGACAGGTTGGCTTTTCCATCGCCCAACAAGACCGAAAGAGTGTTGGAATCCCGATTGACAACAGCCACGTCTAAGTGTCCATCTTTGTTGAAATCTTGCACGGTTAGAAAGCTCGGGCCTCCTCCCGATTTGAAACTCCGGGGCGTGGAAAAGGTGCCCTTCCCATCGCCGACCAGAATCGACACATCCCCTGAGTTATCGTTTCCTACGACAAGGTCCAGGTTGCCATCCTCGTTAAAATCGCCTACGCCAACTGCCCGCGGCCCATCTCCAGCATCAAACAGTGAGGGGGCGCCAAATTTGCCCTTCCCATCGCCAAGAATGACTGTGACATTTCTCGGAAAACTTGTGACTGCTATGTCGGGATTCCCATCCTTATTAAAATCGGCGACCACCAGGGAACGAGGGAAATGGCCGACTGGATAGAGCGGACAATCGGAAAGTCCTCGTTCGCCGTTGCCAAGCAAGATCGAAACGCTTTCGGAATCGCGATTGGCGACCGCAAGATCCATCTTTCCATCCATGTTGAAATCAGCTAGCGCTACTGAGAGCGGACTATCGCCAACCCTGTAGTTTTTCGCCGGAGAGAATCCACCTTTACCATCGCCATGTAATATAGAGACGCTTCCGGAGAATCGATTCGTGGATATCAGGTCCAGGTGGCGATCACCGTCCAGATCCTGAGCGATGACAAACTGGGGCTCCGTTTCCACGTTGATGCTCTTGGGCGGCGCAAACCTACCCTTGCCATCGCCCAACCATACGGTCACGAAACCTGACTTAGGATGCGCGGTAGCCAAATCCATTTTGCCGTCTTCATTGAAGTCGCCCGCGGTGATACACACGGGATTGTCGCCGACCCCAAGATCCGCCGGCGCTTTGAAGCCGCCCCGTCCGTCACCAATCAAGATCGTTATATTCGCCGAGCGCCGGTTCGCAACAGCCAGGTCAACCACGCCATCGCCGTTAAGATCTGCGGCGGCGACAGAACGTGGCTCGCTTCCGGCTTTGACCCGAGGCAGATCGAGAAATCCGCCTTTTCCATCGCCGAGTAGTATCGACACATCGTTGGAGAATCCATTGGCTATTGCCAGATCAGGAGAGCCATCATTGTTCACGTCGGCAGACACAACCGAAGTGGGCCCTTCACCAGTTTGTAACGTCTTAGGTGCAGCGAACCCGCCTCGGCCGTCCGAGATCAGAATCGCCACGGTTGATGAAAACCAGTTCACCACCGCTATGTCGATGTGCTTATCCTTGTTGAAATCGGCCAACGCGATCGCGATTGGGCCAGCGCCTACTGTGATGTTTTTGGGTGCTTCAAACCCGCCCTCGGCGGTCCCGGTGAAGATCGAAATGGTAGAGGAGCCATAATTCCCGACAACCACATCTGGTATGCCATCGCCGTTCACATCCCCTGCGGCCACCGCGCTGGGGTAATGAGTGTCAGCAAGGTCTCGCCGGCTCTCGAAAGATAGCCTGGAAGGTGAATCGCCCCTGGAAACCCGGATAGGACTACCCCAAAAGATGAACAGCGCGATTATCATAAGGACGGTCAAACCGCGCGAAATGACGCCCGCGCCGGCGAATGAGCGTAGGACTATGCGACCCTGATCTCGAGAGATCACGATGTACCCTCTTTGGATCAACGTTAGAAACGAGTGCAAGCCAGGGGCACCGCCGAAGGACAGGCGGTTCCTGCCTCCAAGACACCAACCAGGTCAGTAATCGCCTGGGTAATTCAATCGGTGCTGCATCAGGTACCTGCCCTTCGCTCTCTCTTGCGTTGAGGCACACGAGAGGCGAGGTATCCGGCATCGGTCTTCGACGTCGTACCGATCCCGTTGGAAACAAACTCGGTCAGCGCTTGAGTGTATTCAGCCTTGGAAACGCCCTTCAAGTTCCAGCCCTTCAGTGCCCAGGCCGAACACATCAAAGGCAGAACGTTCTCCAGGATCCGAGTGTTGGCAATATTGAACACGCCAAGGTCTACGCCGCGCTTGAGAACTTCAGAAAAGATACGGAGGTAGCCTCTCTCTTTTTCGAATACCTCTGGGAGGTGGCCGGAGGTTTTCATGACTCGCGATTCTTGATAGAGGAGAATGATTCCGGCTCGATACTCATCAGTATGATCCATTGCGGCCTTTATCAAGGCTCTGATTTGCTCAATCGGATCCGAGCTGCTTTTGCCCGCCGCCTCGAGGCGGCGATAAAGCTCATCAAGTATGTTTTCATAGATCAGGAACAGGATGTCGTCTTTCGTCTTCACATAGTCATATAGCGAGCCATAGGCCAATCCTGCCAGCTTGGTGACCTGTTTCAAGTTCGTTTCGTGAAAACCGTTCTCGGTAAACGCCTGTAACGCGGCCTGACAGATTTGTTGCCTTCGTGTTTGAACAAGGGCCTCATCTTTGACGCTGGTGTGAATGCTAATACGACCGTTTCCTAAGCTCTTCTTTGCACGTTTCACAATCCACCTCCTTAACGAACCTACGCAGCCGTCTACTCAGTCGTCTCCCTGCGAGGAGCCCGCTTGCAACGGTCTAAATTTTGGCAGAGTTATTTCTTCGGTAATGTCCTCGAAAGTGACTTCCACTGACATTCCGATTTGAATGGAGTGCGGATCACAATCAATGACATTGCTCATCATTCGGACGCCTTCCTCCAGATCGATCAAAGCAAGGACATAGGGGACTCGATCGCGAAAGGCGGGGGAAGGTGGTCTGTGGATTACGGTGAAAGAGTATATCTCACCTCGACCACCTGACCGCCGCCACTCGAACTGGTTAGAAAAGCAGTAGGGACAAATCGAACGCGGATAAAACCGAAATCGGCTGCAATCGCTGCACTGTTGGAGTAAAAGTTCGTGGCGGCGCGCAGCGTCCCAGTAAGCTTGAGAGTCTTTGTCTGGCCTCGGTAATGGCCCTTCGTAGGTTATCATACTCTAGCTCCCCAGTATGAGGGTGGCGTGGCCCGAAAGCCATCCGCCGATCCCGTGTACGCAGGCGAGCTCAGCATCAGCCACCTGTCTCTGGCCGCACTCGCCCCGCAATTGGCGCACCGCTTCGATAATCAGGAAAATGCCAAGGGCACCAGGATGAGTGTAGGAAAGACCGCCCCCGGAAGTGTTGGTCGGAAGGCCGCCACCCGGTCCGATCTTTACCGCTTCAACAAAGCCTCCACCTTCGCCCTTCTTGCAAAAGCCCAGGTCTTCCAGAGCCAATATCACCGAGATCGTGAACGAATCATATACCTCGAGCAGATCAATATCTCCAGGTGTAATTCCGGAGTTTTTGAACGCTTTGCGTCCCGACTCTACCGCCACCGTTGTAGCTAGATCAGGCATCTGACTGATGGAATGGTGAGTCGAGCAGAAACCCGAGCCGAGCACATACACCGGCTGTTTTCTCAGATCGCGAGCTCGTTCCGCAGATGTAACTACCACCGCTCCACCGCCATCTGTCATCAGGCAACAGTCAAGTCGATGGAAAGGACTCGCGATCAACGGCGACCGAAGCACGTCATCAACCGTAATCAACTCGCGCATCAACGCGTTTGGGTTTAGAGCGGCCCAGCGGCGCGTCGATACTGCGACTCCCGCCAACTGTTCGCTGGTGGTCCCGTATTCGTGCATGTGACGCGCCGCAGCGAGCGCGTAAGCACCAATCGGTGATAGGTCGCCGTAAGGTGTTTCGAACTGAGCAGCCGGCATCCGTGGGTCAATGCCGCCGCTGTCAATCACGAGCCGGTGATCCGACCACAGGGTACTTCCATAGGTAATGAGCACCACATCGCACAAATTGGCGG
>CAZOOE010000270.1:0-8994 GCA_964581275.1 uncultured Clostridia bacterium
CAACCTGTTGGGCCGGCACCCGCTGGCTGCGGGTCAGAAGCTCACTATTGCGATCCGCTGCGATGGATGTGAAGTCCTGGTTGTAAATCTCCGTCAGCGCAAACACCCGCCCCGGAGACGCTCCGGCGCGCACGGACTGGAGATCGCTCCCGAGCGAGAGCTGGCGAATGTGAGCGTTGTTTGTTTGAAGCGGCGTGCCGTTCTCGCGCGACTCGTCGAAGATCGAGCCTCGAAGAAACAGGCGGCCACGATCCGAGATCAACCGCTCCAACGCAAGGTCGAGAGTCGTGTGTTCGGCTCCGGCCTTTGTATCGACGCGGCCACGTTCGGCCTCGTCGACCAGTATGTATCCGTCGGTGTGAACGGCCTCCGCTGAGAGCTGCGCGGCCCACTGAAACAATCGACCGCCGGCGAAGAAGGAGACATCCGGAGTTTGTTGATTGCCGTATGAACCCTCAAATGAAAGCGCTGCTTCGCGCGGATCGCGACTGATCAAGTTGATCACTCCGCCGAGCGCATCCGTTCCGTAAAGACTGGACGTGCCGCCTTGAACGACTTCGATGCGGTTGATCGATTCGTGCGGAACTCGACCCCAAAAGACCCAGCCGCCGAATGGATCGTTGATCGGAATCCCGTCAGCGAGCACGACTGCGCGACTCGCC
This sequence comes from uncultured Clostridia bacterium, assembly GCA_964581275.1. Classification (GTDB taxonomy): domain Bacteria; phylum Acidobacteriota; class Blastocatellia; order UBA7656; family UBA7656; genus Onstottus_A. Next base: position 663 of record CAZOOE010000270.1, read on the forward strand.
CCGCTAGCCCCAACACCTCGAAGCGACACGCCTTGCGAAGTGGGATTTGCGGTACGGCTTCCTGAGCGGCGGAAAAGCGAGAAGCCCGGAATCTGTCGAAGCCCGTCGTCAACGGTCAACGCCGCGGTTGTAGAAAGGTCTTCTGCCGAAAGCACCGCTACGCTTGCGGCGGTCTCGCTCACCCGAGTCTCAGTGCGCGACGCCGTTACGGTCATCTGTTCCGATAGCCGTTCGGCGGCCAGCGTAATCCGAAGGCGAGCCGAGTCCTGATCGGCCGCGTTCCACACTCGGCTGGCAGTCTCAAATCCGCGCGCGCGTATGGTCAACATCGCAGCGTCACCGGTGGCATCGAATGCGAATCGGCCGTCGGGGTCTGTCGCTCGAGTGACCGTCGCTGCCTTCCCCGCGATGGTTACCTCAGCACCGGAAATTGGCGCGCCGTTCTGATCGGTTACCACACCTTCCACTTTTTTCGCGCCCTGCGGCGCCCCGTACACGTGAACGGCTAGAGAGAGAACGGCTAGAGCTACTGAGAATCTGAGTTTATTCATCGGAGTCTAATGTCGTCCCAGGTGACGCGCTAAACAATGAAGAGTTCGTGGTCCGGCCTTCAGACGGATGATGGTCCGACAAGCTGCCAGCTTGTCGTGTCCATTGAGAACGGTGCCCAGATCCTCGACAAGCTGGCAGCTTGGCGTGCCCATTGAGAACGGTGCCCAGATCCTCGACAAGCTGCCGGCCTGGCGTGCCCATTGAGAACGGTGCCCAGATCCTCGACAAGCTGCCAGCTTGTCGTGCCCATTGAGAACGGTGCCCAGATCCTCGACAAGCTGGGCAGCTCGTCGGACCAACTTCCGCCGGTCTAAAGGCCGAACTACGAACCGCTCGCGTAACCGAAGTCTTCCAGAACGTCGCAAACACGTTTTCGCACCGTTTCTACATCGCCAGGGATGACTTTCCTGAACTGGTGCTCCTCATATCGCCCGCTAGCTCTTGTAATATTTGTCGCTGCTACTAATGGCGGATCGCCGATACTCTTCGCGTTATCCGGATTTGATGTGACGATCGCTTGGCGGAGCCGGTAACGCTACGCGTGGCCGAGCCCGATGATTGAACAAGTAAACGAACCAGGATTTCCACCGAGATTATGCGCAAGGCCTAGCTTCATATCCTTAACCTGTCGCTCGCCCGCCTTGCCCAACAGTTGATGATAGATCTCGTAGAGCATCCGCAACCCGCTCGCGCCAATTGGATGGCCAAATGACTTCAGGCCGCCGTCGGTGTTAACCGGCAAGTCGCCCTTCAGAGTGAACGCCCCTGAATCGATATCGATCTTCGCTTTGCCAGGCTCGGAAAAACCGAGGTCTTCATAGATTATCATCTCGGTGATCGAGAAGCAGTCATGCACCTCGGCCATACTCACTTCTCTGCGCGGGTCTTTGATGGCCAGTTGATCGTAGACTTGTTTTGCAGCAGCCTTAGTCTCAGGAAAACTGGTGAAGTCGAAATCAGGGTCCATCCTGCCGGTGCCCGGCCCGACCGCGAGCCCCATCGCCTTGATCGTCACGAAATCCTTGTTGAACGTCGGAGCAAGTTCCGTTCGCGTGATTATGGCCGCCGCAGCTCCGTCAGTCGTAGGACAACAATCCAACAGTCCAAGCGGCGATGCAATCATCGGAGCGTTCATCGCCTGCTCGACGGTGATCTCCTTTTGAAAGTGCGCCTTTTTGTTGCGAGCGCCGTTGTAGTGGTTCTGGACCCAGACTTCAGCCGGCTCCTCTTTCCCTGCGCCGTATTTGTGGAAGTAACGATTCGCCGAGAGCGCGAACGCACCAGGGGCAGTGTTGCCCGCGCCAATGACGCTCGAAGCGGCGCCGGGTAATCCCGAATAGCCCGAGTCCTTCAGCTTCTCAAACCCCACAACCAGCACCATGTCATACGCTCCCGCGGCAACGGCGAACGCGGCGTTGCGCAGCGCGTCCTGGCCAGTGGCGCACATGTTCTCGACGCGAGTGATCGGAATGTACTGCAGTTTCAAGGGCCGTGAAAGGGCTTGTCCCGAGATGCCTGACACAAGCGTGCCGACCCACGCGGCCTCGATCTGGGCAGACTCGATCCCCGCATCCTCGAAGGCTTCATAAGCCGCTTCGACTATCAGGTCTTCCTCGCTTTTGTCCCAGTGCTCGCCAAACTTTGTGCAACCCATCCCAATGATTGCCACGCGGTCGCTGAGGTTATTCATGGTTTGTCTCCCAGTCTAGGATGTTCGGTCCGGCCTTCCTTCCTTCAGGCGAAGTTTGTAACGAACGGCACCAGTCATTGGTCTTCGGTGGCTACAAACTTCCGCCTGACTGAAGGAAGGCCGGACTACGAACTCTTGGCCGTCTAGATTCTACCACCAGGCCGCGGCCAATCAAGCACTGCCTGAATTATCGCTTGGCCTTGATATCAGTAGCCACCTTGTGTCATATATTGCCCGCTGCAAGCGAACGCTTGAACTTCAAACCTTCACATCGCGGAGATTGACTTATGTGGACCAAACTGAATCGCAGAGACTTCGTTAAGTCTGCCATCGGCGCGGGCGCGGCAATGAACATTCTCGGGCGGGCTCCCGCGGTATCAGCAAACGTGCGCGGTGCGAACGAGCACCTCAACATCGCCTTGATCGGCGTCGGAGGCCGTGGCAACGACTTGCTCGAATGGGTCATGAAGACTGGCGAGCAGCCCAACACGCCCGCCCGTGTAGTCGCAGTATCGGATGTCTATGCGAAACGTTTGAGCAAGGCAAAAGAGAAGGCGAAGTGCGACGGCTTTCTGGATTATCGCGAAATACTCGAGCGCAAAGATGTCGACGCGGTCATCATCGCCACTCCCGATCACTGGCACGCGCGCATTGCGATCGAAGCGATGGACAAGGGCAAAGATGTATATCTCGAAAAGCCGATGACTCACACCATCGAAGAAGCCAAGGCGGTCGCCGACAAGGTGACGGCGAGCGGACGCATTCTTCAGGTCGGGTCGCAGACCACCAGTTCCGATCAATGGTGGAAGGCCCGTAAGGCCATTCAGGATGGAATGATCGGAAAGCTTATAATGAGCCAGGGCTCCTATCATCGCAACTCGACCGCAGGCGAATGGAACTGGAGGATCGATCCCGACGCGGGCCCCGACGGCAAGGGCGACGATTTCATCGATTGGAAGATGTGGCTCGGGGACGCGCCCAAGCGAAAGTATGATGCCGACCGCTTCTTCCGGTTTCGCAAGTACTGGGACTACTCGGGTGGAATCGCGACCGACTTGTTCTATCACGTGATGGCGCCGCTCAACATTTGTTGGGGCGAACCTCAGTTTCCGTATCGCGTGATGGCTAGCGGCGGAATCTACGTTTTCAAAGACGAGCGCGAAGTTCCTGACACCTTCAACCTGACGGCCGATTATCCCGCCGGTCACTCGCTGGTGCTCAGTTCTTCGATGGCCAACGAGACGCATATCCCGGGTCTGATACGCGGCCACGAGGGGACGATAATGATGGTACCCGGCGGCCAGTTCGAAGGTCGCGTCGACTACATCACGGTCACGCCTCAGAGACTCGCGAAGGGGAAGTTCAATGACAAGTACGGCACCATCGAAATGATGATCGAGTGCGAGCCTCGCGAGTCGCACATGGAGAATTTCTTGCGATGCGTGCGCACTCGCGAGAAGCCGGTACTCGACGCGCAGACCGCTTACAGGGCGATGGTCACTATCGGTATGAGCGTGCAGTCGTATCGCGAAGGGCGAGTCTTGTATTTCGACGAGCAAAGACAAAAAGTAGTCTCCGAAGCGCCGAAGCTCAACGCAAAGTCGCACTGACGCAAGATGATGGCGGCCCAGGCTTCTTCGAAGGCACGCTTCGGAATACGCTTATGAAGCCTCAAGTCAACCGGCGCACCGTCGACCTTAGCGCCTATCCAGACCTGGTCGTGATCTATCTAGGTATGCGCGTCAATGCCATAACCGGCCTGAAGACGCTGATCGGGTTTGGACCCAAGATTTCAAAGTCTGTTGATGATCAGCCGGAGGGATTGCTGCTCCACGAGAGTTTTCTCTTCTCGCTTTTCCCTCCGCACGCCGGCATGCGCCAGTACTGGCGCGACTTTGAGTCGTTGGAAAGATGGACGCGGTCAGAACCCCACCGTCAGTGGTGGCAGACGTTTCTTCGAAATTCAGGCGGCACGGGATTCTGGCACGAAGCCTATTTCATCCGAGGCGGGATGGAGGCGGTGTATATCGACCTCGATGTGCAGCTTGGGTTCAGCGCCTTTGCACCAGTGGTTACCGCGCGAGGCGGGATGTTCTCGGCGCGCCGACGGCTGAATATGTCCGGCGAGGCGGAGACGTCGGCGCCCGTTTCTGAGAGTGAACTGTACGCCTCGTCCGAAGAAAAAGAGCGAGCTTAAACCGAGCCGGCACCGTAGTCCGACTGAAGTTGACCGCCGCATTCTGAAGCCTGATTGGTCCTCGAACCCATCCTCAGCGGTCACCCGGTTGCGCCGAATCCGTCGCCTGACAGGATGCAGTTCACCTCCGCGCCACCAGGTTCGAGTAGACGACCCACTTGCCCTCAACGAACCCTCCAACCAGTGTGTAGGTTTCCGTTGTCGAGCCGACATTCACTTTCCAGTTCCGGAACAATTTGTCGGGAGGTTTTGTGTCCAACTCTACTCGGCCGTTGGGAAGTGCGTGCACCATTCTCGCGAAGCCGGCAATCTCACCCGGGCTCGCGTTGCCTCGAAGCACAGTAGGCAAGATGGTCTGCAGCTTCGTCTGAGCCTCGGCGCGAGCCTCGGCCTGTTTCACATCCTGCGCGCTTTTGGCGTCGAGCTCCTGTTGTGTTTGATCGGCGCGCGCCTTGAGCGCCGCGTTCTCCTGAGCAAGCTTCTTCTTATCCGATTCGCTTGACGAGTAGAGCGCGTAGTTCGTTGACAACAGCACGATCGCTCCAACGAGCGCGGCAATGCTGATGATCATAACCAGAAAGAGCCACCGTCTCTTCATGGCTTCGGTTTGCTCGATTTGCTCACGAATCGTATCGACGTCGCTTTGGCCGTAGTGCACGGCGAAGTCTTGCGTTCGAGTGCCGTGGTGAAGTTGCTGGTGTGTTATCTCCATAGCTCCTCTCGAAGGTGGCTGAGGGTTCGATCGAGCCTGGGCGGCTTAATTTACTGCGTCCGCAATGGCATGTTACACCCCTATGCAAGCTAAATCCACGGGTGGGGGCAAGTGGGAGGCTAGGCATGGGCAAGTGGTGCAAAGAGAGCACGAATGACCTTCCGGTCACCCGCGCTCGGTTCCTACGCGACCGCACCACCTGCGTCTTCCAGGAACAGATACTTACGCCATTCGGCACGAGACTCGGCGGCGTGACGCATCGCGGCTCGCTCCATCCCGTAGGTCAACGCAGCCGGATTCGCCAACAGCGGCATTCGTGCTTCCTCAGGGGTCCGGTTGCCCTTTCGCTGGTTGCAAGAGAAGCAAGCTGTGCACAGGTTGTCCGCCGCAGTTCGCCCGCCTCGCGAGCGCGGCAGGATGTGGTCAATAGTCAGATCGAAGGGGCCTCCCTTGATTCCGCAATACTGGCAGCGGTAACGATCGCGAGAGAGAATTCGCGAGCGCTTGGTGCTCGAACGGCCCTGTCGTCCCCTCACGTCGATGTACTCGATCAGTCGAACCACCGACGGAGCAAGAAACACAAAGTGCTGCGAGCGAAGCACGCGGTCGCCATCCAGCTCGACTACTTCAGCCGAGCCCTTCCAGACCAGCCGAACCGCGCGAGGTATGCTGACGATTCCGAGCGCCTCGTAAGAAGCGTTCAACAGCAGAACTTTTCGTGTTAGCGACATACAGGTATCCAAGACAAGACACCGGATCTTAGCAGCGAGGATGGAGGATGGAGGATCGAGGATGGAGGATCGAAGGTCGAGGATGGAGAATCGAAGATCGAGGATGGAGAATCGAAGATCGAGGATGGAGAATCGAAGATCGAGGATTGAGGATAGAGTGACTACTCGGACCCTCCATTCTCCAACCTCGCTCCATCCTCGATCCTCCATCCTCCATCTTCTATCCTCCGTTTTCCATCCCTCAAGCGTCCGCCATCCTGGAGCCGGCGATCAGATTCGAACTGGTGTCTACTGCTTACGAGACAGTCGCTCTTCCTATTGAGCTACGCCGGCTTTGGAGTGCGGGGGCAAGTCTTCGCGCCCCCGCTTTCCCTCGTCGGATCTTGATCGGCCCGAAGAAAGGCGGGGCGCGAAGACTTGCCCCCGCACTCCAAAGTAGTCGGGGAAGGAGTCGAACCTTCAATATCCGGTTTGTAGGACCGGCACCCTACCATTAGGCTACCCGACCAGTCTGGAGCAAAGCTTATCCTCGCCAGCTCTGCTTTATTCAATAATCGCAGCGAATACAAGGATGCCTGTGCTCCCAAAGAGCCTCGTGTGAGAGTCGAACTCACGCTACCGGTTTGGAAGACCGAGGTCATAGCCGCTAGACCAACGAGGCGAAATCAACGATCTGGAGCGCAGGCATCCTCGCCTGCTCTGTTTCCGTTTCGCGCGCGCCCTGCCTTTAGCAGACAAGATGCCTGCGCTCCCAGGAAGCTTCGTGCTGGATTCGAACCAGCGCTGCCGGTTTACAGGACCGGAGTCATAACCAGCTAGACCAACGAAGCGCTCCAAAACCCAGGTTCTGGGTCCAGGGCTTGTGCAGTTCAGGGTTACAGAACCTCAGTCACAAAAACCCTAACGCTGAACTCAGGAACCCTGAACCGCTTGCCGAACCATAGTCCAGAAGCGCGGACGGCAGGACTCGAGCCCGCATCGACTTGTTCCGAAGACAAGCGCCTGATTCATTCGGCCACGTCCGCAAGCTGCGAAGCCAATCGTCGAACCTGGAATCTCTAGGGTCAAACTCGAGCCTGTTGCCGGTTAACACCACTTCGCAATATTGGTGGTTGGGGCCGGATTCGAACCGGCTGCCTCTGGGGCTTCAAGCCAGAGCTCTTCCTAATGAGCTTCCCAACCGTAAATCAGAAGGCGGAAGGCGGAAGGCGGTCGACGACGTTTCGCGCCAACCTCTCTAAGCTTTCCAATGTCTTGCCCGCGCACCGCCTTCTTCCGTCCGTTTTTCACCAACCTGCCTTCCGCCAGCTGCTTTCCGCTTCTGCCATCCGCCTTCCGCCTTCCGCCTTCCACTCTCCGCCTTCTGCCTTCTGCTTAATTGGAGCCCGCGGCGAGATTTGAACTCGCACAAGACCCTCACCGCGGGTGTCGCTCTTCCCTTAAGCTACGCGGGCTCGCAGAGAGCTGCCGGCAGTGGTCGAACCGGCGTTGACGAGTTTAGGAAACTCGCGCCTCTTCCCCTCGGCCACGGCAGCAACTACAGTGGAGACTATGGGTCTCGAACCCATCCATCGGGTTTGCAGGACCCGCATGCCGCCAACAACATCTAGTCCCCATTTTCAGGTCGGGGTCCCGAGAGTCGAACTCGGACTCTCCTGCTCCCAGGGCAGGCGGCTTTCCAGCAAGCCTTGACCCCGAAGACTGGCTGGGGCGGAGAGGGTCGAACTCCCATTCTTCGGGTAACAACCGAGCGTGTTGCCATTCACACCACACCCCAATTTGACACATCAAATGGCTCGAGGCGGAATCGAACCGCCGGCGACCGACTTATGAGATCGGCGCTCTGCCAACTGAGCTATCGAGCCGCGACGCGATCTCTGCCTGATAACCGCGAGCTTGTCTACAAGCGCTCTCTTGCGCCATGCAGCATAGCGCTCGCGCATGGTCTCATTGATGATCGGAAGAATCCTCGCCATAACTTCACCTCCTCAGAGCCCGCGGCGGGAATTGAACTCGCCACCTCTCGATTACCAATCGAGTGCTCCGCCGTCTGAGCTTCGCGGGCCTTCAGATTTCTAATTGCCGATTGCAGACGTTCGGGCTGTTTCGGCAATCATCAATCCGCAATGCGCTGGTGGGCCGTGTGGGAGTCGAACCCACTACCCCTCGATTAAAAAGTCGAGAACTCATCCTGATGAGCTTCCGGCCCGCGCTTCGCGCAATCGCCAATCGGAAATCTGCATGCTCCGGCCGAGACTCGAACTCGGATCTCGCACTGATCTGGTGCTTGCAGGGTATAAGCCTGCTGCTCTGCCAATTGAGCTACCGGAGCATTTCAAACAACTGGTGCGCCCGTAGGGACTCGAACCCTCCTCCCAGGTTTAAGAAACCTGTGCTTCGGCATCAAAGCTTCAAGCGCCTGACGCTGGCAGGATTCGAACCTGCGTGAG
>CAZOOE010000271.1:0-8969 GCA_964581275.1 uncultured Clostridia bacterium
GTTGAGAACTCAGCGGATGTTGACGGATCGGGGAATCGAAGGGAACCACATCCAGGAAGATATCACGAGGGTCTTCGCCCGCGACGCCGCCTCGAACGTAGAACAAGCGGCTCGCTCTGTTGCGAGCGAGACCGAGGATGAGAAGTTCACCGCGGCCATTCAAGAGTTTGTGCATCGCTCGCCAATGAAGGCGATTGCGGCCCGTCGACGCATCGCCGACGCAGTCATTCAATCCGGCAAGTATTCCATCTAGATCGGTCGAACGGCTCGCGCCGTCGCAGACTCTCATAGAAAAGGACGAACAATGAATTCAGGTGTGCTTGCTCTGATCCTGGCGCTGCTTCTTCCCCCTGTCGGCGCGACGCAGCAGACCGCCGATGTGGTCTTCAAGAACGGCAACATCTACACCGTCAACGAGCGTCACCCTCGAGCGGAAGCGATCGCCGTCAAAGCCGGCAGGATCATCTTCGTCGGCTCCAACAAAGACGTGAAGGCTTTCGAGGGCAATCGCGCTCGGGTCGTCGATCTCAAAGGTAACACTGTTGTGCCGGGCTTGACTGATTCGCACTATCACCTTTCTGGCGTCGGAGCGCGAGAGATGAACCTGAATCTCGAAGGTACCGACAGCCTCGAAGCGTTTCTGGCAAAGGTGAAAGAGCGAGTCGATCGCGCGAAGCCGGGCGACTGGGTGACCGGGCGCGGCTGGATTGAAACCTTCTGGAAGCCCCAAACATTCCCGACGCGATGGGACCTCGACAAGATTTCGCCCAACAACCCGGTGTACTTGACCCGCGCCGATGGGCACGCCTCGATAGCAAACAGCGAGGCGTTGAAGATAGCGAGCATCGATAAATCCACGCCGAACCCGTTCGGCGGAGAGTTTTTGAAAGATGCGAAGACTGGAGAGCCAACCGGGATGCTCATCGACAGCGCTCAGGGTCGGGTGGGCACCCGTGTCCCGCGCGGAGACACGGACGAGCCTGAGCAAGCGCTTCTGATCGGGATCAAGAGAAGCCTCGAGCTTGGCTGGTGCGAGCTACAAATTCCGGGAAACAGCTTCGGCGAAGTCGAGCTGATCAAGAAGCTGTTCGGCGAAGGAAAGATCAAACTGCGAATATATGACGCGGTGAGCGGCCCCGGACCCAGCTCACAAAGGCTGCTCAGCGAAGGCGCGGTCATTGGTGCGTTCGACAATCACTTTACCGTACGAGGCATCAAGGCGTATATGGACGGCGCGCTTGGGTCGCGAGGGGCTGCCCTGCTCGAGCCATATTCTGATGCGCCTAACACTTCGGGATTTTTTACTACAAAAGAGGATGCGCTGCTGCCCATGTTTATTGAGGCTCTGCGCCAGGGAATTCAGGTTGAAACACACGCCATCGGAGATCGAGGCAATCGCACGATTCTCGATCTGTACGAGAAGGCCCTCAAGGCAGTGCCGCCCGAGCAACGCAAGGTTCGCGAGCCGCGTTGGCGAGTTGAGCACTCACAAATCGTGAGTCCGGTCGACATTCCGCGCTTCGCACAGCTCGGGGTGATTCCCTCCATGCAGCCTTCCCATGCTATTGGAGATCTGCACTTCGCGCCGAGCCGGCTCGGAATGAAGCGACTGGAAGGAGCTTATGCCTGGCAGAGCTTTATAAAGTCAGGCTCGATCATTCCGGGCGGCTCGGATGCCCCGGTCGAGCGCGGGGAGCCGATGATCGAATTCTATGCGGCGGTTGCGCGGAAGGACCAGAAGGGCTTCTCGGGGGAGGGCTGGCACCCGGAGCAGGCGGTCTCACGCGAACAGGCTTTGAAGATGTTCACGATCTGGGCGGCCTACGCAGCTTTCGAAGAAAAGTCGAAGGGGTCGATAGAAGTAGGAAAGCTCGCCGACCTGACGGTCTTCTCAGCGGACATTATGAATATCGCGGAACCTGAGATTCTCAAGACCCGTTGCGTAATGACCGTGATTGGGGGCGAAGTCGTCTATGAGCGCCGGCCGTAAGAACTCGCCTGAGGACTGAGGCAGACTCTCGAGTTCAGCTCAGTCCTCAGGCTCATAGCCACATTGCTACTTCTTCTTGGTCGCTTCCCATTTGCCAGTCATCTGACCAGCGAAATCGAAGTCACCGACGATTTTGCCGTCTTTGACAGTCGCGGTCATTGTGATGGCGCCGTTCGGCGTGTCCAGGCTAAAGCTGAGCTTGTTGGCCGCAAACGTGCCTTTGCTGATTGTCGCCGAGCCCTGCGCGGAGTCCGAAGAGCCGGTAACCTTTTCCCCCTCGAGCTTTAGCTTCAGTGTAAACGGAAGGCTGGTGCCCCCGGCGTCCGCTGTCGCATCCCACTCGCCAGAGATGGGATCACCTGCCGTCGCCGCGGGAGCGGGTTTGGCGGCACCACCGGCCGAACTCGCCGGAGCACTACCCGCCATCCCGGCTCGCTTCAGCTCGAGCCCACCACCCTGACCACCAAGCTCCCATTTGCCGCTGATCTTGTCGCCGTCGAGCATGGCGGTGACAGTGCCTTCGTTGCCGCCGGCATCGAACTTCATCACTATCTTGCCATTGTCAAAGGTTCCGCCGGTTATTGCGGCCGGACCTTGCGGCGTGTCGATCTTCCCGCTCAGCTTGCCGTTATCATTCTTTATCTCGACGGTCAGCGGAATATCGCCGATCTGATCGCTTTTGGCCACGCCTTCGTACTTGCCTGACAAAGTGTCCTTGTTTTGACCAGGCGGATTAGTTGATTTGTTAAATGAAGCTGCCGATGCGACCGCGGAGAAGATCATCAGCGCCGCAACAAGCAGGGGAGTCGTAAGCTTTCGTGACTGCATCGTTGGTTCTCCTGATATGGGTATTAGCGTTCCTGAACTCTCGCCAGTCTACGCTCGCAGAAAGCCAAAAGTTCTGAGGCAGTATTTATACAGGAAAACCGGCGAAGGGGAAAGGTTGATGTTGACGTAAAAGAAGCAAGACGCCAGTAAAACCTCACCGTTTGGCAGACCGGCTCGCGGGTCTAAACCCCAAGAGGTTCGACCCACGTCATTGCTGCTGCCAATCGCGGCCACCCAATCCCGCGGGGAACGCTTAACGCGAGAAAAGAAATATTGTAGGATTCATTACCGAAGATCGGATTTGCGTGATCTTTCAGTGGTTGGTTATTGGGTCCGCGGTCTCAGACCCCGGGGGTGATTCCGTGTACTTGCATCAGCGTGTCGAAGAGTTGCGCCAGGTTATCACTCGAGGAAAACTTGATTTCGATGACTCCCCCGCTCTTCGCAAGTCTTATCTTCACCGGCGCTCCGAGTCTCTTGCTCAGTTTCGCCTCGGCCGCAAGTATGTTAGCCCCTTCGGTATTATTACTCACCGGCGCCGCGGTCCGAGCCGGGCCTCCCAGCGAACGGTGGGCTCTTTTTACGAGATGCTCAGTTTCTCTGACTGAGAGAGACCTGTTGGTGATCTCTCTTGCGAAGATGATCTGCTGTTCGGCCGAATCGATTGAAAGCAGCGCACGAGCGTGTCCCATTGTCAACTTGTTCTCCTCGACAAGCCTTTGGACTTCGAGCGGGAGTTTCAGAAGCCTCAGCGCATTTGTTATAGATGAGCGGTCCCTTCCTACTCGTTGCGCCAACTCTTCCTGGGTTAGATCGCGCCTCTCTAAGAGGTTCTTGTATGCATTCGCTTCCTCGATTGGATTCAGCTCTTCGCGCTGGATGTTCTCAATCAAGGAGAGCTCCAGGACATTATCGTCAGAAACGTCCTTGACGATGCAGGGAACCCTGTGTAGTCCAGCTTTCTGGGCCGCTCGCCAGCGGCGTTCGCCGGCGATCAGCTGAAACCGCTCGCCGTTTCGCCTTACCACAAGAGGCTGTATGATACCGTTGTGCCTTATTGATAGCGCCAGCTCCTCAAGCTTATCCTCTTTGAACGCGCCTCGCGGCTGTACTTCGGCCGGATCAATTCGATCGACGTCCAGATCCATCAAGTCGTGTTCAAGCGGGGAAGCCGGAGTGAATAGTGCGTTAAGCCCCCTGCCCAGCGCCTTTCTTGACATTGTTTATCACCTCTTTCGCGAGCCGAACATAGCTCTCAGCCCCTTTTGATCTGATGTCATAAAGGATGATCGGCTTGCCGTGGCTCGGGGCTTCCGCTAATCTCACGTTTCTCGGGATTATTGTCGTGAACACCTGAGACCCCAGAAAGTCCCGCAGATCTGACATCACCTGAGCGGAGAGATTCGTTCGCTCATCAAACATCGTCAGCAGGAATCCCTCAACCGTCAGGCTTGGGTTTATTGTCCGGCGGACCCTCACAAGCGTATCCCACAACTCGGATACTCCCTCCAACGCGAAATACTCGCATTGAATTGGTATGAGAACCGAATCTGCTGCGGCGAGCGCGTTGAGCGTCAACAACCCCAGACTGGGCGGGCAGTCGATCAGCACGTAGTCGAAATCCAACGAGAACGGACTCAGCAACGCCTTTAGCTTGTACTCACGTTCGGGCAGATCGACGAGCTCGATCTCGGCGGCAACCAGTGATTTTTCGGACGGAATGATCTTGAGGTTAGGAAGCTCAGTGTCTAAACTTATCCCGGATAGTGGTTCATTGAGTATCAGCGCGTGATAAAAGCTCCTTCGAGCTTTTCCCCTCAAACCTAAACCGCTGGTACTGTTTCCCTGTGGGTCCGAATCGATGATCAGGACCTTCATGTCAGCGACAGTGAGCGTTGCACCGAGGTTGATCGTCGTCGTTGTCTTTCTGCCGCCGCCCTTTTGGTTCGCGATCGAGATTATCCGTGCCATCGAGCGTTACAATACCACAAGTCCCTCGTCACCCAAACGAAAACCCAAGCGGCCCCTGCCAATGGGTTTACAACAAGTGTTTCACGTGAAACATGAGCCCACTTTCCCTCAAACTGGTCGCCACGGCGCTCGGTGGTTAGAATTATCAAGGAGATTGCTAAGTTCTCCAGAAATGAGTGGCAAACTCGTCGCCGGCTGTGCTATTTTGGTTGCCTTTTGTTGAATCTTCAGAAAGTGCCCGCTAGCCGGAGGGGTCATCCGGCCTGGGTCAAGCTCAAGAGGGGAAAAACGGGAATGGCGAAAGAAGGAAGGGTCTTGCAGGTGATTGGGCCAGTTGTGGATGTGGAGTTTGAAGAGGTGGAGCTCCCTCCGATATATCAGGCTCTGAAAATAGTGAGTGACGGATTTGAAGTTCCGGATCCCATAAGTATCACGGTTGAGGTGCAGCAGCATCTGGGGGAGGGGCGTTGTCGTTGTGTCGCAATGGAACCGACGGAGGGATTGATACGCGGCATGAAAGCTCTGGATATGGAGGGGCCAATTACTGTGCCCGTTGGGCCTGCGACCCTTGGCCGCGTTTTGAATGTCCTCGGTGAACCGGTCGACAAGCTCGGTGCAGTGGCAGCGGACCAGCGATATCCTATTCACCGACACGCCCCGCCCTTTCAGGACCAGTCGACCGAGCTCGAGATGTTTGTAACAGGAATCAAGGTTATCGATCTCCTGGAGCCCTTCCTCCGCGGGGGCAAGATTGGACTGTTCGGCGGCGCTGGGGTCGGTAAGACCGTGCTGATCATGGAGCTCATCAACAATGTGGCGATCAAACACGGTGGTTTCTCAGTCTTCGGTGGGGTCGGAGAAAGGACGCGTGAAGGAAACGACCTTATCCGCGAAATGGTTGAATCCAAAGTGGTTATTAACTTCGGAGAATCCTTCTACGAGCACGTTGAAAACACGGGAGAGTTCGATCTCAAGCACGTAGACATGGCTGCTATCCCTAAGTCTAAAGCTGCCTTAGTTTACGGCCAGATGACCGAGCCGCCCGGTGCTCGTCTGCGCGTGGCGTTGACCGCCCTCACGGTAGCGGAATACTTCCGAGATGAAGCTGGAACCGACGTGTTGTTGTTCATCGACAATATCTTTCGATTCACCCAGGCCGGATCGGAAGTGTCTGCGTTGCTCGGTCGAATGCCGTCTGCCGTTGGGTACCAACCAACACTTGCAACCGAGATGGGTGAGCTTCAGGAGAGAATCACTTCAACAAAACGAGGGTCTATCACCTCCGTACAGGCGATTTATGTTCCTGCTGATGACTACACAGACCCCGCGCCTGCAACTACCTTTGCGCATCTGGACGCGGTGACCGCCTTGTCTCGACAGATTGCCGAACTGGGCATCTATCCAGCCGTCGATCCGCTTGCCTCAACCTCGAGAATTCTGGATCCAAGGATCGTCGGAGAGGATCACTATGACGTGGCGCAAGAGGTCAAGCGAATCCTCCAACGCTACAAGGATCTGCAAGACATCATCGCAATTCTGGGGATAGACGAGCTGTCCGAGGAGGACAAGTTAACGGTTGCCCGCGCTCGAAAGATTCAACGCTTCCTGTCCCAGCCGTTTCATGTTGCCGAGCAGTTTACCGGCTTGAAGGGCAAGTTCGTGGCGCTTGAGGATACCGTCCGGGGGTTCAAGGAACTGATCTCCGGGAAGTACGACGACCTTCCCGAGCAGGCGTTCTTCCTGGTTGGCGGTATAGAGGAAGCGGTTGAGCGCGCAAACACAATGTGAGGGCAGTCCGGGTAGCGCCTGATTCTTCCTCGCTCATATGAGCGCAAAATTGAGAGGGTCATGGCAGATCGAATTCACCTTGAGGTCGTAACACCCGAGCGCAAAGTCTTCGAAGCCGATGTGGAACGGGTGGAGGTTCCGGCGCTTGACGGCGAGATTGGCATTCTCCCCGGTCACACCCAACTCGTGTCGCTGCTAAAGCCCGCCGGTTTGTTAACCTACCATATCGGTAGTGAGGCTGGCGAGATGGCCATCAGCGACGGGTTCGTCGAGGTAAGCACGGACCGTGTAACGGTTCTCGCGAATAAGGCTTGCCGCCCAGAAGATATCGATCTTGCCAGCGCATTGAAGATGAAGGAGAACGCCGAGCAACTACTCCAGCGCGCCCTGGCTGATCCGGACGCCGACATTGTGCGTGCCGGGATCGAACTCGAGCGGGCCTCGGTCGAGCTGCTCGTCGCACAGCGAGCGCGATAAGAGCGGCCGGTCGCTACAGTATGATTTATTACCTTCTAAAGGGCGTTGAATTCTTCGAGTCTGCTGTGGTAATCTTCGCCGTCCTTGATCCGGATCTTTCAATCGTCTGATATCAATTCTCAAGCAAGGGGGGGCCTCCGTCACCAAGAGTCGTGTACTGGTGTTGGTGCGTCGCAAAGACCTGGCTTCCATTTGCGTTATTTGAAACTCATTTTTTCGCGCGGTTCCAGTCTCTATTTGGTTAACTGGGCCTCGCCCTATTGGCCCCACAATGCACCCTGATTTGCTTTCATCCATACTCGACGCTATCTCAAAACGGGTAAACCAACAGAGCTTCAATATGTGGTTCAAGCCCGTTACCTCGGCCAGAAAGGACGATTCCTGCATCTATCTGGGCGTTCCAAACGAAGTGTTTCGTGATTGGATAAGCAACAACTATTTCGATGTTATCGAAGAGTCTCTTCACGAGCTCGGTCTTGATGCCTACCAGCTGCGATTCATGATCGACGACTCGGCTGCCGCGAGCATTCGGCAGGCAGAGACCGTAAGTAGCGTTACATCCAAATCGAAGTTTGTTCAGGGAAATGACCCCGGGTTCGCGGTGGGGGCGGTGCGGGCGGTGGAGAGCGAGCCCGTTGAGCTTCCTTTGAATCCGAAGTACACCTTCGATACTTTTGTCGTCGGCTCTTGCAATCAGTTCGCGCACGCCGCTTCGCTGGCAGTTGTCGACATGCCTTCGAAGACATATAACCCCCTGTACGTGTACGGAGGTGTCGGGCTGGGGAAGACTCATCTCATGCACGCGATAGGCCAGGCAATAAAGCAACGAAATCAGAACCTCCGCTTGACGTACCTGTCATCGGAGCGATTCATGAACGAGCTGATCAACGCTATCAGATACGATAAGACCATCAAGTTCCGGGATAAATATCGGAACATTGACGTGCTCCTGATGGACGATATCCAGTTTCTTGCGGGTAAGGAGCGTACACAGGAAGAGTTCTTTCATACGTTCAACGCTCTCTACGATGCTCAGAAGCAGATCGTCATATCCAGCGACTGCCCGCCACGGGAGATTCCGACCTTGGAAGAGCGCCTCCATTCGAGATTCGAATGGGGGCTAATAGCCGACATCCAGCCCCCTGATCTCGAGACCAAGGTTGCAATTCTCAAGAGGAAGGCTGACCTCGACAGGATAAAACTCCCAGACAACGTAGCCCTATTCATCGCCAGCAAGATTAAGTCGAACGTCAGGGAGTTGGAGGGCTCCCTGGTCAGGTTAACCGCGTACGCATCTCTCAAGGGTCTACCGATGGACCTGGATTTAGCCCACGAAGTTTTAAGGACGATAATTGCCGAAGAGTCGAGCGGCGTTACGGTGGAGCTTATCCAAAAGTCGGTTGCCGCACAGTATGGACTAAAGGTGGCTGATCTCAAGTCTAAGAACAACTCGAGGAAGGTTGCAGTACCACGCCAAGTCGCTATGTACTTGTGCAAGACACTAACAAAGGCGAGCTTTCCGGAAATCGGTCGCGAGTTCGGTGGAAAGCACCATACGACCGTGCTTCACAGTGTCAACAAGATATCTCAGCTTTACGCAAACGATCCAGATTTCCACAAGGCTATTAACAGCTTAATTGCTGATTTAAAATGAATTATCTGTCGTTTTCCACAGCCAACCACCCTTCAATAGTTGAGAAGGTAGTTCGACCATCCGAATTGATGGTAGCAGGCACCTCGGACTTGATGTCTGGGGAATCTTTTCCACAGAGACTTCCACATCGGCTTTCTAAGCGTAGAGTTCTTGTTTTCAGTGGTATAGCCCGATGTATCCACTTTTGCACAGGCTCTACTACTAATACTAAAAACATGAATCAGAATTTTGTTTTGTCGTAGATTCCGAGGCGACAACACC
>CAZOOE010000272.1:0-8905 GCA_964581275.1 uncultured Clostridia bacterium
CGGCGGTCACAGTCACCGCGCCCAACGGCGCTGAGGTCTTACAGGTGGACCAGAGCTTCGACATAACATGGACCGCCTCCGATCCTAACGGCGATGCAACGATTCAAAAGTTCGAGGTACGGCTGTCGACGGATGGCGGCGCCAACTTCAACCTCACCGTAGCGCCAAACGTGGTAGGCACCGCTCGCAAGTTCACCTGGATTGTGCCGGTTGGATTTAATACTACCCAGGGACGCATTCGTGTGATCGTTACGGATAACCAGGGCGCGATGAACCAGGATGACAGCAATGCGAATTTCACGATTGCTAACGCCGGAGTGGTTGCAACGCTGACGTTTCCCAACGGCGGCCAGCGCCTGAGGTTTGGGCAACAGGTCGTGATTACATGGACTGTTCCGCTTGCTGATGCGCCTCAGGTGAAGGGCTTTGATCTCACGTTGTCGACCGATGGGGGGCAGACGTTCCCGATAAAGATTGCGCCCGGCGGTGATCCGGCACAGCCGGCGCTCGACGGGTCCCTACGAAACTTCCCGTGGACTGTTCCAGTCATCTGCACGACCAGAGCACGGGTTGCGGTTGTCACGACGAGCCTGTCTAATCTCCGGACTTCAGCCGTAAGCGCCACCGACGTCGTGATATCAGATGTCGGTCCGACGGTTGACCCCGCCAATATGTTCATCAACAACGACTTCCAGCTATTTCTCCTCACCGCGGCGCCTCCCGGGGGCGCCGAAGTCCTCTTCACAGAAGGTACTCTGGTGGAAGTATCGCCTGACGCCGCGGGCACGACGTTCTTCAGCTTCTCGAAGCCTAACGGTAGGATCAAGAAGGGAGGCGGGAAGTATTTGAGCAAGGGAACGATCAACGGCATGGATCTCGGGGTGTTTTTCCCGAACGGCGCCACTCGTTTCATACGAATAACGAAACCAGGCTGCGGGCTCACCCTTCTGAGGGTGACTCGCTCGGGTGATACATTGACTCTGGCAGTCAGCGCCGAAGACGAGCAGCAAGTGGTGCCTCAGCGAGTATGGCCTTAGACACGGAGAGGCTTCAAGGTTCACAGGGTCTGCGTTTCAGAGCAGACCCTTTTTTCTTGAGGCTTGGGTTGGTCTCAACCACTTTCAGATCACGCAAGCAGGTTGGCCAGGGAGGGAGCGTAGTAGGTCAGAATGATGTCCGCACCGGCGCGCTTGATGGAGGTGAGCGACTCCAACGCTACCCGCTCTTCATCTATCCAACCCAGCTTTGCGGCGGCTTTGATCATGGCGTATTCGCCGGAGACTTGATAGGCAGCAATCGGCAGATCGAAGCGTTCTCGAACCGCTCTAATGATGTCTAGATATGGAAGCGCGGGCTTGACCATCAACATGTCAGCGCCTTGCTGGTAATCGAGTTCGGCCTCACGCATTGCCTCGCGGGCATTAGCCGGGTCCATTTGATAGCTGCGCCGGTCGCCGAACTGAGGTGCGGACTGCGCCGCCTCGCGAAACGGACCATAGAAGCCCGACGCATACTTCACCGCATAAGACAAGATCGGGATTTGCTCGAATCCGCTTTCGTCCAACGCCTCGCGAATCGCGGACACAAATCCATCCATCATGTTTGAAGGTGCGATTATGTCGGCTCCCGCTTCTGCCTGCGCGACCGCGGTGCGAGCAAGCAAATCGAGAGTCGGATCGTTCAGAACGTCGCCAGCTTCTATCACTCCACAGTGGCCGTGATCAGTGTATTCGCACAAACAGTTGTCAGCGATGATCAACGTGTCCTTCACCTCGCGCTTGAGAGCGCGGATGGCCCGTTGAGTGATCCCGTCTTCCGCATACGCCTGAGTGCCGGCGGCGTCCTTGTGGTCCGGCACGCCAAACAGTATCGCCGATCGGACCCCGACGCCGCGCGCGGCGTTGACTTCCTTAACCAGTTCGTCGATCGAAAGGTTGAACGCGCCGGGCATTGAGCCGACTTCGCGGCGAATCCCTTCGCCTTCGCAGACAAACAACGGATAGACCAAATCATCCGGTGTCAGCCTGGTTTCGCGGACAAGCGCGCGGATCGTTGGAGTGCGGCGAAGTCTCCTGGGACGTTCAATCAGGTTCATCGGTTCGCCTCCTATTCACTATGATTCCCTTCCGGTACACCATTTTCGTCGAGGAAGAATGAATTTGCGCAATCTTTGGAGCAAAATCTTTGACCATAACGCGCGGTCGCGCATCTCTCACACACAGGCTTAAAGCACAATACGCACTTTACTATCCTCAGGACATTTGAAGTCTGCTTGCATTGAGAACAGGCGATCATTCCAGCAAAGGAGTATATCAAACCGCCGGTGATCGAGTAGAGTAATTTGACCGGGGTATAGGGTCTAAGCGACTCAGCTCATTTCTTGACGAACCTGATATTCTTGACCCTTCCAGCGTTGAGCGTAAATCCCGAAATCTGCTTGCCCGCATCACGGATAAACCGCAAGTTGAGTCCCGAAACGAAGAACGTGTCACCGGTCGTAGGCTGCAATGGGTTCTTCGGATAGTCCTTGTACTCGTTTTCGTTCCTCAGGTACAGCCTGCCGTCTTCCAGCACGATCTTGTACGTCGCTTGAACCTCGTCGCTGCGATAGTCACCAGTGTAGTCCGCCAACTGAGCCGGGGTAGGCGTAACCAGTTGGACCGCTTCGAGGGTCACTGGTTTGTCCGCACCCCGTTGCATCCGCAGTGTCGTTGACTCACCCTGGCGCTCAAATCTGAGGATAAACTCCAAAGGTGTTCCAATCGATCGGAATTCGGTCGCGCTTACCGCCCCAAATCGAATGCTTGAATTGGGGACATCCGCATACAGGTTTCTTTCCTTCAGGTAGAGTTTCCAAATTACGCCGTTGATCGGATTCCGATAAGCGCCCTCTTTGCTGTTGAGGTCTTGTTCAGTCAGCGCAATAAATTTTGCTTCGGAAGCGGCGGCTCGCCTTGCCTCCACCTTGAACTGAGCCGCGAGGCAAATGTCGGCTACTCGCCTCGCCAGGTTGCTCGGGTTCATCGAGCCGAGGTTGCATTGCAAGATCACGGAGAAGCGCTGATCCGGGAAGCGCATCGTCATCGCGCGATAACCGACAAAGGCGCCTCCATGTTCGACGATGCGCAGTCCTCGGTACTCGCCGATCACGAGACCGAAAGCGTAGTCAATCTTTTCGCCGCTGTTGAGCGTCCCCGTTGTCAGCACCTGGCTGATCAGATCCTGTCCGCCCTTCCCCAGTTTGTTGTGATAGAAGTTCTGGTCCCACAGGAACAGATCTTCGACGCAAGTGAACACATTGCCGTCACCAACCATGTCGAGGGCGGTAGCTGCGATTTGAAAGCCTCCGCCACTTCGTGGAAGGTAGCTGGCTGCACGATTCTTCACTATCTCATTGTGGTCGTCATAGAACCGGGTTCGGCTCATGCCGAGGGGCTTGAAAATATTCTCATCGGCGTACTCGCGCAGCGTCTTGCCTGAGGCCCGCTTGACAATCTGCGACAGCAGAAAGTATCCCGAGTTGCTGTACAGAAACTCGCTGCCGGGTTTGAAATTCAACTCCTTTTGGCGGGCGAGCAGATTTACGACTTCGCCGTCAACGTAATAGTCATCATCGCGCATCCCGGCGATGCTCATCAGAGTCAGGTAGTCGCGGATGCCGCTGGTGTGATGAATCAGATGACGGATGACAATCGGGGCTTCGTACCGAGGAATCTCAGGCAGGTACTTCCTAACGTCATCATCGAGAGAGAGCTTGCCCTGCTCGGCGAGCAGCGCGATCGCCATCGCGGTGAATTGCTTCGAAACCGATCCGGTGTCCATGATCGACGCGGGTGACATCGGAATGTTGTGCTCTAGATTGGCCATTCCGTAACCGCGCTTGTAGATGATTTGTCCGTCTTTGATCACCACCAGCTCGCACCCTGGAGAGTCGGGTTTGTCCCATTGGGAGAATACCTTGTCGATCTGTTCGGAGAGCGAATCTTTCTGCGGCTGGTTCGAATGGTCAGCGGTCGTCGCGGCGTTCAGAGCGGCGAGGATCAGAGTCAGGCAGGCGAGTCTGATTTTGAGCGATGAATATGTCATCGTTGAACTTCGACTTATGGCTCGTGAATTCATACCGGGCGTCCTTACAAGAGGAGCGCCCGGTATATCCTGTAATCAATACTATCAAGGTGTGGCAAAGCTGAGGTCGGCGTTGTAACGAGCGATGACTCTCTCCTGATGCGCAATCACGCCGGCAATCTTCGCGAACAACGTCTCGGCTCCGGCTTGGCCGAGCGCTCGGACGAAAGGTGATCCCTTGCCGATCTCGGCGAAGGTGTCGTAGAAGACTACCGAGGTGTAACCATAGGCATCGCCGCCAAACATTGTTTGACTGACAAAATAGCCGATCACATCTGCCTTTTTCATCGCCGGCAGAACCTCGGTCTTCACGAGGTTTTCAAAAGCTGCCGCGCGACCGGGCACGACACTGATCGAGTTGACCACCGCGAGCTTCGGTGGTCCGGTCATCGACATCATCTTGCCCATGTAGCTCAGGTCAGGCCGGCTCAGATCGCCGAAGGTGTGCGCGCTCACGACACAACGGCGCGACTTGGCCTGATAGTCTCGGTAAGCATCCTCGCCGAGAGTCTTCCTCAGCGGCGACATCGAGTCGTCGTATTGAGCGAATGCTGTGATCGGAGTTATGACCACGTACTCGTATGACTCGCCGAAGACCGCGGTCTCGAATACACCGCGTTCCTTCAGCCCGGCCTTCTTGAGCGCAGGATTGACGACGTTCTTCTGCAGGTCCTGCCACTCGTTAAGCATTTCCGGTTTGACGCGAATGACAGTGATCGATGACCACTGCTGCGCAGCGGTGTCAGCCATTGGCTTAGCCTTGGTGGCCGCTGGTTTCTGAGGCGCGACCTTCTGTGGGGTTGTGGTCTGCGCGACTGCCAACAATGTCGTCATTGCAAGGCACAAAGATAGACTTACTATTCTCCAAGCTTTTCCTTTCATCGGTTCCTCCAAGCATTCGTCGCCGAGTCACAGCTTCGAATGAACTGTTGGGCCGCTTCGGCGACCGGTTTGAGTGAACTTCAATACGAGGCCGCGACAGGCGGACCATCAGGGCAGAAAAATCTCCCTCCTATCGAGCGCGCGCTATCGTATGCACTGGCTATGATCAAGTCAAGCGGGATGGGACAATGGTTAGGTTTTGTTTGCCGAGAGATCAGGAGCCGCAGACTCTGGCTGCCTTTCGGCGGGCGGTCTGCTGACAATGGGTGGTCCGCCACCCAATAGCGAAGCAATTGTTGCAAGTCGCTAGTCACTGGAAGCGCCGATCTTCCATTCGTGTTCGTCAAGGCCTTCGCGAGGCGCGCTCGTGCTGTTGCGGTCTCCGGTCGCTTCATCACGTACTCGATGCTCATACGCGGCGCGAATGAATGACACGAACAGCGGGTGGGGATCGAGTGGCTTTGATTTGAACTCCGGATGAAACTGGCAACCGAGGAACCAGGGGTGTTCGGGCAGCTCTACGATCTCGATGAACTTTCCGTCAGGCGATTTGCCCGAGAACGCCAACCCGCGCCCGCCAAGCTCGTCTTCGTAACGCGGGTTGAACTCGTATCGATGGCGGTGGCGCTCGCTGATGGCGGGCGCGCCGTAGATTTTCTCCGCCACTGATCCGGGCTGGAGCTTGCAAGGATACGCGCCCAGTCTCATTGTCCCGCCCATGGCCTCGACTCCGATCAGGTCGCGCAGCTTGAAGATCACAGGATGCGCGGCATCGTCGTCGAATTCAGTTGAGTCGGCGCCTTCAAGCCCGCAGACGTTGCGAGCGAACTCGACGGTCGCGCATTGCATGCCCAGGCATATGCCGAAGTAAGGAGTTTGCTCGCGGCGCGCGTAGTTGATCGCACGAAGCATGCCCGAGATGCCGCGCTTGCCGAACCCGCCCGGGACGAGTATCGCGTCAAAGTCGCGGAGCCGATCTTCCCAGTTCGGATCGTCCATCAAGTCTTCCGATTCGATCCAGCGAATCTGCACACCCAGGCGGTTGGCGACGCCGCCATGAACAAGTGCTTCGTGGAGGCTCTTGTACGAATCCTCGAGCTCGACGTATTTGCCGACAATGCCAATGCTTACGGTCGCATCAGGTTTCTTGATTGTCTCAACAAGCTCAGACCACCTGCGTAAATCGCGTTCGGCCGCTTGCAGGCCCAGCTTCTTCACGATCATGTCATCGAGGCCCTGGCGGGCGAACATCAGCGGTACTTCATAGATCGTCCCGACATCCTGGGCAGTGATCACCTCTTCTTCGCGCACGTTGCAAAACAGCGCGATCTTCTCCTTCATGTCCTTCGGCAGCGGTCGATCACAACGGCACAACAAAATGTCAGGTTGAATACCGATCTCACGCAGCTCCTTAACCGAATGCTGTGTTGGTTTCGATTTCAGCTCACCAGAAGCCGCGATGTAAGGTACAAGTGTCAGGTGAATAAACAGCGCATTCTCGCGGCTGACTTCATTGCCCATCTGCCGGATGCTTTCCAGGAAAGGGAGCGACTCGATGTCACCAACAGTGCCCCCCACCTCGACGATCACCACATCGGTCGAGTCTACAACAGAGCGTATCGCGTCTTTGATTTCATTGGTTATGTGGGGGATGACCTGAATCGTCTTGCCAAGATAATCCCCCCGCCGCTCTTTGTTGATGACCGAAAGGTAAATGCGTCCGGTCGTCCAGTTGTTTGCTTGAGAAAGCTCGGCATGTGTAAACCGTTCGTAATGTCCCAGGTCGAGATCCGTTTCGGCGCCGTCGTCGGTGACAAACACCTCGCCGTGCTGGAAAGGCGACATCGTCCCCGGATCGACATTGATGTACGGATCGAGTTTTTGAAGGGTGACTTTCAGCCCACGCGCTTCTAGCAGGCAGCCGATAGAAGCTGCGGCCAGTCCCTTGCCAAGACTTGAAACCACTCCGCCAGTGACGAAAATGAATTTGGTCATGATGGGGTCTCCTCAATCAACCGTTTTACTCGTTCGTAGTCCTGCTGAGTGTCGACTCCTATCGACCGATGCTCGACGCTGACGACGCGGATTTCGAACCCGTTCTCAATCGCGCGAAGTTGTTCCAATGCTTCGAGTCGTTCAAGCGGTGAGGGCTCCATTCGGGCGAACCGTCGCAGGAATCCGGCGCGATAGGCGTACAGGCCCGAATGCTTACGGTAATTAGACAGCAGCAGCGCGTCGGCGCGCAAAGACTCCTCAAGGGTCAAATCCGCAGCGATTCTAACGTAAGGAATCGGGGAGCGCGAGAAGTAAACAGCGAACCCACGAGCATCTGTAACAACTTTCACCACGCTCGGGTCGAACACGTCTTCGACGGAAGCTACAGGCTCGGAAGTAGTGCTCATCTGAATCTGGGAATCGTCGATAAGCGGCGCAATCGCCGCGTCGATTGTAGAAGGGTCAATAAGGGGTTCGTCGCCTTGAAGGTTGACTATGAACTGCGAGTCCAGCTGCGCCGCGACTTCCGCGACCCGGTCAGTGCCCGACGTGAGATTGGGTGAAGTCATTCGCGCTTCGCCGCCGTACGCTTCAACCGCTTCTGCGATCCGTTGGTCATCAGTCGCGACGATCACCCGCGAAATCGATTGGGCAAGTGAGGCCCTCTCAACGACGCGCATAATCATCGGCATTCCGGCCAGGAGGAGGAGGGGTTTTCCCGGCAATCTAGTCGAGGAGTACCGCGCAGGGATGATGGCGACCACTTCTCCCTTCACGGGCTTTCAGCCTAGCGCAAAGCTCTCAGTATTGTCAAATCACAGGCCCGTTTGTCACTATGAGGATCGCGCGGCCCAAGGGTCCTTGCTATGGGCGCAGTCTCCGAACAGCGTGGCTCTCAGCTCGATACTAGCGAGAACTGCAAGACCTTGATATGATCAGCACTCGCCGTTGTGGTTGCACTCGCTTTCGGAGATCTGTTCGGCTGAACGGGGGCCAAAGATGATAATCTGTGAGTTCTGTTTGCAGTATACGAGGAAAGGCGAATGCACATTCGGCCTGCGGATACCCAAGCGAATGGGTTGCCGCGAATTTGATCCGGGCATAGATAAATTCTGCTCGGACCCGAACGATTTCGTGAGCCCCAACCAGATAATTCAGATGGCCACGTTCTTCGGAATCAAAGGGACGGAACTAAAGAAGGTCAAGCTGATCGCCGCGCAGGCAGGAAACACGCGGTTGGAGGTTCCAGCTCAACAAACCGACTCTATTGCGGTCAACGAATCTTAAGGTTGGCGAAACGCAGCTTCTCCTATTCACTTCTCTGCTTCGGCGATCACGAAATCCGACTTCTGAAGCACATAGCCAAAGAAGAGCTCTCGGCTGATGTTCTGAGCTTCATCGCTGGCGGAGCTTCGAGTGTTACACAGTTCAGCAAGTTGCAATAGGACATTCTTGGCCGCGCCTCGCAGGGCAAGCTTCTTGGTGAATAGCTCGGCCGCCAGACCATCGGCGACATCCTTCGCCTTGCGCGCTCCCGACATCTTTAACTGCTCACAAAGCAATTCAACTTTGGCGCGATCGTAGTTTTCGTTGAAAGGCACCCCGGCTTTGGAGGTGCCAAGATGCAGGTGGCGTTCCTTGGGAAGACCTGCCTGCTTCTCTACTCGCTGAAAGATCTGCTCCAGCTTGTCATCGAGAATCGATCTCCTGTACTTGGTCAAACCGCGCCCCGACCATAGAATGGCGTATTCCTCGTTGGTTATGGCGGTTACGACTCCGGTGCCATAACGCACGGAAACCTCCGAATCCTTTAAGCCAGGGACGTCGCACACTTTTCTCTTCATGTGTCCCCCAAGTCAAACTTTGCTTTCCAACCAAACATAAACCGGTGAACCATGTCGAT
>CAZOOE010000273.1:0-8889 GCA_964581275.1 uncultured Clostridia bacterium
CTATGAAAGTCGCTCGGCTTGCTGAGTACATACCTACATCCACGACCCACACCCGTACTTCACGTTTATATTGAAAACTATGATCCTGCTATGCTAGGTTGGCGCGGAGGTGTCTATCTGAGCTACCCCGCTCCGATTCGGTCGCCTCGTGGCAACGGATCGCACTTATTAGTCTGGAAATTGACCGAAGTACAAATTAGTCTGGAAATTGACCGAAGTACAAAACCAATATCCGCGAGCAGTCGTGCAAACGCGGATTGTTGCCGGGTTGCTGGCAAAGACGAAAAGCTGGTCAGTGGGAGGTATGGGGCTCCCGAGAGCTCCAGCGAAGTTGAGCAAAGAAACCGCCAGGAAGGCAATATCCTCACCAAGCGAGTTGGACCACGATAACTCTCTCGCCGTATGGCTGCGCCTTCAGAAATCCCTCGCCGACAAGAACGGTATCGCGCTGACGACACTCAGTCGTGACGGGGCTGTAATAGGCCGGATCGAGAATGACAACAGCATTTGCCGCGCGATGCGTGTCTCTCCCGAGCACGCCCCGTTGTGTGGCGCTGATTGCGGAGCAGCGCACAGCAACGCGGTCGCAGCCGGCAAACAGTTTGACTTTACATGCCACGCAGGCCTCCACTGTTTCGCAATCCCGGTGGCCATCGATCAAAAGCAGTTGGTGATACTGGGAGGCAGGTCTTTTGCTTCAACTTCTGAGTTCGCCGAGTTTCTGAGTGGGTACGGAGAGATGGCGGCCGTTGAGAACGGTGAATGCCTCAAGAACATAAAGTTCATCGACCCGCGCGAGTTAACTGAGGCTGCCGATCTTGTAGGCTCAACCGCTTCCTATCACTTTCAGAATGCGACAAGGTCTGAAGAGCAGCCTGTGCAGGACGCTAGGGGATCTGCAAGCCTCTTGGATGCACAACTGGAAATCGTCCGACTCACTGATCAGCTTGAAAGCAGGAGGCGCTCAATCGGGCAGTTCTACGGATTCTTGCAGGGAATCTCATCCGCCATTGATTCCCAAAAAGTGTATCAGTCGCTCCTCGAGAGATTCAGCCAGATGATGAAAGCGGAGCGCAGCTCGCTGATGATCTTCAATCAGGAATCAAACGAGCTTGCGCTGGAGGCGACCCTGGGATCCGGTCTCGAGGCCGGCAGTCCGGTACGACTCAAGCTTGGCGAATCAATCGCGGGAGCGGTGCTGGCCAACGGGGCTCCGTTGGTGGTGCGTGATGCCGATAACGATTCGCGGCTCCCCAACGAAAGATCGGGCCGCTACAAGACCAAGTCGTTTATCAGCTATCCGATCACTCTGGGACTGCGCAAGGTTGGTGTCATCAACTTGACCGACCGTTCGGACGGCGTTCCTTACGAAAGTGACGATCTGATGATGCTCGAGATGATGGTGCCGCACCTTGCGCTGATAATCGACCGAACGGAGTGGGCCAAAAAAGCCGAGACTTTTCAGCAGATGTCATTGACCGATCCGCTGACCGGATTGCCAAACCGGCGTTACCTTCAGGACAGATTGTTTGAAGAGGTGGAGCGATCTAAGCGCTACAACACTCCGCTCTCCTTCATGATCATCGACGTCGATCGGTTCAAGACATACAACGACATTTACGGGCACACAAATGCGGACATTGTGCTGGTCAAGACCGCCCACCTGCTTCGCGGGATGATTCGGGCTATCGACATGTCGGCGAGATTTGCCGGGGATGAGTTTTGTGTAGTGCTGCCTGAAACCGAGCTTGGGGACGCTGCCCGGATCGCCGAGAGGCTCCGCAAAACGATCTGCGAGACCGAGTACAGAACCGAACAGGGCGATCTGATGGGCCAGGTGACGATCAGCACGGGTATTTCCTCGTTCAGCGGTTCGCGACAAAGCCCTCTTGCGATCATGGAGACTGCGGACCGCGCTCTCTACCAGGCGAAGACGCTCGGCCGCAACTGCGTGGCGGTCTATGAAGACATGCACGCGGCTGACTAGCATTCCCACTGGTTGGCGCCCGCGTAGATGGAATAGCCGGTGGACAAATGGGCAGGCAGGCCCGCTGTGCGGACAGGCGTGTTAGCAAAGGATCGCCCTGCGAGTCTCACGACGTTAAACCGGATGACTGATTCTTCGACACAGATTCTTAGCCGTCTCGCCGATGAGCAGTTTGTAGAGCGAGCAGTTGAATTGGCCAGGGTCTGTTCTATTGCGCGTACAGGTCCCGACGCGCTCACCAGTGTTTCCGGTTCCGCTTCCATTGCACTCTTGCTCGGCCAGCTCAGGGTCGGTAAGACCGAGCTGCTGCGCAAGAGTTTTGATCGCCTCTTCAACGAAGGAGGCGAGGCGATGCCAATCTTCTATCCACTCCGACCTTCTTGCCTCAATCCAGAGACGTTCGCTGCGGATTATTTCTCGCGGTTCCTCGCACAGTTCGTGGCGTTCAGGCGCAATGATCCTAGGCACCTGCCGGTCGTCGATCAGCCGCCTGAAGTCATCAGTCGCGTCGCAACGCCGGAAGATTACCAGTGGGTGAGGTCGATGATCGATTCGTTTGCGCGGGCTTCGCAATCGTCAGACGCTGCCTCACTGGTGCGCTTCGCTTTGATGGCTCCGGTTCTAGCTGCCCTGCGCACAGGGCTTAAACCGCTGGTGATGATCGACAACTGGCACCTGATTGCAGGCTCAGGGATTCAAAATGAGTTCATACGAGCGATAGAAACCGGCGGGACGACCGAACAGCATGGTACGGCGTACGTGTTTAGCGGCTTGCGGCGGATTGTGACTGAGTTGATCCCGCCAGATCAGGAGATATTCGACCGGATCGAAGTGATTGGTGTGGAGCGAATCAGCGATGGGTCGATGGAAAGGATTACAAGGCGGCACGCCGATCTGCTCGGAATCGAAATCAGCGACTCGACGATCGAGCTAATGGCTCAGCAGCTCAATTGCGACTTCTTTTACACTCGAGCGATCCTAGACGCGGCGGCATCTGGAGGTTCGTCGTTAAAGACCTTTCTCGAGTTCGAGCGGCTGTACGCCAGGGAAGTATTAAGCGGTCGCATCGGCCATTACCTCGACGCACTCTTGCGCGAGGTGGCACGTGAGCCACGCGAGGGACGGGCTGTGCTTGAGGCACTGGCGCTAATAGATGAAGCAGGTTCTCCTGTTCCTATCGATGCGGTAGCGGAGCGGATGGGCGAGCATATCGCTGATGGCGCGGCATTGCTTGGACGCCTGCACTCGCACGAAGTGCTGGACATAGGCTACGGCTTCGTCAAGGCGTCGAGCGACCCGGTGCTTGCGGATTATATGCGCGCAAAGTATCGCAGCGAGATTTCCGGCGCGCCCAGACCAGTTGCCGGCGAAGAACTGCTTAGCGAGAAGCTTAAATGTTCATATCGCATGATGATTTCGCGGTACAACGCGAGCATTGAGTGGCAGCTGGTCGAGCTGATCTCGCGTTTCGATTTTCAGAGCGTTCCCTCCAGCTTGTTCGACGAGATGGCTTACGAGAAGACCTATCGTGGAATGAGCCGGGTGCAGGTGCGGCGGGTGCTCGAGGATGAGCCCGAGAGGGTGCGATTGCCGCAGGTAGTGGTTGTTCACGACCACGGTGGAGGCGAGCAGCCCGGTGTGAATTGGCGCGTGCTTGGAGCGACCGGTTTTGAAGGCGGCATCTACACCGAAGCCAACGAGGTGTTGTGGCTGATTGCGCTGATAAACTCGAGAGAGCCGCTAGATGTATCAACGCTCGGGCGGATCGACCAGCAGCTTGAGCCAGTGTCGCGGGCCCACATAGCGAGAGCCGGAACCTCGTCTCACGCGGTTCGCTGGTATATCAGCAAGGAAGGCTTCTCGGCGCTGGCGTCCGAACGGCTCTCAAGCTTGCACGCGTACCACTCGACCTATTCGCATCTCGATTTGCTCCAGGATTATTTGACGAGGCTGGCGCTCGGGACAGAGCCGCGGCCAGCGAGCGAGTTTGAGCTGGTCATTCCAGTCGAGGATGAGGCGGAGTTGATCGCCGCCCGCACCGCCGAGCAGATAGCGAGGGCGGCTGACTTCGATATGGATGCGATCAATCAGATCAAGACGGCTCTGATCGAAGCGTGCATCAACGCAGCCGAGCACAGCGACAGTCCCGATAGAAGAATTCATCAGCACTTCGCAATTAGCGAGGATAGGCTTATAATCACTGTATCGAACAAGGGCAAGAACTTTGGCGGAGCGAACGGACAATCGACCCCCTCGGTTGCTGCTCAGCCGGCGAAGGGCGCGCGAGGTCGCGGATTGCAAATAATCCGCGCACTGATGGATGAAGTGAAATTCGAACGGACCGATGACGGAACGCGGCTGATAATGACCAAGTTCCGCAAACGCCCCGGCAGTCAATAGCAGGAACATCACCAATAGCAGCAACCCGGAATCTCGCCGCACCAGTGGCGGTGTCTGTTTGTTGTTTGCTGCCTCTTTGGAGGAGACGCTATGAGTGCTGCTGAGATCAGAGCCAGGCTAGTCGAGGACGCAGCGGTGATCTACCCAGGGACTTACCTCAATGAGCTACGAGGAGAGCGAATCGAGAGCAGATGTCGGGAGTTCCTTGCCGACGGTGTTCGTCGCATTGTGATCAATTTCCAGGAGACCGAGTTGATCAACAGCATTGGCATCTCGATACTTCTTGGAGTGATCGAGTCGGTGAACCACGCGCAAGGGACGCTGGTGCTCTCGAATCTAAACGCGTCGAATCGAGAGTTGTTTGATATGCTTGGCCTAATGTCGCATGTGGAGATGGTGGACACCGAAGAGACGGCGCTGCTGAAACTGTGCGGCGAACTCGAGGAAGCCGCCACCTAGAAACACGTTTTTGGGGCGGCTCCCGAGACGGTTTTCCATTTTCCATTTGTGATTTGTCATTTAGGAGCCGACGTTTCGGTCGCCAGACAATGGCAATGAAATGGTAAATAGCAAATGAATCGAAAAATGAAAAATAAGAAATAGAAAATGGAGATGCAATGAATCTCACGCTCAGAAAAATGCTTCACAACGTAAGTGCTCTGACGGATCTCGCAGCCGAGATCAGCTCAACCCACAACTTCGCGGAGGTCACCCGCGCGTCGCTTCACACGTTGCTTGGCGCGCTCGCGATCCCTCGAGGCGCGATTGCGCGATACACCGCCAAGCCTCGCCAGTTGAAGATCGTCGCGGCAAAGGGGCTCACCGGAGCCGTCGGCCAACGGATCGCACTCGATCGCGATGAAGTCGAAGGTCTCACCACGCGCACGCAGCCAATTCTGATCGGCGCCGAAATCGGCGGGCTTGCGTCACTTGTTGAACGCAACGACGAGCTGCTCAAGCGGATGCAAACCCACATCTGGGCGCCAATGATCGCACGCGGTGAGTTGATGGGCTCGATACTCCTGTCGGAGAAGTTCACTGGAGATGAGTATTCTGACGAAGACATAGAGATCGTAGGCGCGATCTCACGAAGCATCGCCATCGCATTCTACAACCATCGACTGTTGGTGTCCCACAGACGTAAAGCCGAAGAGAACAAGCGACTCTACGGCGAGATGCGCCAGATTTACCGTGACACCGTGCGCGCTTTCGGTGCTGCGATCGATTTGAAGGACGCCTATACCAGCGGTCATTCAGATCGTGTGGCCCGCTACACCGAAGCAATAGCGCGTGAGATGGGTTTGACCGGGCTGGAACTCGAGCATGTCGGCGTCGCAGCCTACCTGCACGACATCGGCAAGATTACCGTCGATCGAGCGATCATCAACAATCCTCGACCGCTATCCGATAAGGAATTCGGCGAACTGAACAAGCACGTGACAACTGGCTTCGAGATACTTTCAAACATCCGCCGTCCGTGGGACGAGATCGCTTATATGACCAAGTGCCATCACGAAAAGGTCGACGGCACCGGTTATCCTCAGGGCCTGCGAGGCGACGAGATACCGCTGGGCTCAAAGATCGTGACACTCGCCGATTCATTCGACGCGATGATGACCGATCGACCCTATCGTTCTCGGTTGACACTCGAACAGACACTCTCGGATTTGCGAAAGCACACCGGTAAGCAGTTCGATGCAGTTGTCGTTGCATCGTTTTGCCGCCTTTTGCTCAAAGAGATCAACGGCACAACTCGCCAACGGGTCTTCATTCCGATGATAGGTTTGAAGTTCGATCGAGTCGCGATAAGCGCAACGCTCGAGTCGATGCTTGTTGAATTTGATGGATCAGGATCCCAGTATCGCTCAGCTGCGTCCTGAGTTTGGGTAATGTATGACTTCAACCGTGGGCCCGGACACTCCGGAAGAAGCGATCGAGATTTCTCTGACCGGACAGTCGCTGCTCGAGAATCCTCTGCTCAACAAAGGGAGTGCGTTTTCGGAAGGGGAACGCCGGGAATTCGGGCTGCTCGGCCTGGTGCCGCCGCATATCTCTACAATCGAGGAGCAGCTCGAGCGGACTTACGGCAGCTACAAGCAAAAGGACACGGACCTCGAACGCTACATTTATCTGGTTAGTCTCCAGGACCGCAATGAAACGTTGTTCTACAGGTTACTGCAAGAGCACATCACCGAGATGATGCCGGTCATATACACTCCAGTCGTTGGCGAAGGCTGCAAGCAGTACAGCCGGATCTACCGACGGCCTCGCGGACTTTACATTTCCTACACCCAGCGAAGCGACATTACTACCGTCCTCGCGAACGCTCCGAACAAGGAAGTCGACGTGATAGTCGTCACCGACGGCGAGCGAATCCTCGGGCTGGGAGATCTGGGTGTCGGCGGCATGGGCATTCCTGTGGGCAAGCTATCGCTGTATACGCTGTGCGCCGGCGTACCACCTGCCAGAGCGCTTCCGATCATTCTCGATGTTGGCACAGATAACGAAGAGCTGCTGCGCGACCCGCTGTATCTCGGGTGGCGGCACCAACGGGTGCGCGGGCACGAGTATGATGACTTCATCGACGCCTTTGTTCGAGCGGTGATCGACAGGTTCCCGAATGTGCTCTTGCAGTGGGAGGACTTTGCCAAGAACAACGCGACCCGATTGCTTGAACGCTATCGCGATCGGCTTTGCACCTTCAACGATGACATTCAAGGAACCGGGGCGGTGACGCTTGCGGGGTTGCTCGCGGCGATGGGCGCGAGCGGGTCCACCATCAGCAAGCAGCAGATCGTAATGCTGGGCGCCGGTTCGTCGGCGACCGGAATCAGTGATCAGATCGTGTCCGCAATGATGAGCGAAGGCCTCTCTCAACGAGCATCCCGGGCGGCGATCTGGCTGGTCGACAGCCACGGCCTCGTTCACACCGGTAGGAACGAGTTGGAGCCGTTCAAGCAGAGGTATGCTCAAGACAAGGCGCGAACAAGTACTTGGCGATTGGCTGACCCAGATCACATGACTTTCTTGGATGTGATCAAGAACGTGAGACCGTCGATTCTGATCGGCACGTCGGCTCAGCCGGGCGCGTTCACCGAGGATCTCGTTCGCGAGATGGCAACGCACGTTGACCGGCCGGTGATCTTCCCGCTATCGAACCCGACGTCGAAAAGCGAGGCCATTCCGATGGATTTGATCAACTGGACCGAGGGCCGGGCGCTGGTGGCCACCGGCAGTCCGTTCCCTCCGGTTGTGTTTGGAGACCGCGTGATCCACATCGGCCAGTGCAACAATGCGTTTGTTTTTCCGGGCGTCGGGTTGGGAGTGATCGCTTCGGGCGCTCGGCGGGTGACTAACGAAATGTTTGTCGCAGCCGCGCGGGTTCTTGCTGGATTCTCGCCGGCGTTGCACGATCGCGCTGCCTCGCTCTACCCGTCGCTCGAGGGCGTTCGCGAGATGTCACGGCGCGTGGCGCTGGCCGTGGCCGGCGAAGCCCTGCGTCTCGGTCTTACGCGCGCTGGTTCAGATGAGGAGCTCGAGCGGCTGGTGGACGCGAAAATCTGGGCACCTCGATACCCGCGCTTCGTTCGGGCCGGACGGTGAGCCAAGGAACTCGGACGGTACGATCTAGCGGCAGGCGTCTCGGTCAGCGGCGTGATTGATGATTCTTTCTCGCGAGCGCCTGCGGTATGATTGGATCCATTGGAACCGGCTCGGGCTGGGACACACCACGCGATCGCGACACGTCCGCGCTTGTGTAGGGACCTTTGACCTAGAACCAAGGAGGAAGCAATGAGTGCGAATACCCTTACAGTCACCGACAATCGGACGGGTAAACAGTACGAGATTCCGATCGAGGACGGTGTGATTCGGGCGATGGACCTGAGAGCGATAAAGATCTCAGACGACGACTTCGGGCTGATGAGCTATGACCCAGCGTTTATGAACACCGCCTCGTGCAAGAGCAGCATCACGTACATAGACGGAGACAAGGGAATCCTGCGATATCGCGGATATCCGATCGAGCAACTGGCCGAGCACAGCACCTACCTCGAGGTTGCCTACCTGCTGATCCACGGAGAGTTGCCGACATCAGGGGAATTGAGAGATTGGTCCTGGAACATCACACATCACACTATTATTCACGAGCAGATCAAGAAGGCAATGGACGGTTTCCACTATGATGCGCATCCGATGGGGATGCTGATCGGGACCGTTGGCGCGTTGTCCACGTTCTACAAGGATGCCAAGGACATCTTCGATCCTGAGTCTCGCCGTCATCAGATATATCGGCTGATAGCCAAGATGCCGACGCTCGCGGCTTTCGCGTACCGCCACAGTGTGGGAATGCCGTACGACTATCCCGACAACGATCTGAGCTACCCAGGCAACTTCCTGAACATGATGTTCAAGATGACCGAAGTGAAGTACAAACCGAATCGAGTTCTGGAGCACGCGCTCGACGTGCTGTTTATCCTGCACGCAGATCACGAGCAGAATTG
>CAZOOE010000274.1:0-8874 GCA_964581275.1 uncultured Clostridia bacterium
CGGAACTCACTTACGGGCGTAGTCATTATTCGGTGGCGTCAAGGTAGCGCTGATTAAGTCCCTCATAGGCGTCGATGCGACGGTCGCGCAAGAAGGGCCAGTTGCGCCGCACTTCTTCTATACGAGCTAGATCCACTTCGCCGATCAAGACCTCTTCGCGGTCGGTCGAGCCTTCGGCGACCACGACTCCGAACGGGTCGCACAGAAACGACGAGCACCAAAACTCAATTCCGGCACCACCGTTCGAAGGCTTCTCGTGCCCGACCCTGTTCACCGCGGCTACATAGACGCCGTTAGCGATCCCGTGTGAGCGCTGAATCGTCCGCCACGCGTCACGCTGCGCTGCACCGAAGACTTCCTTCTCGTGCGGATGCCATCCAATCGCCGTCGGATAGAAAATAACGCTCGCGCCTCGGAGTGCTGTCAGCCTCGCGCCTTCGGGATACCATTGATCCCAGCATATCAGCGTCCCGATTTTTCCAACCGGCGTATCAAACGCGTGAAAGCCCAGATCGCCAGGTGTGAAGTAGAACTTCTCGTAGTAGGCGGGATCATCCGGAATGTGCATCTTGCGATAGAGGCCTGAGACTTTGCCATCGGTGCCGATGACCGCGGCGCTGTTGTGATAGAGCCCGGCCGCTCGACGTTCAAAAATTGGCGCGATTATCGTGAGTTTCTTCTCACGAGCAAGTCTTCCCATCGCTGCGGTCGAAGGACCGGCTACCGGCTCCGCCAGATCGAAAAGCGAAGCATCCTCGCGCTGGCAGAAGTATTGCGAACGAAACAACTCGGGCAAGCTGATAACCTCGGCGCCGAGACCGGCTGCTTGTTCGACAAGTGAGACCGCTCGCGCAAGGTTGTTTTCCGCGTCTGGCGACATCGCCATTTGTACCAGGCCGATCGTGAACTTTGGGGCGCTCTGCATAGCGAAAGCTTACACAAGATCGAACAGCGCTCCAAGCTTTGGAGTGCGCCTTTGGAGTTCGCCCTCTATCGAGACACTCGTTCTGATTATCGCCGGCGCTTTGGATCGTTGCGCACAAATGTCCCTGCGAGGTACTGACCGATACGAATCCAGAACGTCGCCGAGTGCGCGGCAACGGAGTACGACTGCTGATGGCGGCGCACTCCGGAACCATTCAAAAGCAGCTTGATCAGTACAGGGCTCAACCTTTAGGCTATAGATTCCGTCTGATAAGAAATAAACCCACAGGAGAAACGTAAATGGCTAACGTTACACTCAGAGGCAATCCGGTTAAGCTGGTTGGAAATGAAGTCAAAGTCGGGGATTCCGCGCCCGATTTCAAGACGCAAAAAAGCGATCTGAGCGACTACCGCTTAAGCTCATCTGCCGGCAAGACCCGGATCCTGCTGAGCATTCCGTCACTCGATACTCCGGTTTGCGATGCTGAAACGAAACGCTTCAACGAGGAAGCTTCGAAGATACCAAGCGTGGAAATCGCTTGCATCAGCATGGATCTGCCCTTCGCGATGAAGCGATGGTGCGGCGCAGCGGGTGTGGACAAGATTACGACGGCCAGCGATCACCGCGACGGTTCGTTCGGCAAAAACTATGGCGTATTGATTGAAGGCGGGCCGTTTGATCGCGTCCATGCGCGAGCCGTTTTTGTCGTCGGGCCGGATGACAAGGTGAAGTATGTCGAATACGTCAGCGAGATCGCAAATCATCCTGATTACGACGCTGTGCTGGCCGCAGCAAGTTAACTCTCAGAATTGGTAATAGCCTTAGCTGTCAGTGGATCAACCCCCAATCGTGAAGGAGAGAAAATGCATAGGAAACAAATCACAGTCGGAAGTCTTTTTCTAATAGCATTGTTATGCCTTGGAGGGATGGCGGTGGCGTTCAGCGGCCCTCCCGAAGTAGGAAAGCCTGCCCCGGATTTCACGCTCAAGAGCAATGAAGGGAAGACGGTCAGCCTCAAGGACTACAAAGGCAAGTGGGTCGTGCTGTACTTCTATCCGAAAGACTTCACTTCCGGCTGTACAGTCGAAGCCCATAACTTTCAACGCGACATTGCAAAATATGAAGCGTCAAAGACTGTAATTCTCGGCGTCAGCGTCGATACAGCCGATTCGCATAAAGATTTCTGCACCAAAGAAGGTTTGAGCTTCAAACTGCTGGCGGACACTGAGAAGACTGTCTCCGAAGCCTATGGCTCGGTGATGGAGTACAACGGTAACAAGCTGTCGGCTCGAAACACCTTTATCATTGATCCGAAGGGAAACGTCGCGAAAGTGTTCATGGGTGTCAAGCCAATGCCGCACAGTGACGAGGTTCTGGCGGCGCTGGCCGATCTGCAAAAGAAATAGGATAGAACCTCTCTGGTTCGGAGCGGGCCGGGCCTTCTTTTATCATTTTGCGACTTTGCGTCTTTGCGTGGACGGTCCTTATCCAAAGACCGGTTCAAGCAAAGACGCTAAGACGCTAAGACGCTAAGCCGCAAATTGATAGGTCCATCGCTGCAATAGTTGAAAGACCTACATCCCAATATCAACAGGTGGTAGATTCGCTTGACGAATCTGCTCATTGAGGGCCCTCACGTCCTTATCTTTGAGCTCATTCCAGCGCGATAGCACTGACGCCAGCGACTGCTGAAGCTGCGCGGATGCTGCAACCGCCTGACTCGGCGGCGTAACGTCGGCGCCCTCGACTAATCCCATAAGACCCAATAGCTCGCCGCTTACTGCGGAAAAGCTCGGCTCGCTCGATCCGCCACCGCGACCGCCGCCGCCACGGAAGCCGCCGCCGCCTGCTCCTTCAAGCGCCGCTGCTTTTCTGTCGAGCGCGGCAATCGCATCCGCGAGCGCACCCTGGCCTGCCCGATCGCGCAACGCCCGCAGCTGTGTTCGAAGCTTGCGAACTTGCCCGATCGCCGCGCGAGCTTGCTTTATCCCGTCAGAGCTACGCATCGCGATCGCGTGCTGCTGAGCCAACCCCTCTGGTGGTGTCTTCACTCGCGGATCCATCTTCACCGTCAGCGGCTGGGTAAAACTGCGGCCGTTTACCGTAAGCTTCACGATGTAGTTGCCGGGAAGCACCCACGGACCAAGCGGATGTCGCTCGGTGTCGCCGTAGATCGCCGCGATTGGGAATTGGGCTTGCTGGCCTTCGGGAGCCGGATAGTGCATGTTCCACACAAAACGCTGCGTGCCGGGACTAGTCGAAAGAATCTGCGGGCGACGAATCCAGTAAGCCGGAATGTTGACTTCTTTGCTGATCGCTTCGATATCGTCAGGCTTATCGGCGCTCGAAAAGCGTGCAACCAGGTTGTTCGATGAGTCGGAAATCTCGAGAACAATCGAGCTACTAACCGCAGACTTCAAATAATAGTTAATGATTGCGCCGTCGGGTGGGTTCTTTCCCGCGGGCTCTTCAGGCGGTAGCGGCGTATCGGTGTTCATATTCCACCGGACGCGATAAGCCAATTGCGGCTTGAAGAGAAAGGCTTCCGCAGCGGCAACTTGCTCGCCGATCTGGCGAAGCGGAGTAATGTCATCCAGAATCCAGAACGAACGGCCGTGAGTCCCGACCACCAGATCATCATCCTTGACGACCAGATCTCGAATCGAGCTTGCAGGCATGTTAAGACGCAGCGGTTGCCAGTTGTCGCCGTCGTTGAACGAGACATACACCGCTCGCTCGCTCCCACAATACAGCAGCCCGCGCCGAACGGGATCCTCGCGAACGACGTTCACCGGGCCGCTGTCTCCAAGGCCGTTTACGATCTCTTTCCAGATCTTACCGCCGTCGTGAGTGCGATAGATGTGCGGCCGTTGATCGTCGAGCCGGATCCGATTCACTGCCGCATAGGCGGTGTTGGCATCGAATCGTCCGGCGTCTATGATCGAGATCTTGCTCCACGCGGTTATTCCGGGTGGAGTGACGTTGGCCCAGTTCCTACCGCCGTCACGAGTAACGTGAATCAAGCCGTCGTCGGTTCCTGCCCAGATCACGTTCGCGTCTTTGTATGAAGGCGCGACGGTGTAAATGACGCCTCGGCGCGGTTGCTTTGCCATCTCCGGCGTTCGATAGATGCCGATGCTTTCTGGCACTTCGGGCTGTTCGCGCGATAGATCAGGGCTGATGATGTCCCAACTGTTTCCCCCAGTGGTCGTTTTGAACAGCACGTTGCCGGCGAAATACAGGACGTGCGGATCGACAGGAGAGAAGATCACCGGAGCGGTTCGAAGAAAACGATACTTGCCGCTACGAGCCGCTTCGGGCGAGATGTTCTGCACTTGTCCGGTGCTCCAATCGAAGCGCGTGATCTTGCCGCCGTAGATG
Organism: uncultured Clostridia bacterium; assembly: GCA_964581275.1. Classification (GTDB taxonomy): domain Bacteria; phylum Acidobacteriota; class Blastocatellia; order UBA7656; family UBA7656; genus Onstottus_A. The sequence goes on from CAZOOE010000274.1 coordinate 4,307, forward strand.
ATATTTGGGTTAAGGGGATCGGGCGCTACATAGCCGTATTCCTCGACGCCGACGGGATGCCACTCGCGAAATGTAATCTGACCGTCGTTGCCTCGGCTGGCGATTCCGACTGAGCCACTCTCCTGTTGACCTCCGTAGACCCAATACGGAAACCGGTTGTCGGTGATGACGTGATAGAACTGCGCGGTCGGCTGGTTGTACCACGAGCTCCAGGTCTGGCCGCCGTTGACAGTGACGATCGCGCCTTGATCGCTGGCGATCAACATGATCTGCGGGATGTCCGGGTTGATCCAGATGGTGTGATAATCATCGCCGCCGGGCGCCCCGCGAAACCCGACCCAGTTCTGTCCGCCGTCGGTTGAACGCCACGTCACGACATTGGCACTGTAGACGATGTCCGGATTCTTGGGATCAGCCTTGATCTCGGCGAAGTCGCTGCCACGACCCCACGGCCGCGCGTCGTTGCTGATACGCCGCCAGCTCTCTCCGGCGTCCTCCGAGCGGTAGACTCCGCCGAGTTGCGGCGAAGCGTCGACGGTCGCGTACATCCGCTTTGGATCGCTCGGCGCTACACAGAAGCCGATTCGTCCTAAACCCTGTTCAAAAGTCGGAAGCCCTTTCGTAAGCTGCCGCCAGGTGTTGCCACCGTCGGTTGATTTGAACAGCCCGCTTCCCGGGCCTTGCCACGCGCCGTTTTCCCACGCGCCTTGCCGGCCGGCCCACATATCGGCGTAAACCGTCTGCGGGTTTGAAGGATCGAAGGCAAGCGCTATCGCACCGGTGTTCTCGTCTTTGTAGAGTGACTTCTGAAACGTCTCACCACCGTCGCTCGAGCGAAACACGCCCCGTTCTTCATTCGGGCCGTAAGGATGCCCGAGCACCGCTACGAACAGGCGATTCGGGTCGCGCGGATCTACTATGATCGCGCCGATCTGTTGTCCGTCGCGCATGCCAAGGTGCTTCCAGGTCTTTCCCGCGTCGGTCGATTTATACATTCCGTCGCCGGTCGAGAGATCGGGCCGTTGCAAGCCTTCGCCACTACCGACGTAGACGATGTCCGGATTGGATGGAGCAACCGCGAGCGCGCCTATCGAACCGGTGGGCTGATCGTCAAAGATTGGCTTCCAGGTGTGGCCGAAGTCGTTGGTCTTCCAAACGCCGCCGTTGTTGACGCCGATGTAAAAGACGTTGGGCTGCCCGGGCACACCGGTCGCGCCGACGGTCCTACCGCCTCGATGCGGCCCGATCATCCGCCAGCGAAGGTTTTGGTAGAGATTTGGGTTGAATTGCTGTGCAGTGGCGGACGATAGAAGTCCGAAGGCCAGCGAGCAAGCAAAGGCGGACAGGATCCTACGGCGTGCTGTCACGGTCACCTCCGAAGAGTGAGATACCCGGAATCGATTTGGCGCGTTTGGTACGATACTCGCGAGGTGTAGCCGGTGACAAGCTGTAGGAATTGCTGAGAACTCAGTCTCGTTTCTTTGCAGTCAGATCAATAGGTGAATGAGATTAAATAGATTTCATTGATGGCATACGAGACGCGTGAATGTTGAGTTCGCCTGCGCTCCTACTGCTTCTTCGACCTGACGAATCGCGCGATCTCTTCGTGCGTTGCGAACCAGACTCCAGGTCGCGATTGCATATATCTAACCAATCGGTCGAGCATCGCAACTCGAGACCGGTGGCCGATCACGTGGGGATGCATAGTCAGGATGAACATTGTCTTTTCCTCATAAGCCTTGTCGAACTCTGCGCGCCAGATTGAAAAGACTTCATCTGGAGTCGTATAAGGCCGAAGAGTCGTTGTCCTGTCCATTCCGAAATAAGGAAAGTCATCCATGATCCACTCGACCGGCAGCTCGACAACGCCTGTCGCTTTGCCATCGACCAGTACTTCGTAGGGACGGTCGTCAGCCATAAGACTGCTGTCGTACATCAAACCAAATTCGCGGACCAGCTTCATCGTTGCTGGACTGAAGTCCCATGACGGCGTGCGCATTCCTACCGGCTTCTTGCCGGTGATTTCGGTCAGAGCCTCGATGCTGCGGCGCAGCAACTCCCGTTCGTCGGCTTCTTCAAGCAGCGAGTTGCGCTCGTGAATCCAGCCGTGAACTCCGATCTCGTGACGTTCCTGGGAGACGATGTTCTTCACGCTCTCCGGATGAAGTTTCGCGCTGATCACCGGAATGAAGAAAGTAGCAGGTATCTTGAAGCGATCCAGTAGGCGCAGGATGCGAGGCAGGCCGGCGCGCGCGCCGTACTCTCCCTGAGCCATCAATGCCGGAGAAGTCTGGCCATCCCTCAGCGAGGGAGTCTCATTGTCGAAATCAAACGACAGTCCGACCGCAACGCGGGCGCCTCGCGGCCAGCGCTTTGGTGTCAGGTCGCGCCCGGCCCGCACCCGGTTGACGGTTTCAAAGACTTTGCTTTCCGGCCATTTCCAGGTTGGTTCCGGTTGCTGCTGCGCGGTCGTGCCGCCGGTGAGAAAAGTGGCGAGCCCGTTTGAGGCGAGAACCGCCGCGGCTATCCGGGACTTTTGTCGTTTCATCCTCAGCTCCTCGAGACCAGCTTCTGGGAACGGGAGTATCTGCGAACTACTCGACCGGCTCGACCACCACTGCTGTTCCGTACGCAAGCACCTCGGTCACGCCGTTCATGATCTCGTTCGCGTCGTATCGCATCCCGATGACCGCGTTGGCGCCGAGCTCGCTTGCGTGTTGGACCATTATCTCAAATGCCTCGGCGCGCGCGACTTCGCAGAGCCTGGTGAATGCAGTAATGTTGCCGCCGACTATTGTATGCAGCGTTCCTCCGATCGTTCCGAAGATCGACCGCGAACGGACGGTGATGCCCCGCACGATGCCGAATGTCCTGACTATTCGAAAACCATCGAGGTTGAACGCCGTGGTCACCATATGATGCGAGAGTGTGTAGCGATTAGAAACCGCGTATGGAGCGTTTGGGTTCAGGCTCCCCTTCGCGTGTTCCAGCTCATCGAGTTTGTCTTTCATTGAGGTTGTTTCCTCCGTGCGTCTGAAGGTTGCCGATGGCGAACGGCGCAAAGATAAGGCCTGTCACAGAAATCCGCAAGTTTGAAGCGCCTACGAGGTGTGCTTCAGAGATTCTGCGCGTACCCGCTAGCGCCAGAGACTCTTTGAAATCTGAAAAGCAGGAATCCCGTCCACGGACAGAGACTGTTGGTGCGCGAAAACCCAACCGGGAAAGGTTGGGGGATTGTGGCGCAGTCTTTGCGGTTCGTTACGTTGCGACGACTCAATCGAGCCGTTACAATCCTGACTTGAATCACGCCTCAAAGGAGCCAATCAGTGTCAAGCATCAATCGAAGGCGATCAGTAGCGGTCAACATAGACGGCGTCAAGGTCGGGGGCGAGAACCCCATCGTTGTTCAGTCGATGACCAACACCGACACCGTCGACGTGGAAGGTACCGCCCTACAGATCGAACAACTGGCCCGCGCCGGCTCGGAGCTTGTCCGCGTGACCGTGAACACTCGCCAGGCTGCTGCCGCAGTTCCTCAAATCGCGGAGCGGCTCGGGGATCGCGGCATTAGCGTTCCCATCATCGGCGACTTTCACTACAACGGCCACATATTGTTGAAGGAGTATCCGGCGTGCGCGAGGGCGCTTGCCAAATACCGAATCAATCCCGGTAACGTGGGACCCGGCCAGCATCACGATAAGAATTTTCAGTCGATGATCGAAGTCGCCGTTGAAAACAACAAACCGGTGCGAATAGGCGTCAACTGGGGCTCGCTCGATCAAGGTTTACTCACCAGGCTGATGGATGCAAACGCCGCCCGCCCCGATCCAAGAGATGCACGCGAGGTGATGCACGAAGCGGTGGTCGTGAGCGGGCTCGAGTCGGCCGAGCTGGCCGAGCGCTCTGGACTCGGACACGACCGAATCATCCTGAGCGCCAAGGTTTCTGAGGTCCAGGATCTGATCGAGATATATCGAAACCTCGCCGCGCGGTGTGACTACCCGTTGCACCTCGGATTGACCGAAGCGGGAATGGGCAGCAAGGGCATAGTAGCTTCGACGGCTGCATTGGCAGTGCTGTTGCAGACCGGCATCGGCGACACAATTCGCGTCTCGCTCACTCCAAGGCCGGGAGGTGATCGAACTGAAGAGGTCATCGTCGCCCAACAGATCCTTCAGACGATGGGTCTTCGAAGCTTTATTCCGCTGGTCACTGCCTGCCCGGGCTGCGGCAGAACTACAAGCACGCTGTTTCAGGAGATGGCCGAAGACATCCAGAATTACATTCGCGAGCAGATGCCTTCGTGGAAAGACAGGTACGTTGGCGTTGAGGAGTTGAAAGTCGCTGTGATGGGCTGCGTCGTCAATGGACCGGGCGAGTCGAAGCACGCCAACCTGGGCATCTCGTTGCCGGGCACCGGCGAAGATCCGCGCGCTCCAGTGTACGTCGATGGAAGCAACTTCGTCACGCTTCAGGGGCCGTCGATTGTGCCCGACTTCATTCGGATACTCGATGAATACATCGAGTCTCACTACGCGAGCAGGGAAGAAGAGTCGGTCGCACAGTTT
>CAZOOE010000275.1:0-8853 GCA_964581275.1 uncultured Clostridia bacterium
GGGTTACGAACACGTTTAACGAATCCCGAATCACGGTTAACTTTTCCCTTGCCCAATTCAGTTCTGTTTGTCGACGACGAAGAGGGGATCCGGCGTTCGCTCGCGGGCGTGCTCGAAGATGAAGGCATGTCAGTTGAGACCGCCGGGTCCGGCGAGGAGTGTCTAGCCTTCTTTGAGCGGCATCCGTTCAGCTGCGTTCTGCTTGACGTGTGGCTCCCCGGCATCGACGGCATCGAGACTCTCGAACGATTGAAGACTGCTTACCCTGACACCGCAGTCATAATGATTAGCGGGCACGGGAGTATCGAAACAGCCGTGCGAGCGACGCGACTGGGCGCACTCGACTTTATCGAGAAGCCACTTCAAATAGATCGCACCGTGCTTGCCGTTCGAAATGCGCTCCGACAGCGTCAGCTCGAAGCGGACAATTTGAGACTACGCGAGAAGCTCGACGACGACAACGCCATGATCGGCGAGAGCGTGCCGATCCGCGCACTTCGCCAACAGATCGCCGTCGCCGCGCCGACCAATGGGCGGATCTTGATCTATGGTGAATCCGGCACCGGCAAGGAGCTGGCTGCGCGAGCGATCCATCATTACTCGCCGCGAGCCGCGTCTCCCTTTGTGGAGCTCAACTGCGCTGCGATCCCCGAAGAGCTGATCGAATCTGAGTTGTTCGGTCACACCAAGGGCGCATTCACCGGTGCGACCCAGGCGAAGCAAGGCAAGTTCGAACAAGATGACGGCGGCACCTTGTTGCTCGACGAAGTAGGCGACATGAGTTTGAAGGTTCAGTCGAAGGTCCTGCGAGTCCTCGAGGAGCAGCGATTCGAGCCCCTGGGTTCCAACACACCGCTTCAAGTCGATGTGAGGATAATCGCCGCAACCAACAAGCGGCTGGATGAGGAGATCGAGCGCGGCGCGTTTCGTCCGGATCTGTTTTATCGCCTGAACGTCATCCCGTTCGAAGTCCCCCCGCTCCGCGAGCGAGGCGAAGACATTCCGCTGCTCGCAGATTACTTCAATCTCAAGTACTCGACCGAGTACAATCGGCCGCCGAAGTCTTTCACCGATCATGCCCGCGATCGACTGGCAGAATACGACTGGCCTGGCAACGTACGAGAACTCAGAAACACGATCGAGCGCGTGGTTATAATGTCGGCTAAGGAGCGAATCGGCGCAGAAGATCTGCCGCCGCTTGGAACCCCGGACAGCGTGAAGACGCCTCCTCGTTATAACTTCACGTCCTATCGCGAAGGGCGCGAGGCGTATGAGCGAAACTACATTCTTCGCAAGCTGGCGGAATGCGATGGCAACGTTACACACACCGCCGAGGCATTGGGGATCGACCGCTCGCACCTCTATCGCCGGATGAAGGCGCTCGGCATCAGCGACAAGCGAACCGGCGCGCCGAATTGAGGTCCGCCGGCTAATTGCTAGCTGTCACTCGAGACAATTGCGGCGGTCCCTACAACATAGGCGTTATCTACCTCACCTTAACGTCGAGGGTCGTACGGCGCGGGTTGCAGGAATGCACACCTATTATAGTCTATGCGATAGCTATGCCACCGAACCGGTCAACGAAACATATGAGCTAAGCGAGCTTTTGGTGCGAGATGGCCTAACCAGTCCCCGCGAGCGGACAACTACGGTCGATTGGGAACAGGTGTTCCGGGAACAAAGTAGGGGAAATGGAAAGGCGCTATACAGCGGGCAAGCAACAACCATGTTCGAAAAGATCCGTGTGCGGCGTGGCCGTCAGGCGCGCGGCGTGAACACAAAACTACAAAGACACGAGGAGCACAGGGAGGCGCGCCCGAGTCCCCGTGTCTTTGTATTAGGTACGCTCACTCGTACCCCAAGAGCAAACATCAGGTTGCCGGCGTGTCTAGCTGGCCTTTCGTGAATTCACGACGGCTGCAGCGGCTCGCCTTCGCGATGTTCCGGTCCTGGCGATTGACTCAATGATTGAAGCCAACTACTCGCCTCGGAACGTCACGCTGCCGCTTATTCCGGATACCGAGATGACTGAGCCGCCTGAGCCGACTTTTCCGGCGAAGTTGGAGTGGCCGACTTTGTTGAGGGTGACGTTGGGTGCGGCTGCGTTCACATCGCCGTTGATGCCGCTCACGTTCAAGTCGGCGTTCAAATTGCTCGCAAGGCGAAGCTCCACCTTGCCGCTGATGCCGCTCACGCGGATGCCTCGGTTGCTCAATCGCGGAATAGAGATCGAGAGGACGCCGCTGATGCCTGAGATCTCCGAGTAGCCGAGCGCCTGCGCCACTTCTACTCTGCCGCTGATGCCACTAAGGCGCAACGCCCCGTCGATCTCGCCGACCGTGACCGGGCCGCTGATGGCATTGAGCTTCAAATCAACGTTGCGTGGCAACCGAAGCGTCACTTGCTGCTTGGCTCTTATGATCCCGCACTCGTCGGTCTTTTCCTGCTTATGTCGCATGATCAGACTGGTTGGGGTATGTTCGATGGCTATCGTGTAACAGTCGAGATCCTTACGCGTCTCGCCCAGCCGCACGATGTGGACCTCTGCTGTGTTGCCGCTTGTTGTCTCGACATCGACCGAACCGGAAATGACCGACAGTTCGACGCGCGCGCCTGGAGCGAGCTCGTATGTTTGGTTGACATCCTCGCGTTCCGTATAGTTGCGATCGTCAACGTGCTTCCGCTGCGTGCCTGCACCGGTTAACGGCGTGAGCGTAAGAGTCAGAATGGCGATGCTTATGGTAAGGGCAAGTTTTGGTCGCATTGTTCGTGTCTCCTGAGATATTCTGTTTGTGCCTCCTGAGGTTTTGTGGTCGCGCTCGCGCTTGAAGCCGCGAAGGACGCTTTCTGAAATCTGAACTCTGAGATCTGAACTCTGAGATCTGAACTGTGAAATCTCAAGTAATTTGAATCTGAGACCCAGCACTTGTATCGGGTTCACGCCGCCTTGCTTTTCTCTTCCACGACTTGTCCATCAAACAGATGAATCATCCGATCAGCATACGCGGCGTAGCGCGGGTCGTGAGTCACCATGCATATGGTCGCGCCCGCGCTATGAAGCTCGCCCAGCAATTCCATCACCGCTTCGCCGTGCGCCGAATCGAGATTGCCGGTCGGCTCGTCTGCGAGCACGATCAGAGGGTCGCCGGCAACCGCGCGCGCGACTGCGATTCGTTGCTGCTGACCTCCGGACAACTGGCTTGGCAAATGGCGCTCGCGATGCGCCATTCCGACTCGTTCGAGCGCGTCCCGCACTCGCTCGCGCCGTTCTGATGCTCTCACACCTCGGTAAGTCAGCGGGAGTTCTACGTTCTCGAACACCGTGAGATCGCCAATCAGATTGAAGCTCTGAAACACAAACCCTACCTCGCGATTGCGTATCTGAGCGCGCTCCGACGGCGGGAGATCCGAGACCGCCTTGCCGGAGAGAGTGTAGGTCCCTTCGGTCGGCGAATCGAGCAGTCCGAGAATTGCAAGGAGGGTGGACTTGCCGCAACCCGATGGCCCGGCGATCGAAACAAACTCACCCTTGCCGATCTGCAGGTGAATTCCCGACAATGCGTGCGTTTCAACTTCGTCGGTGAAGAAAACTTTCGTAACGCCGTCCAGTCGAAGTAGCGGCTGTTCAAATGGGTTCATAACCTCTCCCAACGAATCAAGTGCAAAGAAACCAGTGACTAATCAGAGACGCTAGTTAGTGAAGCCGGACGCCAAAAGGTTTCAGCCAGAGCAGCGAAGAATTGGAAATTGAAGTGTGAAATTGCGAATCGGCGCCTCGCTGGGGGGACACCCTCAAATGTTCAACTTGCATTTTTCAATTCCCGATCTTCAATTCCCGGATCCTACCCCCGGCGAATCCCAGAGCCGCTCACTTTGCCAGTATCTCTTTGAAGAACTCTAAAGCGCGCTCGTCGCCGGTCTGACCGAGCCAGAACATTGCTTGCTTGCGCACCGCCGGTTTGGGATGAGTCCTGGCGATCTTGATCAGAAGAGGAATCGCCTCGTCTTTCGATCGCTGGCTAATGGCGAACACGGCTTGCTTTTGCACCTCGGTATCATCATCGGATTTTTCGACTACGTTGCCCAATACTTCGAGGCTGCGTTTGCCGGCGCGTTGACCGAGCCAGAACAACGCTTGCTTCCTCAGCTCTCGGTCCGAATCGGCCTCGGCGACCTTTAGCAGAAAGTTGACTCCCGGGTCATCGCCGCTTGCCGACGCTGGTCTGTCCTCACTGCCGTTTATCGAAGCGGCGAAGATGATTTGCTTTTTGACTTCGCGGCCGTCGATCGTCGAGTAAAGGCTTTCGAGAGAAGCCATCGCGGTCGGGTCTTTGCTGACTCCAATTGCAAACACTGACTCTTTGCGAACCGCAACATTCTCTTGTTCGTTGCGCGCGAGGTCCACCAGAAAGGGGTTGTGCCCGGGGATCTGGCCGAGCCAAAAGACCGCGGTCGACCGTATTCGGTCGACTTTGGAATTGCGAACGAAGTCTTCGAGCATTCCGCCGACCCGCGGATCATCGTGCAGCCCAATCGCGACGATCGAATGCTTGGGAGCATCGCCTGACTGATTCGATTCAACGATGCCCTTCAAATAGGTCAAGCTTTCATCGTTCCCGGCGCGTCCGAGCCAGTAAACCGGATATCCGCTGTACTCGCGCCGGCGGTCGAGGTTAAAGACCTCAACACGCGCAGTCGAACCGTCGCCCGGTTCGTGCAACACAAAGACGCCGAGGTTGCGGGTCTCGATCTTCGAGCCTACCGAAATGCTTGTACCGTTGACGATCGTCGTGTTCCCGTCCGAGTGGTATTCGACGTCGACGGCAACTCCGGGCCTTACATCAAACGAGTAGGCCGTCCAGAAACGAGTCTGTTTCGCGCGGCCCTGCCTGACTGCGAGGTCGAGCCTTGATCTCAAACTGGTTCCTTCTACGGGTATGAATCCTTCGCGTTGGGCGCTCGAGATTGCGGAGCCCATCAGCACTACCGCGGCCAGCAACCCGAGCTTGCAAATCGTCTTAAACATTTCAGTGACTCCTTTGAATGAGTTCGTAGCACGGCCCTCGGGCGGAAGTTCGGAACCGGAATGATTTGTCGAGACATCGCCTTACGAACTTCCGCGTGACTGAAGGCCGTACCACGGACGTGCCGTTTACTTCAGAATCTCTTCGATAAACTTAACCGCCTCGGGATCCCTGCTCTGGCCCAGCCAAAAGATCGCGTCCTTCCGAACCTGGAGCGATGAGTCTCGCTTGGCTATGTCCATCAGCTTTTGCAAGGCTCGCTTCTTACCGCTTTGTGACAGCGCGAAGACCAGCTTCTTCTTGACCTCGTCGCTCTTTTCGGCGTCGAACAACTGAATCAAGAGGTCGACGCCTTGCTCTCCACCGGTCTGCCCGATCCAAAACACCGCCTCGCTGCGAAGCGCGGGACTATCTCCGGCGCGCGCGATGTCGAAGAGTTTCGCCTTTGCCCGCGCGTTGTTCATCTGCGATATCGAGAAGATGATCTTCTTGCGAATCTCAACGCTCGTGTCGGCATCGTAGATTTTCATCAACTCGTCGGCGCTTTGTTCATCGCCTCGTTGGCCCAACCAGAAAATCGCCTCTTGGCGCAATTGCGGATCTGCCCCCGACCGTGCGATCTCGCTTAGCTTATTTCTGGCCTGGGGGGTGCCTCGCTGCGAGAGGGCAAATATGACCCGCTTGCGAATCTGCGCGTCCGGATCAGCGTCAAAGATCTTGATCAGTTCGTCGTCGATGGCATCGCCGTGGCGTTGGCTGAGCCAAAAGATTGCTTCCTCGCGTATCCTTCGTGACGTTGCGCCACGCGCCAGTTCGCTCAGAAGCGCGCCTGCCCGCGGGCTCCCGTGCTGTGAGATCGCATACACCGCGGCCTTGTTGACTTCGCTGTCGGTCGAGGTCGTAGCCAGGTCTTTTAGCAAATCGAGGACGCCTTCGTCGTTCGTCTGGCCGATCCAGAAGATCGCCGACTTGCGGAGCTGTGGGTCTGAGTCATTGCGAATAATCTCCTTCAGCAGCTCCGAAGATGCCTTTGTTTGATGTTGCCCAAGAAGGCTGATCGCCGCCTCTTTGACTCGCCTGCTGGCCTTGGAGTCGCGCTTCAACAAGTCCGCAGCGATGGCCGCGCCTCGCTCAGGGTTACCTTGAAACAGGCTCTGGAGCGCCACGATCTTTGTTTCGTCATCGTAGTTGTCGATATTCCCGACGGGCTGCCTGTTGGGGAGGGCCGAGGCAAGCTCGATTCGCATCGTGGTTGCGTCGTCTCTCCACTTCGATTTCGGGTATTCGCCGATCAGCCTCGCCAGTGTGCCGTCCGCCTCCTGATACCTTTCCTGCTTCTTCAAAGCGAATGCCAGCCAATATAGCGCGGCGTCGGTGTCTTTACCCTTTGGATATTTGCCGATGTAGTCGCGGAACTTTGCAGCCGCTTTTTCCCACGACTCATCGCCGATCAAGTCGCGCCCTTCGCGAAAGATTTTCATTTCCGCATCGGAACCGCCTGACGTTTGAACGAGACGGTTGAGCTTCTCCAGTTCCTGTGTGTAGCGGGCGGCGCTGCTGGTTCGGGGGAGCACCAGCAGGCTGCCTATGCTCAGCGCAATGATTAGAATTGGAAGCAGACGAGATCGTCTCAGTCGGAATCGATTCAGAACAATAATAGTCCGATGCATTGTCTCTCCTATTAGTAGAAAGTCCGGCAAACCTCGGTTCGTCGTGAATACCGTTGTCGAATTCCGAACTACGGCAGTTAACCACTCCGGCAAACTGAAGTTTGCCGGACACTCAGAAAACCTGACTCAAGGTTGGCGTCGAATAGACCTGCAGCGCAGAGATGATTTCCTGTTTCTGCATACGCGCCTTGATGGAACGGACGTCGTCGCTAGAAGGTTTGTCCGGCAAGTTCGCAATGTCCAGCAAGATCGGCTCCAGGCTCGCTAACAAGTCTTCAGCCGGCATATTGCCTTTCGCTTCGGCGTCGCGCCGAAGAAGAATGTTTTTGTAAACCAGCTCCCTCGATCTTTGCTTTTCATAAGAAATGTCCGGCCCGGATTGTCGGCTTGAATCGCGAGTGTTTCTGAAGGATCGCAACAACAATTGGGCCCGCTCGATGTGCCGAGCGGTCTCGACGTCGATAAACGGATTGATGATCGGCTGGCGAGCGGCAACAAAATCTGATTCGACATGCGGCGGAGTCTCCGCAACGGTCTCTGCGGTAGACCTGTGGTGAACTTTGCGCGGGGCTCGGGGACCAATCGGTTTGCTGGGTAGTCGGTCGGGCTCATTTTTCGCGGCTACTTCGCCTTGATGCTTGTCTCGTTGCTCCGTCTGGTCTTCTTTATTTGAGATCTTATCCGGAGTTGTAACGCTCTTGTTTTGAACTCTGAGAATCCATAGTCCGGCGAGCACAATCAGAATCGCGGCCGCGACCGCTGCGAATCTGATCCAACCACTGCGCCGCACGGTCACCTGCGAACGCAGAGCCGGGCTGAGTGGCGTGGCTTGATAGCGATACTTGCCCAGCACTCGCTCGAGGCGTTCAACCTCCGGGTCAGTTTCGCCGGATCGGTCCCATAGATAGTCGTCGTTCATCGTCGCCCCTCCATTCCCAACTTCTCGCGGAGCAGCTTCATGCCGCGGTGCAGATTGACCCGGACAGAGGCAGGCGTGAGACCGGTACGGTCAGCGATCTCCGGGCCGGTCATTCCTTCCACCAGTCGAAATACCAGGGTCTCTCGATAGGCTTCCGGCAGTCCACAGATGACGTCGAGCACATGAGCAGCTTCACGATCGGTATCGGAGCTGCCCGGTGTCGCGAGGTCGTCGGTCAGCTCTTCGGTCTTACGTTTGTAACGGTGGAAGTCCATCGCACGGTTTCGCGCGATCATCGCCAGCCAGCCGCCGAACGCGGCCTCATCGCGCAACGTGTCGAGCTTCTTGAGAGCGACCAGGAAGACATCTTGAACGAGGTCATTGACCTCGCCCCAGGGCACCCGAGCCAGCAGTATTCCATGCACCATCGGTGCGTAGAGGCTATACAGCTTGGCAAACGCCTCTTGCTCGCCCTGACGCACAGCCTTAACAAGCAAGGCTTCGGCTGAAGTTTCAGTCACGCGAGCGCGGGCCGCCGGCTGAGTTTGTCTAGCCACAAGGAGTAGGCCGTTACTCTCAATCTCGTACATCCTTACCTTTGTCCGGTCAATAAGACGCGAACGGCGGGAAACCGTTAACAAGCTCTTATGCGCCGGTAAGGTTCCGCTGATCATCACAGGATTGAAACGCGCCATCAAGCCTCTGTAGATAAAGCATCCAGCCAGTCAATTTTTCGGCGGCGGGTAGGCGGTTGATTGAGCGAAGTGATCGGGCTACTTCGAGCGGCGTTTCTGGCTCAAGGATGTGAAAGTTGCGAGTTCGGGAGTCCCTACTAAATACTCATATAACACAGCTTATCCCGCTGAGGAAACCAGAGTTTAACTACAGATACATTGGATACTGCTTTTTGCTTTTCGGGAGGGATTAGATACCTCGAATAGGGACCTTTGGTATAGTGGCGCGCAACTCGGCAACCATGAGGGAATTTGGATTGTGGCTGTCAAATAACCTCCTCTTCTTCTTTGGTTGAGGGACACAACCATTGAAGGGACGCAGAAAAGACCGAAGGTCACGCTCGCCCGAGCAAAACCCTTCGGTCATTTTTTTCGCCTTAAAGTGAGGCATAATGCAACTGTTGTTCCTCATTGAAGGCAAATTCCCTGACAAGACGTATCATAGAAGAGACGCTCGCGTTTCGGTGACTTCATACCCTCCTCTTAGCCGTCGCTTGAAAGGGTCA
>CAZOOE010000276.1:0-8832 GCA_964581275.1 uncultured Clostridia bacterium
CCACACCCTGCACATCGGTATTGGCAACAACCAGTATGCCAATCTCCCTGGTAGATTTGATGGTAGCCGAAAACGGCTCATAGCCCTTCTCGTCGATGTAGCGAACGATGTTTTCGAGCACCACGATCGCGTCGTCGATCACGATACCGACCGAGAGCGTCAAACCCAGCATCGACGGCCCGTTCAGCGTGATCCCGAAATAATCCATGATCGCAAACGTCGAAATGATCGAAGTTGGAATCGAGATCGCCGAAATGATCGTCGCCCGAACGTTTCCCATAAACAGCAGCACCACCAGCGCCGCTAACAGCGAGCCCAGCATGAGGTGCTCGCGAACAGCATGGAACGAGGCGAGGATGAAGGTTGATTGATCGCGCACGACATCGACCGAGTAGCCGGGCGGTAATGACTTCCTCACCGTCGCCAATCGCGTCTTGATCGAGTCAACTACCTCTATGACGTTGGTTCCCGATTGACGGCGCACCTGAAGCAAAAGTGCCGGCTTGTCGCTGAGGCGGCCCGCGGTTAGTTCGTCTTCCTCGCCGTCTTCGGTATGCCCCACGTCAGAGATCTTGATGGGATACCCGTTGCGACTGGCGACGACGATGTCGTTGAAGTCGGCGGGAGTTTGCAGGCGACCGAGCGTCCGCAAAGTGAGCGCGCGATCGGTCTGTTCGACGCGTCCGCCCGGCACCTCGAGGTTTTGGCCTTGCAGCGCCTGAGACACCTGCGCGACAGTCAGGTTGTAGCCGCGCAATTTATCCCCGTCCAGATACACGTTCACCTGGCGTTTTCGTCCACCGATGATCTGAACCTGACCGACGCCGTTGACCGATTCGATCTGTCGGCGCAATACCTTGTCGGCGAACTCGGTCATCTCCCGGATATTGCGACTCGAAGCTACCGAGATCGTCATGATCGGCGCAGCGTCCGGATCCAGTTTTTCAATCGTCGGTTGTTCGATGGTTCGCGGCAGAGTGGGCAGAGCGCGATTGATCTTGTCGCGCACGTCCTGCGCCGCGTCGTCGAGATTGCGTTCGAGGTCGAACGCGATGAACACAAGCGACACGCCTTCGGATGAGGTCGAGCGCATCTCATCGATTCCGCTTATGGTGTTAACCGCCTCTTCGATCTTGTCGGTTATCTCGGTCTCGACTTCTTGCGGCGCCGCACCCGGCAACCGCGTGGTTACCGTGATAGTTGGGAACTCCACCCGCGGGAACCGCTCAACAACCAGTCGGTTGTACGAGAACACGCCGAGGACCAATAGCGTCATAACCAGCATGGTTGCGAACACGGGACGACGAACACAGATTTCAGCGAGTTTTTGCATAGCTTGTCTCTTCGGTTCGCAGTCCGAGCTTTCGCCGGAAGTTTGTACTCGAGTCAGGCACTCGAACTACTAACTTCCGGCTGAAGCCGTGACTGCGACGCTTCATTTGCCGCCGTTGACAACGCTGCCCTCTTGCAGTTTGTCCAGGTTGGTCGTTGCAACGCTCTCGCCCGATTTGACGCCGTCCAGGATCTCGATCAGCTCGCCGTCGCGTGCGCCGGTTTTGACGATGCGCTCGGATGCGCGGCCATTGTCGATCACGAAAACCTTGTTCAGGCCTGCGATGATCTGAACGGCGCGCTGAGGCACCATCACCGCAGGCGATTCTTTTGCCGTGATCAAACTCGACTTGGCGAACATTCCCGGGCGGAGCAAGTTGTTCGGGTTGGGAACCTCAGCCTCGACGGTCAGCGCGCGAGTCTGTTCATTGAGGGACGCACCGATGTGTACGACCCGACCGGTGAAGGTGCGATCCGGGAGCGCTTCGACTTTCAGCGTCATCGTCTGGCCCGTTCGTACCGAGGCCGCGGCGTATTCGGGAATATCGGCGCGCAACCGCAGCGGATTGATCTTTACCAGGGTGACGATGCGCCCGTTGACCGGCAGGTAGGAGCCCCTCGATGCATGTTTCTCTTTCACCGCGCCGCTGATCGGCGCGAGCACAACCGTGTCGGTGACCGCCTTCCTCGCAAGATTCAAAGTGGCGCGCTGCTGTTCGACCAGTGCCAGTTGCTGGTTGACGGAATCGACCGCAGCCTGATAACGAGCCTGAGCGAGGTTGTAGGTGGTAGCGGCCTGATCGTAGACCGCGCGCGATATGTCCCCGTTCTCGATCAGCTTTGTTTGACGGTCCAGATTCATTTTCTCCCAATCGAGTTGCGCCTTTGCAACTCTGACATCGGCGGTTCGATTTGGATCAAACGTCTCTCCTCCATTCATTCCGAGCCGCGCCATGGTTTGTTTCAGCGTAGCCTCGGCCTGCTCCACCTTGAGTTTCGCATCGCGCTGATCGATCTGCGCAATGATTTGTCCTCGTACGACGTAGGCTCCAAAATCGACGTTGAGCTGGGCTAGTTCACCGGGCGCTTGCGCAGATACGACAACTTCTTCATCGGCGGTGAGCGAGCCAACGACCTCGACGCCGTGTTGCAGGTCGCGAGTTATCGCAGCGGCGGTGGCCACATCAATCGGCGGCGTCGAAGCGGGCGAAGCGGTGGCTTTCGCTTCCGCTTTTGCTTCTGGCGACGATTGACTTCGGCCGCACGCCGAAGCGAATATTACCGTCCCCATGACTGTGACTATCAGGATGGTCGTGAGGTTTAAATTGAAGCGTTTCTTAACTGTTAGCAAACTTCTTTCGATCATATGCGGCCTTCACGTGTAATAACTGTTTTTTTTCAGTAGTGTCCTTCGTCACGTGCTGCGAAGATTGATGCGTCGCAACCTTAGGCCTTCGGGCCGATCGATGACACGCCGGCATGGCGTCGCCGGCGCGCATTCCGCGGATCTTGCTTCTCTTGTTTGCGAATGCCGTTTAGAAAGATGTCAACGAATCGATCGGCAATCTGACGGTTCGAGAATCTCAGATCGTCTTCGCCAAAGATATTTCTGACCTGAGCCTGATTGAGCACCATTCCGACAAACGCCCGCGCGCCTATGGCCGGGTCAACGCTACGAAATGCGCCGTCGGCGATCCGTTGTTTTATATAGCGGCGGATGTGATCCTTCATTTCGCGCACCGTTGAGTGGAAGAAGATCTCTGAGAGATCGTGACCTTCCAGGGCGCTGAACAGCAGCAGCCTCATGAACGACTGGTCCTTGCTGTGGAATTCGAGCATGTCGTAGGCGAGCGACCCGAAATATGCGTTGTCGTCCTTCCGGCTGGCGGCGTCGTTCAGGTTCTCCTTCATCCGCACGGTGGTCAGCACTACCTTGTAATCGAGAATCGCCCGATAGAGTTTATCCTTGGTCGTGAAATGCCGGAATATGATGGCCTCGCTTACGCCGGCGCGATCGGCAATCTCCTTTGTGGTTGTACCGCGAAAACCTTTCTGCGAGAAAAGCTCGGCGGCAACCGCGACGATCTGGTTCCGACGGCCTTCGGCGCGCATTCGCACCGGCTGCTGCCTCTGCGCCAATACTAGAATTGACATCGATCGACTCCTTGTGGGCCCAAGTTAGTAAGCACTAACATACTTCTGCCGGGGGTGTACGTCAAGCCTTGGCTGCTAGGGTAGTGGTCAGTCTGAGGTTCAGAGTACACGCTCTAGCTTGCTCTGAATGATTCTGCGACGAAACAAGAGGCTAAATTTCGTACTCTGAACTTCGTCTCAGTACCCAGTACCCTTCTGGGGGTTTATAGAATCCCGACGCGCCCCTGCGTCATCCGAGAAGAAGAATTGGATCGCTTTCGTTGACACTTGCTGTTTTTATCCCGTAGCATCAGCGGCGAACCTGAAATCCTGATCAAATCCCCTCAGGCCGAAAGAGGAGAGCGCATGAGTGCACTTCCGATAATGATTGGCGTTCTATGCGTATTAGCCATCGCCTATCGCTACTACAGCGCGTTTCTCGCTGCCAAGGTCATGGCGCTGGACGACTCGGTCGAGACCCCGGCTCACACCATGTACGACGGCCAGAACTACTACCCCACAAATAAGTGGGTGCTGTTCGGACATCACTTCGCCGCCATCTCGGGCGCTGGCCCGCTTGTCGGGCCGGTGCTTGCCGCCCAGTTTGGGTTCTTGCCGGGACTTCTTTGGCTGGTTATCGGGGTCGTGCTGGGCGGGGCCGTCCACGATTTCGTGATTCTTGCGTCCTCGGTGCGCCGGCGAGGAAAGTCAGTGGCCGAGATCGCGCGGACAGAGATCAGCCCGCTGTCGGGACTGGTGACCGGAATTGCGATCATGTTCATCGTGGTCATCGCGCTGTCGGGTCTGGGATTGGTCGTAGTAAAAGCGCTTGGCGAAAGCCCGTGGGGCACATTTACTGTCGGGTTTACCATCCCGTTAGCCCTGTTCATGGGGCTCTATATGTATCGCTTCCGCAAGGGCAGAATTGCCGAAGCGACAACCATAGGAGTCATCGGATTGTTCATTGCAGTCATTATGGGAGGCAGGATTGCCGAATCCTCGCTAGCGTCGAGCTTTACGTTGTCGGAGAGCACAATCACCTATCTGATGGCCGCGTACGGCTTCATCGCGTCGGTGTTACCGGTGTGGATGCTTTTGGCGCCGCGAGACTACCTCAGTTCGTTCATGAAGCTTGGCACCGTAGCCTTTCTCATTGTCGGCGTGATTGTAGTTGCACCCCATCTGCACATGCCGGCGACGACGAAGTTCGTAGCCGGCGGCGGACCAATCATTGCCGGCAAGCTGTACCCGTTTGTCTTCATCACCATTGCATGTGGAGCGATATCCGGTTTTCATTCGTTGATCAGCTCCGGCCCGACGCCCAAGATGTTGAATCGTTAGGGCGACGGGAGAATGATTGGCTATGGCAGTATGTTGTTGGAGGGTCTTGTTGGAGTAGTTGCGCTAGTGGCCGCTACCTCGCTTTTGCCGGGCGATTACTTCTCGATCAACGTCGACCGTACGCGAACCGACTACGTGCAGTTCGTTGAGACTAACAGTACTGAAGGCTTCGACTTGCACGAGCAAAAGCTGGCGGAGCTCACACAGGAGACCGGTGAGAAGAACCTTCGAGGCCGCACCGGTGGAGCGGTCACGCTTGCGGTGGGAATAGCGCAGATCTTCAACGCGATTCCCGGGATGCGCGGATTGATGAAGTACTGGTATCACTTCGCAATCATGTTCGAAGCCCTCTTTATCCTAACCACCATCGACGCCGGGACACGTGTCGCTCGATTCATGGTCGGAGAGTTTCTCGGCAGATTCTATAAACCGATCGAACGGCCCGACTGGATGCCGGGCGCAATCATAACCTCTGCCATGGTTGTAGCTGGATGGGCGTACTTTATTCGTACCGGTTCGATATCTACGATCTGGCCGATGTTCGGAATCGCAAATCAGCTTCTCGCGGCAATTGCGCTATGCGTGGGCACAACCGTTATCATTAATTCTGGGCGCGCCAGATATGCATGGGTCACGCTCACGCCGCTGGCCTTTGTCGCGACCACCACGCTGATTGCAGGCTGGCGCTCGATCTTCGACATCTTCCTGCAAGAAGCCAAGAAGCCGGAGACCATGTTCCGGGGCTATTTGAATACAACGCTCACCGCGATAATGATGACCTGCGTATTAGTCGTGCTGATAGATTCGATCATTCGTTGGCGACGCACGACTCGCGGTGTCGCCGACAAAGTAATCGCCGCCGAAGCCGCGGACTGAGATAGCTACACTGGTCGATAGCGCCCTCCGTCGGTGCGTCTGACTCGACCTTCCTCCTCAAGCTTTTCGAGGTGCGCGACGGTCGAGCGCTCCGCGAGGCCCCACAACGCAGGGTTCACATCGGTATAAGCAGCCTCGACGATATCGTGCGGGAGCGCGGCGCCCGCTTTCACTGCGGCGAGAATCTTGTCTTCGCGCATCGTGCGATGCTCGATGTACTCTTCGATTTTCTCTCGCGCCGAGCCGATTGCCGGCCCATGCGCGGGGAAGAGAATTGAAAGCTTGGGCAATGCGAGCAGCTTTCGAAGCGAATCGAAGTAGTGCTTCATGTTGCCTTCGGGTGGATCGATCACCACGGTGCCGATGCCTACGACCAGGTCGCCAGTGATGATCGCACCGGTGATTTCTTCGTAGAAACACAAATGGCCGCGCGCATGCCCCGGCGTGTGAAGTGCTCGAAGCCGCCAACCGGGATCGCCCTCGAGCTCAATCATCTCGCCGTCGTTCATCAGCCGGTCAACTGTAACCGACTTTCTGATCCGATCGGCGGTCAAATGATGAGCCGCTACGGGAACTCCGAGTCGGGCGCGGAGGTGCGCCGCGCCGCCGATATGATCCGGATGGAGATGAGTGATAATTATTTCTCTCACTCGGCGCCCCTCCGTGATCAGAGCGTCGATAAAACTGTCGAGTTCCTCCTGTTCCTCTTCGTATGGCGAGGCCGGATCAATTACGATTAGTTGGTCGCCTCCGATGATGTAGCAATTGGTGTGTGTAGCCGGAGGCAGGGTCGGTGTTCTCACAGGAAAGAGAAAAATGCCGGGACGAAGCTCGATGCGCCGAACGGTGGCTCGCTTTGCTTCTGGAATAGCGGCGAGCGCCGGCAGCAGGTCTTCGATCCGGTCACCGTGCTGGGCTAATGTGCGAATGATATGGAGGGTTGGAGGCGCCAAAGTTATTTCGCCCCGCTTCCATTGGCCAAGAGCTTCCGCCGGTCTGATCCATTCACCAGTTTCGAGCTCACCCGTCTCGATCAAAGCCTCTTGTCCCTCGGGCATCCAGGCAAGAAAGAACCAGGTGTCGAAACGCCGCGGAGCGACGTGTGGCGTCACCCATCTGCCGGCGGGTTCGAAATCCGAACAGGCGATTTCAAGGCGATCTTCATCGAGAATCTGCTTGAAACTCTTCGATCCGTCAGCCATCGCGCGACGCTTTGACGCGATCCGTTCAATCGACAAAGCTTCAGCGCCGCGCACCAAAAGCACGCCGGCCTCCTCGAAGAACTCGCGGACTGCGCATACGCGCATAAGCGACTCCTCGCCTTCGCAACCCTCCACGCTGACCGAGGTGTCCTCCTTGTCGAGTTGCCCGCCCGGGAACGCGTGATAGCCTCCCATGAACTGAAGCTTTGGGCTTCGCTTGACCCAGAAGACCTTCGCCTCCATCGGATCTTTCAACAGAATTATTGCTGCCGCGTCTTTCGGTGTAACAGCCATGCGCGTGAATATAACACGACTATGGCGCTTGGTTCGACGTGTGGAACGAGTCGTTGGCGCGAGCCAGTGAGTCAGGCATCGTTTGGCTATTGCCGCGGCCGATCGGGAAACTATAATGGAGGCGCATGTCGCTCCAGAAGTTCGACACCAAAAAAGACTACTATCGCGTGCTCGGCGTGCGTGAAGATGCAACCATGGATGATCTCGATCGCGCGTATCGCAGCGAAGCCCGAAAGCGTCATCCCGATGGGGGCGGCAGCGACGAAGAGATGAAGTCTCTCAATGAGGCGCACGATATTCTGAGCGATCCCGAAACCCGCAGAGCTTATGACGCAGAGCGGCACCCAAAACGCGCTGTTTACTCGTCATCTATGGCATTTGATCCGGAGGCGGCGTCGCGAGCGGGAACCCTCAAAATACCAGTAGGCGATCCGGATCTGGCTGGATTGTTGATGGGTGCTGTGGCGTGTTTTGCGCTTGGCGTGCCATTACTTCTATTGGTCGAAATGCAATGGGTCTTCGTGCTCTGGCCGCTGCGAGTAATGTCCCTCGCCGCACTCGGGCTAGGGGTGTTGATGGCCCATTCAGCGCTTTCGTTGAAACGTCGCAAACTTCGGAAGGTCCGTCCGGAATATCCGCAGAGCGTTCTTGTGCTCCAGGAGTTAGTTTTCTGGGTTGCTGCAATTGGGATTGTCGGAGGCCTTGTCGCTTTTCTTTACCTTCTCTAACGTTGCGACACCGAAGTGCGAGTTGCGGAGAGCAGCGTCTACGCTGGCTACTTATGCACTTCTTTGGTTCCGGCGGGCCAGAAGGGTAGCTTGAACGGGTTTCCTGACAATCCGCCGTTAATCTTCATGTTGCTCAAAGTAAACGTGGTGACGTTGTTGTTCGTCTCGATGACCTGATACTTGACGGGAAGCCAGGACGACTCGTCAACCCACAGCGTTAGCTTCTTCGCCGATGAGGCACGCTTGGGCGTCAACTCCAGCTTCGCAGTCGCGCCCGATCCTACCTGCTCGTCGCCCACATACACAATCGCGTACTGGGTCTTTAGCTCGGGCACGGACTTATAGGGCGTTGCAATGAACGAGAACTCCTGATTCTGTGAAGCCTGCGCCTGTCGGGTAGTCAAGATAACCTGGTTGATTCTTGGCTGATACAACGCGATTTTGTTGCAATCAACGACGACAACCTGCCCGGCGGGTATTGGATAGTCGATGCGAATCTTGTCGCAATCCTTGCTAGCGTGCAGAAACCGGATATTCCCGGCGTACACTTCCTTACCCCCGATCTGCATGTTGCGTTTTTCCTGATGCATGTCGGATTGAATCGTCTTGATCGAGCGGGCGACCCGCTCCATGTTTGCAAGCACCTCATCGAGTTTGCCGTTCGCCTGAGATTCCCCCATCGGAACGACTGAAGCTACAATGAATGCAAAGATCGTAATCAACAGCCTACTTCTTTTCATGATACTTCTCTGCCAATTAAAAGTGTTCTCGTATTCACTTCTGATAAACTACGTAACTGGTTTCGCCAGAACTATCTTCAGCCTTTTCGATGCGCGAGATCTTCACCGTGCGTCCGTTCCGCTCAAAATAGAGTTGTATCGCTTGGTCAACTGTATTCGGCTCAATCGGTCCGATCTCTGTGGCTC
>CAZOOE010000277.1:0-8812 GCA_964581275.1 uncultured Clostridia bacterium
GCCCGGCCCACACGGCGAATGGGGTAGGCTTTCAAATCGCGGGAGCCGTACTTGGCCAGTCGCTACTGCCGGCGGTGATCGGTTTGATGGCCCGAAAGCTCGGCCTTGAGATCATTGGACCGGCGCTGTTGTTCTCAGCGCTGGTGCTCGCGGGATTGCATCTTTCGCTAACAGTGGCCGGTCCAAGGGTCGGGCGAGAACTGGAAGTGACCGCTTGAAGCTCGATCGCGAAAAGCAACAATGAAGAGCTGCTCGGCCTCAGCTTGGAGATTCACTGATACGGATGGCATCATCGCAATGACACCCTGGTCCATCGATGGATATTGTCAGCTCGCAGTTTAAGGCGAATCCGTTCCCACTCTTCACGCGTCTGCGCGCGGAAGAGCCTGTTTGTTCGACCGTCTTGTCGGACAAAACCAGGGTCTGGCTGCTCTCTCGTTATGAAGATGTGAACTCGTTGTTCAAAGATGAACGCTTCACAAAAGAGCGGCGAAACGCGATGACCGCCGAGCAGCTTCGCAAGCAGTCCTGGGTTCCACCGGTGTTCAGGCCGCTCGAGCGAACCATGCTCGATCTCGATCCGCCCGATCACACGCGACTTCGCGCGCTGGTGCACAAGGCGTTCAGCCCTCGGTTGATCGAGCAGATGCGTGGCCGCACCGAGTCGCTCGCAGAAGAACTACTCAATGCCGTCGCGCAAAAAGGCGAGATGGATTTGGTCCGCGACTACGCGCTCCCACTGCCGATGACGTTGATCACCGAAGTCCTCGGCGTGCCCAGTCGCGATCGTGACAAGTTTCATCGATGGTCGAACGTGATCGTCTCGGTCAACCAGTTCAACAGCAACTGGCGAGTCATCCCCGCGATCTGGATGTTCAACCGCTATCTGCGACGCTTTTTCAAAGAGAGACGCGCTAACCCTAAAGACGATCTGACGAGTGCGCTCATTCATCCGGGGGAAGGCGGCGACGCTCTAAGCGAGGACGAGGTTTTTGCGATGGTCTTCCTGCTGCTGGTCGCTGGACACGAAACGACGGTCAATCTGATCGCAAGCGGAGTGTTGGAGTTGCTGGAACATCGCGATCAAATGGACAAGCTGCGAAACGATCCGTCAATGATTCGAACGGCGGTGGAGGAACTGCTTCGCTACACGTCACCGGTGTTCATGGCCACCGAGCGTTATGCGCGCGAGGATGTAACGATTCGAGGTGTGACGATTCCAAAAGGTGAGATGGCGCTCGGAGTCATCGGTTCTGCGAACAGGGATGAGACGGTGTTCGAGAATCCAGATTTTCTCGACCTCACGCGCGAGAACAACAGGCATCTCGCGTTTGGGTATGGTATTCACTTTTGCCTGGGTGCCCCACTGGCGAGGTTAGAGGCTCAAATCGCGATCAATACACTGCTAAAGCGCACGCCCGAGTTGCGATTGAAGGGCTCGTCTGACTTACTGAGCTGGCGTCCGAGCCTCATCTTGCGTGGACTCAGAGCGCTGCCGGTGCAATTCTAACTTCGGAGAATTGCTGATGCTGGTCACAGTCGGCCTGGCCCTCGCTGTGGCGCGCTATCGACAGGTGGCTGCTGTGCGGAAACCACCTCGGCCGGTCGGAATAAGACCGCTGATGCGCGGCATTATCACTTAGAGGGGCGATTGCCCCCGGCAGTACTGGAGGAATATTCCGAGGCTCAGGCGATATGTCCTTCGGCTCCTTTGATTCGTTACGAGGATCCGGTGAATCTCGACGTTATAGCTCAGTTCCTTTCCCGGCTCACTTTTCGTGAAGCGGTCTGGCTTTTCCCCTTTTTCTTCACGCTGCACGTGCTGGAAGAATTGCCGCAGTTCACGACCTGGGCCCAGCGTCACGCCTCAACGGCCTTCAGTCGAATCGACTACATAAAGATTCATCTAGCGGGGATCGTCACCGCGTTCATGGCCTCCGCGGTGATCTGGTACTTTCCGAATCGCATCGTTCTGTTCGTCTTCTTTGCGTTCATCTTTACGCCTGCCATCTTCTACAACACGCTATTTCACGCCGGGGCGACTGCTTACTTCGGCGTGTACTGCCCTGGCTTGTTGACCGCACTGGTGTTGTACGTCCCGCTGTATTTTTTCCTCAGTACGCTCGCCTTTCGCGAAGGCCTGTTGAGCAAGCGACTCGGGTTGATCTCGTTCGTGATCGCCGGGCTGTTTCACGCCGCTGAAGTCGGACACAACGTGTTCAAAGCCTGGTAGTCAGGTGTGTTAACAAATGGCGCTCCAAGCGGCAAGAACGCGCAAATCGAACAGTTTCGCTCCGACACCGATGCCCCACTCGAGCACCGCAATCCAAAGGAATGCTCGATGTATCTGAAAGCGCGTTGGCATGTTCATGTCTCCCGAGGGAATCGCGATCTAATCGGTACGCGGCCCAACGCCTTGGCGATGAACCGCCGTCGCACGGCGCCGCGCGACGAGCAGCGCAGCTCAAGCCGGTCGGGTCAATCGCCTTTTAGGCCGCTGCTCGCGGTCGTCCATCACCTTACGCGTCGAACGCTACCGAGATGCCGGGCAGCGCAATGCCATCGAGGGCCGTGCTCCAGGTCTCTCCGGCGCAAATAGGGAGGGCTTTAGTCAAGGTTCCCGTCGTCACCAATTCGCCAGCCTGCAGTTCTTTCCCCTGCGGCTTTCTCGCCAGCACCGCGATCAAGTGCGCCGCGGCTTTCAGCGGGCCGCCAAGCACGTTGGAGCCACGCCCCGTATCGCGTACGCGGCCGTTGCAGGACAACGAGATCGTGAAACGCTCTAGCCGCGCTGCGAGATCGGGGCCCATACTCTCAACGGTCTGCGGCTCACCCACCAGCAGAGTCCCGTGCAGCGCCCAGTCGGCGATGGTATCCGCGGCACGGAACTTCCAGGCTGGAAAATGCGACTGCACGATCTCGATCCCGTGGGCAATCCAGTCGATGCACGAAAGGACGTCGGTGGGGTCGTCGCTCACCGGCGGCGCTGATCGGAAGTGCAGGACGATTTCCGGCTCAATACGCGGCTCGGCAAATCGCCCGAGGTGGCACGCGCCGCGCGGGCCGGACAGATGCATGACGGTCGTGTCGTAGACGAAGGCCCAGATCGACTCAGACACTCCGTATTCGCGCCACATGTCGCGATTGGTAAAGCCGATTTTTCGACCGACAGGCGAGGCTCCTTCGCGAACCCGCTCCTCGTGGATCAGGCGCGCCACCTCGTAGGCCGCGGCATTGTCGAATCCGCTCAGCCGTTCGGTGAGCGGTTCGATCTGGTGGCACAGGTCCTGAGCGGCCTTCATCTCGTCCGCAATGGCCTCGAGGTTCCCTGGGTGCGTCATCACTTTTCCCGTCGGACTAACGATAGCGATCAGGCGGCGCGCTTGTTGCGCTCGCGTGCATCGCGGAGTTGGGCGATGCGTCGGCGACCTGAGGTGCCGCCGCGCCGCCTCGAATCGGAACGCGCTTGATTCGTGTGGACACCGGCAGACTGAACCTTCGAGCCAACCAATTCAAGTTGAATGAGCTATGCGCGGCCAGACGCATTGTGGGATCTCCACGTGCGTGAGGTCAAATGCTCCTTACACCTCGCCACAGATTCATTCAGGTCGCGATATGCGCGCTCTCATGTCTTTGACCGACAACACGTGTGCCGTTGATGCGGCGAGGATCACCAGCGTGGCGTGGTGTACATCGGCTGCTGGCATCGCGCCAAATCCTCGGTCCGGGTAGTCATAGGTCGCTGTTGCGTCTGACAGAAAGATGACCTGGTAGTTGCGAAATGTTGGTTCTCAATCGTGGTTTATCGGTGATCTGGGCGAGGCACTTTGAAGTGATCTAACAAGACTTTGAAGCCTTGCCAGTTGAAGCTCGGGCGCTGGCTTCTCCTGTTCAACCCGCGAAACCGTGGGGACTGCCCACGAAATCTCGTAGCCCGAGTCCACGAGCCACCCACGAAGCTTCGTGGGCTATGATACCCCGCCTCTCGACATTCCCGCTAAGGCACGGCAGATCATTATCTTAGCTTTCCCCTGCGAACTGATTCACGTCTGGCATCACCGTTGCCCTACACAGCGCTGAATCGAAACCAAGGGAGCAAAGGGAATGTTGAGGATTTCAGAGATCGAGTTAAACGGGGACGCCGCGACGCTCCGTCTTGAGGGACGACTGGTTGGAACGCTCGCGGCGGAAGTGGAGAGAGCTTGTGAGAAGCACCTCTCCAAGGGTCATCGGCTTGCGCTCGATCTTGCTGACTTATCATTTGCAGACCGCGCCGCGATCGCCCTTCTTCAGCAGTTGAGGAGCCGCGGCGTCGTCCTTACAAACTGCTCACCCTTCCTGAACGAGGAGCTAAAGCAGGCGGTATTACCGACCAGGCAGCAAACCGATAAAGACAGGGAGCTGCGATGAACACTTCAACGACAGTGGTAGATTTTGAATCAGCGGCGCTGCCGCACATGGACGATCTGTTCCGAACAGCTCGCCGCGTGCTTGGCAATCAGAGCGAAGCCGAAGACGTGGTGCAGGAGACCTTCCTCCAGGCTTGGAAATCTTTTGAGCGGTTTGAGCTCGGCACAAACTGCCGCGCGTGGCTCTACAAGATAATGTTTCACGTCATCCAACACAATCGCCGTAAGAGGTTCAGCTTCAACCTAAGATCGACTAGAGACGAGAATGTCGAGCTGGAAGCTGCGCTGGTGTATGAGCCGCCGGTTCCCCAACAACTAACTGACGAAGATGTGATCGCGGCCTTTGACCGCATACCGCGACAGTACAGGGAAGTGCTGGTCCTGGCCGATGTGCAGGACTTCTCTTACAAAGAAGTGGCGGAGACTCTGAACATCCCGCAAGGAACAGTGATGTCGCGGCTGAACCGCGGAAGGAAGCTCTTGCGGATCGAGCTAGCCGAATTCTCCCAAGCCTACGGCATTCAGGCCGCAGTGGAAAACGCATTGCACGCGCAGGCGTGACTGATCTCTTACATTGGGAATTTTTCATCCGCCCCCAGTCATTCAACAGGTGTTACGAACTTCAAGGCCGCTCAGCACGGCGAATTGACCGATAACCGAAATAGAACGAAGTCTTGCTCAGACGTGGAGGGAGAGCTGTGTCAAACGCAAACCATTACGACGTCATCATCATCGGGACCGGCGCCGGCGGAGGCACTTTGGCCTACCGGCTCGCGCCATCCGGCAAACGCATCCTGGTCCTCGAGCGCGGCGACTACGTGCCTCGCGAGAAGGAGAATTGGGACCCCAAAGCAGTCAATCTCGAAGGTAAATATCAGACGAAAGAGAAGTGGCGAGACAAAAACGGCGAGGAGCTTCATCCGCACACCAATTATTACGTCGGCGGCAACACCAAGTTTTACGGCGCGGCCCTGTTTCGTTTGCGCAAGGAAGACTTTGGTGAGCTTCGTCATCACGGCGGTGTTTCCCCTGCGTGGCCGATTTCTTACGATGATATCGAGCCTTACTACACACAGGCGGAGCAGCTCTATCACGTTCACGGGGAGCGCGGAGAAGATCCTACGGACCCGGGCGCGAGCGCTCCTTACCCGCATCCGGCCGTCAGTCACGAGCCTCGCATCCAGCATTTGAGCGACGACTTCTCGCGGCTTGGCTTGAAACCGTTTCACACGCCGCTTGGCGTCCAGCTTAACGAGCAGGACCCGCGCAAGAGCCTGTGCATTCGCTGCAATACGTGCGACGGGTTTCCCTGTCTTGTGTACGCGAAGTCTGACTCGCAAGTCCTGTGCGTCGATCGGGCCGTCGAGTATCCCAACGTGACCTTGTTGACCAACGCCTACGCAGAGCGCCTCGAAACCGATGCCTCCGGGCGTCGAATAACGAAAGTTATCGTTCAGCGTAACGGCTCGCGTGAAGAATACAGCGGAGAGATCGTTGTCTCCTCTTGTGGCGCCATCAACTCAGCGGCGCTGTTGGTTCGTTCGGCAAACGACAATCATCCGCGGGGCTTGGCCAACGGTTCGGACGTCGTCGGCCGGCACTACATGGGCCACATCAACTCCATCTTGATGGCGATTTCGAAATGCCCGAACCCGACCGTATTTCAGAAGACTCTTTCGGTAAACGACTTCTATTTCGGATCTAGAGATTGGGACTTCCCGATGGGGCACATCTCATTCGTCGGCAAACTCGATGCGCAAACGCTTCGAGCCGGCGCTCCGGCGATCGCTCCCGGCTTTACCCTGGAGTTGATGGCTAACCACTCGCTGGATTTCTGGCTTACTTCAGAAGATCTACCCGACCCAGAGAATCGCGTGACACTGAACAGCAAGGGCGAGATCGTTCTTTCGTACAAGCTGAACAACGAGGAGGGCCACAAGCGGCTCATCACAAAGCTCGAAAGCTTAATGAAGCAGCAGACCAAGTGCGAGATGCACGGTCACGAGTGTCATGTCGGTTTGTTCTCGCGAAACATCTTCGTTGGTCAGCGAATTCCCCTCGCGGGTGTAGCGCATCAGAACGGTACGATTCGCTTCGGCGACGACCCGAAGACCTCGGCTCTCAACCCGAACTGCCGCGCTCACGAGGTCGAGAACCTTTACGTGGTCGACGCGAGCTTCTTCCCATCAAGCGGCGCAGTGAACCCGGGCCTGACAATTATGGCGAACGCTCTGCGCGTCGCAGATCACTTGATTGAGCAGCTTGGCTAAATCTGCGACGGTGCGACAAGGCGAGGAGCGATGAAGAGGCAAGAAGACAGGGAGATACCGACGATGAAGACCGAATCAAAATTAGCAGCACACAAAACGCACTTGCCATCGGGGTTCGACGTCTCGCTTGTTCACCCCGTCGCCCAGTCACGCTCCGGGCCCGCCCCCGCGCATTGTCGCCCAGTCGCCTTGTCGCTTCTGTTGTTGACACTCTTAGCCTTCACCTTCCCAGTTACCGCTCGCAACTCACTCCCTGTAGCGAGGGGCACGGTCGCCCCTCGCTCCTTCCCTGCCAACGGGGCAGTTGCCGCGGTAGACGCGGTAGGGATGACCGTGTCGGAAGCCGATCGGTCGCTCGAGTTTTTCACAAAGGTGCTGTCATTTGAAAAGGTCTCGGATGTAGAAGTGGCAGGCAATGAATACGAGCACCTGCAGGGACTCTTCGGCTTGCGTATGCGCGTCGTGCGCCTGAAACTCGGCGATGAATTTCTCGAACTCACCGAATACCTGACGCCAAAAGGCCGTCCAATCCCCGTCGATTCGCGCAGCAACGATCGCTGGTTCCAGCACATCGCCATCATAACCAGCGACATGGACCGGGCTTACCAGTGGCTTCGCAAGAACAAAGTGCAGCACGCCTCGACCGGACCGCAGAAGCTCCCCGAAACGATAAAGCCGGCCGCAGGGATTCGGGCTTTCTACTTCAAAGATCCCGACGGACACGCGCTCGAAGTGTTGCAGTTCCCAGCGGACAAAGACGCGGCGAAATGGCATCAGCCCTCGGACAAACTATTCCTCGGTATCGATCACACCGCTATCGTCGTGGGCGAGACAGACACCAGCCTCAAGTTTTATCGAGACTTGTTGGGCATGAGCGTAGTTGGCGAGAGCGAGAACTTCGGGACCGAACAGGAACACTTGAACAATGTTTTCGGCGCACGGGTTCGCATAACCGCACTGCGAGCCGCCTCGGGTCCGGGCATCGAGTTTCTCGAGTATCTTGCTCCACGCGACGGCCGGCCAGCGCCTACAGACGAAAGAGCCAGCGACCTGATTCACTGGCAGACAACTCTTGTCACGACCGACGCGACCGCGATGGCTGGAAGGGTGCGCGCCGGCAAGTTTGGTTTCGTTTCTTCCGGCGTGATTCAGATGCCGAATTCGAGCATTGGCTTCGCGAAAGGCGTTCTTGTTCGTGATCCGGACGGCCACGTTATGCAGCTCGTGGAGAAATGATTCCGATGAGCGCAGTTGTCCGACAAGCTGCCAGCTTGTCGGACGATCGTCGATCAAAGCCATTTGTTGTTTCCCGGGGAATATCCTCGACAAGCTGGCACCTTGTCGGACGCGCCAGAGGAGTCGATCATGACCAAAGAAGAAATCAGACTGCAACAATCACGCGAGCGGCGGGCGCATTGGAAGCGATGGGGCCCTTTTCTAAGCGAGCGCGCGTGGGGTACCGTCCGCGAAGACTATAGCCCCTACGGCACGGCGTGGGATTTTTTATCCCACGATCAAGCTCGCTCTAAAGCTTATCGCTGGGGCGAAGACGGAATCGGCGGGATATCGGATCGACATCAGCTCATCTGCTTTGCGGTGTCGATGTGGAACGGCCACGACCAAATTCTAAAGGAACGCATCTTCGGTTTGACCGGTTCCGAGGGCAATCACGGCGAAGACGTAAAAGAATACTACTTCTATCTCGACTCAACGCCGACTCACTCATACATGAAGTATCTGTATAAGTACCCTCACGCCGAATTCCCTTATGGGCGTCTGGTTGAGGAGAATCGACGCCGCGGCAAGGACGCGCCCGAGTTCGAGTTGATGGACAGCGGCGTCTTTGATGAGGACCGATACTTCGACGTCGAGATCGAATACGCGAAGGCGACGCCCGAAGACATTCTCATTCGCATCAACGTCACCAACCGCGGACCCGAAACGGCTGACCTGCACCTGTTGCCAACCATCTGGTTCCGCAACACCTGGTCGTGGCAGGGGGGCGCCCCAAGGCCGAGTCTTAGACAAACACAAGACGTCCGGAACGCTTCGGCGATTCAGCTTTGCCAGGCTGCATACGGACACCGATGGTTGTTCTGCAATGGTATGCCCGAGTTGCTGTTCACTGAAAAC
>CAZOOE010000278.1:0-3676 GCA_964581275.1 uncultured Clostridia bacterium
CACTGTGATGCTGACAGCCGAGTATCACCTGTTTGGCCTTTGGCCGCAGGGTTGGCATTTGGTTAGCTTGTTACTCCACGTCTTGTGCGCCGCCGGCGTGTTCTATTTGATTCTGCTGATCTCTGGCAAGAAGCTACTCGCACTGTTCGCCTCTCTTCTTTTTGCGGTACACCCGGTACACGCGGAGTCCGTGAGCTGGATCAGCGGAATGACTGATCCGCTCTTTGGTGTCTTCTTTCTCGCCGCGCTCTGTCTATATCTTAAGGCCCGAGGGTTGGGCGATAGCTCGCGCTCCAGTCGCCGGACTTTTTTGTTGTCGCTGGCTATGTTCGTGTTGTCGGCGTTTGCCAAGGAAACAGCGCTGAGTCTCTTGGTGCTGGTCTTCGGCTACGAGATTATTGAAGCGTCGGGTCAAAAGACTGAAAGGCTCATCAAGGCGACGAAGCGAGTGATGCCTTATGCCGCCGTCGCATTGATTTATCTCGTCCCACGATATCTGGTACTGGGCGAGTTGATGTGGAAGAACCCGCAGGCACCAGAGAGACCGCTGTCATACACACTGCTGACTTTGCCGTTCGTAATGTGCAGTTATATCGCGCACCTCATCTGGCCGATAGGTCTGAGTGTGACCTATCAGACACACTTTGTGACCAGCGTAACGTCGCCTCCCTTTTTCTTACCGGCCGCCGGGCTCGGGTCTGCTTTTGCAGCGCTCCTCTTCTATCGCAACAGAATCGGCAGGGAACTGTGGCAAGGACTCCTTCTGATATTTGTCCCGCTGCTGCCTGTTCTCAACCTCGGTCAAATTTCACGTGAAGAGTATCTCGTATTCGATCACTATCTCTATCTCTCGGTGGCGGGTCTCGCATATCTCGTTGCTCTAGGAGTTTTCAGAGCGGGCGCATTCGAATCGAAAGTGAGCGGGACACAGATGGCATGGTTGAGTCGACCCACATTTGCGGTGACGGCGTTTTTTGTGATGACGCTTGTGCTGGCGGCGGCCACTGCCCGCGAGAACAGACCCTGGGCCGATTTGCATTCGCTGTGGTCCAACGTTGCGCGAGTCCGGCCGGCATACTGGGCTGCGCACTACAACGCGGGACTTGCGCTGCTGGACGCGAAACGCTTTGACGAGGCTAACGCCTCGCTCGAACAGGCAGTTGCCCTGAAGGATGACGAACCGAGTGTATTCGCTGCGTTGGGCCGCAGCTACGATGGTAAAGCGGAAACGGCAAGCGCGGTGAAGAGTTTCAAGCGCGCTATCGAGATCGATCCCGAGATGTTCGAAGCGTACAATGATCTTGGCGCGGTGTACTTCAAGAACACTGACTACGCGTTAGCTGAAACAAACTTCGCGGCGGCGCTTCGACTGAGGCCGGAAGCGTCGGCATCAAGATTCAACCTCGGTTTGTGCTACGCGCGGGAAGGGCGCTACAGTGACGCAACGCGTGAGCTCGAGCGCGTGGTTGAGATGGCCCCCAGCGATGCAGGTGCGTTATACGAACTCGGATTGGCGTACGAACGGATGGGCCGAGTCGATGATGCGGCGCGAGCGTTTGAGCGCGGACAAGGACTCGCCAAATCGCAGGAACTCGCGGACAAGATTGCCGAGAGTTTAGACCGCGTCCGCCGTCCTTAACGGTTGGACCTGGGAGCGCCGGCATCCCTGCCTGCAACTTTCTGCGCAACTGCAGGCACGGATACCAGCGCTCTCAGGGTCGGAGGACCACCCGATGGCTATGAGTGAAATCAAAGTCGTGGAAGCGGTGGCGCCGCCGGTGAGCGTTAAATCAAGCGGCGCTCGTAAGATTCGGGCCATAGCGGTTAACACCTTTCGCGAGTCCATCCGCGATCGCGTGCTCTACAACCTCATCCTCTTTGTATTGATCCTTGTCGCAGCGTCTGCGTTTGTCAGTGATCTATCGCTGGACATGGAGAGCCAATTCACCGCAGCGCTTGGCTTGAGCGCGATGCTGGTATTTGGGGCTTTGATCGCGATATTCATCGGCGTCGGCCTGGTCTACAAAGAAATCGACAAGCGCACGATTTACAGTTTGCTGTCGAAGCCGGTGCATCGGTACGAGTTCATTATTGGCAAGTACAGCGGATTGTGTCTGACGCTCCTGGTGAACTTGGCAGTAATGGTGCTGGCCACCGAACTGGCACTGCTGTATGTCAACGGAAAGTTTGTCGCGATTCAGATCGCGGTGCTCGCTGCGTCCTTTCTGATATATCTGGAGCTTGTCCTGTTAGTTGCGGTTGCCCTAATGTTTTCCAGCTTCACTACGCCGATGCTCGCGGCGCTCTTCTCATTCGCGGTTTATTTGATCGGGCAATTTAGTAAGGACTTGCTGGTGATGGCATCGTTGTCTGAATCCACAATGACGCGACTGGTGCTAACGATTTTGTATTATTTGCTACCGAATCTTTCCAACTTCGGTTTCATAGCTGAAGCTTCGCACGGGCGAGTGGTGCCGCGGTCACTGGCGGTTTCGGCGACGGTATATGCGATCGTGTACGTTGGAATCCTGTTGTCCGGCGCGGTGCTGATCTTCCAAAAGAGGAATTTCAAGTGAGCCCCATCCGACGCTTTCTTCCGGCCGCAATTCTCGTCGTTGGCGTTGGCTTGCTTTACCCGATGCAACGATTGATCGATAACACTCTCGCTCGTCCCATTGTCAGCGAGGAGGCGCTTTACCTTTCTTCAGGCAAGACGATAAAGAAGATGAGCTTCGGGTTGGATGCGCTAGCGGCGGACATCTATTGGATTCGGACCGTGCAGTACTTTGGCCGCAAGCTGATCGACAGCGGCAAGCCCCTCTCGTCGGCCGCCACAAAGGACCTTCGCATGGACTTGCTCGCTCCGCTGCTCAATATAGTGGTAACGCTTGATCCGCAGCACGTCCCGGCTTACCGCTTCGGGGCTATCTTTCTTCCGGAACGCGACATGCCCGCCGCGATAGCGCTGGTCGAGAAGGGCATCAGCGAAAACCCGAACGAATGGCGACTGTACCAGGATCTTGGATACATCTACTGGCAAGCCGGCAATGCCTCCGCCGGACAGGATCAAGCTGACACTTATGCAAAATCGGCGGTGTGGTATGAAAAAGGTAGTGACGTACTTGGATCGCCCTGGTGGATGCGCGACCTTGCAGGACTGATGAAGATCAAAGGCGGAAGCCGCGAAGCCGCGCGCGCCGTATACTCAACCTACCTGACGAGCGACGATGACAACGTTCGCGGGCAAGCTACTGAGCGATTGAAACAGCTCCGCTCGCTCGATGAGATGGACGCCATCAACTCGATGCTTGCGCGGTATAGGGAACAGATTGGAGTGTGCCCATCGGATCTTCGCGTACTTTCATCAACGCTTCGTTCGATCAACCTGACGCTCAACGATGACTTGGTACCAGTGGACCCGAACGGCTTTTTGTACGCCTACGATTCAGCCAATTGCAAGGTTGAGCTGGCGCTTGAAAGCACGGTCCCAAGGTAGAAACCACCGCGGCGAAGCCGGTTCAACAGACTCGGCAGGAGTGAAAATCACCAACACAATTCGTTGAGAAGATCCCGCAAGCGTGAGAATAGCCCAGCAATTCATCGTTACATTTTTGCCATCCGCTTTAAGTACACAGTACACGTTGAGCTGGAATTCTTGAACATCCACCCAACGGGG
>CAZOOE010000278.1:3686-8800 GCA_964581275.1 uncultured Clostridia bacterium
CCGGAAGTCTTGATCCTCGCGCGAACCGGGATTCTTGCTGGATCGTCTGTTACCCACACCAGCATCTCGCCACTGCGTCTGATGTACCGTCCGTCGAACACCTTCGCGTTCAACTGAATCGATTTGAACTTCCCAGCGCTGGTTTTGACTTCCTCTAGCTTGCCCGCGATGACTTCAATGTTATAGACCTCCCCGCCATCGCTTATCGGCACCGGAATTACGTCACCCTCTTTCAGCGGCCGGGTTCGCACAAAATAGATGGCTGACAGCAAGTCTTGAATCCATGTTGGCGATGGATTTTACCTGACCTTTAGCGTACCCTTGGCTTTTGTCAGGTCTCGGTCGGTGTAGTTGACCAGTGCGGCGTCACGATTGACGACCGACTTTTGCTCGCGGCGTTCCTTGCCTTCCTCTAGAAGCTTGGTAGATGAATGCACGCAGAAGTCGCGCTGGTCGACCAATGAGATGTAGCGGTCCTTTATCTTGATCCCGAACAACGCCGGGAAAAACCCCTTTGAAACTGCGTCTGCTTTCAGCTCGATCATCTCGGGCTCTGGTGAATCCAATGGTCGGGCGACCGTGAGCTTCAGCTCGCCGATGACACCTGAGAAGATGAGCCTCGAAAAACTCACCTCATAAGCCAGCGTTTCACCGAGCTTGAAGGGTAGCGACACAGTCAGCTTCGGTGGACTAGAGGCGACCTTTTCAGGCGAGACTTGCGCGGCAGCGAATCCCAACACCAACAGAAGTGAGGATGCCGCAACCGCCGACTTGTGCAACATATTGTTCATCATACGAAAGACGTAGGGCGCTCTGCGAGCGTCGCTAGACGATCGCTAGCGCGAGCTTCGCGGCCAGCAACCCATAAGCGACAATAAACCCTAACACGGCACGATACTCTCGATGCTTAAGGTATAGCGCCACATCGAACTGCCGTTGGGGGCCACCCTGAGAGCGGTTTGAAATCGCTCCATCTGTTGTCATTGAAGCTGCTCGGTACGGCGTAAAACGCGGAACAAATAACGGCACATGCCTGCTGTACCTCTCGTACTCTTCCGAGAACAATCCGCGCATCGTCTCCGCTTCAGCAAACATAACCGGCACGTAAATCATCAGGTAGAACGCCGCAAATAACGCGACAAACCACGGGGCTCCTCCTCCGACTGCTACACCCGCTCCCAAAAGGAACGTGCCAAGGTATAGCGGATTGCGAGTGTGCGCGTAAGGTCCCGATGTCGTCAGCTCTTGATTCTTCTTCAAATGACCTGATGCCCACGCGCGAATTGCAAGACCAACGATCGCGACAAAAGCGCCCGATGCAAGAGACGCAAGGGTTGGGCGCGCCGAAATAAACAGCATCGGTGCGAGCACGAAGCCCGCAGGTACTCTAATACGTTGAACAAGTTGTTTAAACGTCAATCCGATCTCTCTCTTTTCTGTTCTCTAACCGCCTCAAGACCGCCTGTTTTACCTCGTATAGCGGAATATCCATACATTCCCAGTGCCAGCAGGTACGCCGGTGACAATCCGATCGGCACCAGAGGTCCCGCCCCACAGTTATGTCTCGTGGATCGAACGGACCATTGCGTTCCGGAGACGTTGGTCCATAGAGCCCAACGATCGGAGCGCGGCTTGCGGCTGCCAAATGAAGCGGACCGGTGTCGCCGCCAACGAACAATGCAGCCCGTCTCGAGAGGGCTACAAACTGTTTCAGCGTCGAGGCAAGCGGGCGAACCGCGCCTGATCGTGCGGTCGAAGCCACAGCTCGCGCGAGGGCTTCCTCTCCAGGGCCATACGTTACAAAAGAGGTCAAGCCGCAATTGCTACATAGCCAATCAGCTAGCTCAGCGTATCTTTGCGAGGGCCAGAGCTTGGTAGACCACGCTCCGCCGGGATTGACTATCGCGAACGGGCTCGGTTGGTTGATTGCCCGCTCGACAAATCGTTCGTCGTCGGGCGAGACGGCTATTGGGAACTCGTAATCGTGGCTCCAGAGGGGTTCCTTATCGCTTGGGTTATTCGCCGAACGCGCAATAGCCGCCTGGGCAAGTGCGAGGTTCTTTTGGATGACGTGTGGGAACCGTGATGTTTCTACTTGCTCGGTCAGTAACATCCTACTCGCTTTTTCCCGGAGGTCGTTTGTCTCGAATCCTATGCGCCTTTTAGCACTTGATGCGAATGCAACCAGCCCGGACTTTATTAACCCTTGAAAGTCTATCGCGATGTCGGTGTGCGCAGCACCGTTCAGATTAGGCTCACGACGCAGTTGACCGAGTTGAGTGCGAACGTCGCCGATTATCGAGCGAGTCAGAAAGCCTCTCCTCCACTCTCGACTGTCAAGCTCGACCAGCTGATCAATCACCGGGGAATCCTTGAGGATGGCGCTGGCACGCCGCTCGACGATCCAGGTGATGCGCGCATCAGGCAACGCGCGCCTCAGCAATGCGACCGCGGGCAGCGCATGCACGACGTCGCCAATTGAGCCGAGTTTTACGATTATCAGCCGCATGTGAGACCCGTCAGTTCAAAGCCAGATTATAGCATCCGTTGGTGTCGTCCGGCGTGATAGGAACTTGCCGCTAGTGCGAACCAAGCCCGCGGCCTCTCCTTCGTCCCAAAAGTGGATTCTTTGATAACTCCGGAGAACCCGTGTTAGAATGCGGCTCGACTCATCTAAACCCATGACAAGCATCAGCATCCTCGGATCAACCGGCTCGATCGGACTGAGCACACTTTCGGTTATTGATTCGTTCCCGGACAAGTTCGTGGTGGCTGGTCTAGCCGCGGGCAGCGACCTCGAGGGACTTGCGAGACAAGTGGCGCGCTACCGGCCACGCCTCATCTCGTTGGCCGATGAACAGAGCATCCCGAGGCTAAGAGATAAACTGCGAGCGGTGGGGGTGGATGGGGTTCCCGAGATTGCTTTCGGGAACGAAGGTCTTGTAGCAGTCGCCTGCCTGGATGGGGTAGACACCGTTGTATCAGCAACGGTTGGAGCCGTTGGATTCTTGCCCACCTACCGTGCTCTTGCGATGGGCCGCCGAGTTTGTCTGGCGAACAAAGAGACCCTCGTGATGGCTGGTGAACTGATGACCCGCGCAGCCAGCGAGTCGGGCGCTGAGCTGCTTCCGGTCGATAGCGAGCACAATGCGCTTCATCAATGCATGCGGGGCGAGCAAGTTCGCGAGGTCAAGCGACTAATCCTGACAGCGTCGGGTGGACCATTTCGGCAGACGCCACTGGAGCGAATGAGCGAAGCGACCGTCGAGGAGGCGCTGGCTCATCCGACCTGGCAGATGGGTTCGAAGATCACGATTGACTCCGCCACCCTGATGAACAAGGGTCTCGAGGTTATCGAAGCCGGCTGGCTGTTTGGCTTCAGCGCTGATCGAATCTCGGTGGCGGTGCACCCTCAGTCGATCGTTCATTCTATGATCGAGATGGTCGACGGCTCGATAATCGCTCAGCTGGGAATAACGGATATGCGACTGATGATTCAGTATGCGTTGACATATCCGCACCGGCTCCCGACCGAGCTTCCGGCGCTTGGTTTAGACAAGCTCGCGCGCCTGGAGTTCTTCGATCCGGACCTGAAGCGATTCCCGTGTCTCAGACTTGCCTACGATGCGATGCGAGAGGGTGGAACGATGCCGGCCGCATTGAGCGCCGCCAACGAGATAGCGGTCGCGTCGTTTCTCAATCGACGAACTAAGTTCATGGACATTCCCCGCGTGATTGAGGAGACGATGGAAGCGCACAAGACTCAAGCTTGTTCCAGTATCGAGGCGGTGCTCGAAGCCGACCGATGGGCGCGCTCACACGCATCCCAGTTGACCGGAGGCCCCGATAGGCAGAGGGCCGGAACTCAGTAGGCGGAAGGCGGAAGGCGGAAGGCGGAAAGCGGAAGGCGGAAAGCAGAAGGCGGAAGGCGGAAAGCAGAAGGGCAAAAACAGAACGACGGCTTACAGTCTTTCTTTGCATTTCGATTGACTGCCTTCGCTTTCCGTTTTCTGCCTTCCGCCTTCCGCCTTCTGCCTTCCGCTTCCGCTTCCGCCTTCTGCCTTCTGCCTTCCGCTTCCGCCTTCTGCCTTCCGCCTTCTGCCTTCTGTAGACACTCCGCGGTCGCTAAGTTAGACTTGCAGAAGGTTGTGATCCGATGACCGCATCATGAGTTGACAGCGCAAATCGCTGGCGAAGAAGACTGGTAGCTGGCGAAGAAGACTGGTAGAAGGAGAGGGTTGTGGCATTCTATTTACAGATGATAGTGGTATTCGTGGTCGTGCTCGGCGCAATGATCGTGATTCACGAGTTCGGTCATTTCATCGTCGCGAAATTCTTCGGGGTTCGAGTCGAAGTATTCAGCGTTGGATTTGGCAAGAGGCTTTGGGGTGTTAAGAAGGGCGACACCGACTATCGTGTGAGCCTGATCCCTTTGGGCGGCTATGTAAAAATGGCCGGCGAGAACTTGGATGAACAGCATACCGGAGAGCCTTACGAATTCGTGTCCAAGCCCAAGTGGCAACGGCTCTGTGTCGCGGTCGCCGGCCCGACGATGAACATCTTGACCGCGCTGGCAATACCGGCGGCGATTGCGATGTTTCACCACCAGGTGCCCGCTTACCTCGACAAACTAGCGCTGGTAAGAACCGTGGAGCCGAACTCGCCCGCCGAGCGAGCCGGTCTCCAACCGGGTGACCTGATTCTCAGGATCGATGGCACCACCAACCCTACGTGGAGAGACCTAGAAGACACTATCGCTGTGAACCCTGATCAAGACCTGCTTCTAGCTGTACAGCGCGACGGCGAGACTAAACAGATAAACTTGCACGTGAGTTCACATGCGTTCGATCAGGAGAAGATCGGATACTCCGGGCTAAAGGCGAACGACGAGCGAATCACAGTTAAAGATATAGCACCGGGCGAACCCGCTGACGCGGCTGGGCTAAAGCCGGGCGACAACATAATCGCGGTCAACGGTACGCGCGTCGAGCAGAGTGAGTACGGGCAGATAGAAATCATCAGCGCGATTCGCAAGAGTGTTGACAAGCCTTTGACTCTGACGGTCAGGCGTGGCGACGTCAAGGAAGACATTCAGGCAACGCCCCGGATGAACG
>CAZOOE010000279.1:0-8780 GCA_964581275.1 uncultured Clostridia bacterium
ACTCTCTCACTTTTGCTATGTCGAGCCTTGTATTGATGGGAGTGGCTCTGGTAGCCTGTTTGGTGCCAGCCCGCCGCGCAACTAAAGTTGATCCGATGATCGCGCTAAGATGTGAATAGCACAGAACTATCTACGTTCTTTGGTGAAGTCAGAGCTCGTTTTCGTTGAAAGCCTCTCCACTCCTCATTACAATGCTCGAATGAGTGAGAACGGGTCGGGGCGAGCCGTGGGCTACATCCAGCTCCTTCGTAGCAATCACGACTTTCGCCGACTGTTCGTTGGACAGCTCGTCTCTCAAACCGGGGACTGGTTCAACTCGGTCGCACTGTTTACTCTCCTGCTCTCGCTGACTGGGTCGGGCGAAGCTGTTGGCTACATCCTCATCATCAAGCTGCTGCCTTCCTTCTTTGTCGGCCCACTCGCAGGGGTGGTCGCCGATCGCTTCAATCGCAAGACCGTAATGATAGTCGCAGACATCGTCCGCGGCATTTTGGTGTTGGGCTTCCTATTGGTGCAACGACCCGATCAGGTCTGGATTGTCTACGCGCTTGCCGCGTTGGAAGTAGTAGTATCGACCTTTTTTGATCTAGCCAAGTCCGCGGCCATCCCAAACATCGTGTCGCGAGAGGAGTTGATCTCCGCCAACGCTTTATCGAGCGCATCGTGGTCAATAACACTTGCGTTGGGTGCGGGGCTTGGCGGGCTGGTGACTGACGCGTTCGGCCGCGACACCGCGTTCATCATTGACTCGATGTCGTTCTTTGTCTCGGCAGGTTATATTGCCCGCGTCCGTCTCCGGTCTTCAACCGCGAAGCCGGAGCGACCGCGGCATTTGTCACTGGCAAGCGCCACCGGCGTGACCGACTTAATAGAAGGCGCCCGATACCTGAGATCGAATCCCCGAGTGATGGCGCTTTTACTGGTGAAGAGCGGCTGGGGCGTGGGCGGCGGGGTGTTGTTGCTGCTTACCGTCTACGGCAAGCAGATATTCCCGCTCGGTCGCGACGGCGCTGCTTCGATCGGGTTATTGTACGCCGCACGCGGATTGGGCGCATTGATCGGGCCGATTATTGCCGGCATGATCACCAGCGGCGCACCTCGAACCATGCGCCAGGCGATCTCAATTGCCTTCTTTGTATCAGCGGCGTTTTATTTGTTGATCGCGCATTCGCCGGTGTTGGCGGTGGCTTTGATCTGTGTGATAGGAGCGCACTCGGGCGGCAGCATTCAGTGGGTCTTCTCGACCACCCTGTTGCAGATGAGCGTGCCGGACCGATTCCTTGGACGCGTATTCGCGCTCGAAATGGCGCTGCTGACTCTCACGATGTCGGTTTCTACTTATGTGACCGGCTGGGGAGTTGACCACCCGGGGCTGGGGGCGCGACGCATGGCGACCGCCATGGGACTGGCGTTTATGGTGCCGGGCGCTGCGTGGTTGATGCTACAAAGATGGCTTGATCGGGGTGATGACAAGATCCGAGCACGCCCGCCGATGGAGGTTGGGCCAACAACGGAGAGCTCCTACCGGTCAGTTTGAAGAATCAAGTCGTGCGGTATCTCCCAACGCCAATTCTATTTGACGACACGCGGCTTTGAATGATATTTGATTTCCAGTATGAAAATCTTTTGATTCCAACCTGGACCTTCCCGACGCCTTGCGCCAAGAACCGTAGGTGCGGCGGCGAAAGGAACGACGTAGCCCAGCGCTGAACCGGCGCTGAACCTGGCAGAAGCGTCGATCGTTCTCAATTATTGCTCTCAACCGTTAAACAGGGTCATCGCATGCAAGAACAATTATCCGCATCCGCATACGAACAGCCGCGAGCTGTTTCACGATTCAGGCGGGGGGCTGGCTTTCTACGCGAGGCAGTGGTCGGTTCGCAGCGGGACTTTACCGAGGGCTCCATCGGAAAGGCGATCTTTCTATTGGCGGTGCCGATGGTGCTCGAGATGATGATGGAGTCGCTGTTCGGAATCATCAACGTTTTTTGGGTTGCGCATCTTGGGAAAGAGGCTACCGCAACTGTCGGCATAACCGAGTCGCTGTTGACGATGGTATTCGCGGTGGCGATGGGGCTAAGCATGGCTACCACCGCGACCGTCGCGCGGCGTATCGGCGAGAAGGAGCACTACGGAGCGGCGATCGCCGCGGTTCAATCGATCATTCTCGGAGTTGTAGTATCCATTCCCGTCGCTATCGTCGCGATCGCTTTTGCGCCCGAGATGTTCAAGCTGATGGGCGCGTCGGAAGGGGTAATCGCAAGCGGCACCGGTTACGCCCGTGTGATACTCGGGGGAAACGTGGTGATCATGCAGTTGTTCTTGATCAACGCCGTGTTCCGCGGGGCGGGCGATGCTTCGATCGCGATGCGAGTGCTGTGGATCGCAAACGTTATCAACATCGTTCTCGACCCTTGCCTGATCTTCGGGCTCGGTCCGTTTCCGAGACTCGGTGTGACCGGATCGTCCATCGCAACGACGATCGGGCGCGGTACGGGGGTAGCGTTTCAGCTTTGGTTTTTGTTCAGTGGACGAGGTCGGGTCAAGGTTGACTGGCACCGAGCAAAGCTCAATATCGCAGTGATGACGCGACTGGTGCGCATCTCGCTCGGCGGCATGTTCCAGTTCCTGGTAGCCACCGCGAGCTGGCTCGGACTGGTGCGGATAGTAGCGGTATTCGGTGACGCCGCGCTCGCAGGCTATACGGTTGCTCTGCGAATCATTATCTTTGCGATCCTGCCATCGTGGGGGATGAGTAACGCGGCAGCGACGCTGGTGGGCCAGAACCTCGGGGCAGGGAAGCCGGCGCGGGCTGAACGCTCGGTGTGGGTGACCGGCTTCGCAAACATGTGTTTTCTTGGCCTGGTAGCTATCACGTTTGTAACATTTGCTGAGCGGCTGATCGGAATATTCACCACCGACCCCGCGGTGGTGCCCTACGGCATTGCGGCGTTGCGTTTTATCAGCTACGGGTACATCTTCTACGCTTACGGAATGGTGATGGTGCAATCGTTCAACGGGGCGGGAGACACCAACACCCCAACGGTTATAAATCTGTGTTGTTACTGGCTGTTTCAGATCCCGTTGGCGTATAGCCTTGCGATTCCGCTTGGGTTTGGCGCAAAGGGCGTGTTCGCGGCGATCACGATAGCCGAGTCATTTCTGGCGGTGGTCTCGGTGCTGGTCTTTCGGAGAGGGACATGGAAGAGTCGCAAGGTTTGAGAGTATCGAGGTGGAGGACACAAGCAATGGACATAAAACCAATTTCGACTTCGAACGCGCCCACGCCGGGTGGCCACTATTCTCAAGCGGTGGCCTACAACGGGCTCGTCTTCGTGGCGGGCCAGCTTCCGATCGATCCGTACAGCGGGTCGAGGCTCACCGGGCCAATCGAGGAGCAGACCGGGCAATGTCTGAAGAACATCGGGGAGATCCTCAAGGCTGTCAGTT
This sequence comes from uncultured Clostridia bacterium, assembly GCA_964581275.1. GTDB lineage: Bacteria > Acidobacteriota > Blastocatellia > UBA7656 > UBA7656 > Onstottus_A. The sequence goes on from CAZOOE010000279.1 coordinate 3,451, forward strand.
AGAAGGAGGTCGCCACGAACACACAGAGTTACAGAGTCTCACCATTTCGAGCGTTATGCTCATTTCTGTCTTCCAGGCTTGGGCGTTACGGATTGCCGGCGCTGTCTTTCTGGCACTCGGCGCTGGTCCTCCTGCTGACCCTGCCGGTTTGCGCGCAGGAACTGACTGTCATTCGCGCGGGCCGGCTGATCGATGTCGATAAGGGTGACGTTGTTCACGATAAGGTGATCTATGTGCGCGGCGACAAGATCGAGAAAATCGAATCGCACCGGGTCTCGGGTATTCCTTCAGGCGCCCGTGTAATCGATCTTTCCGAATATACGGTCCTTCCGGGCCTGATCGACTGCCATACTCACTTGATCGACATGCCTCAGTCTTCAGGACCGGGCGCGCCCTTGGAACAGTCGCCCGCTCAAATGGCTTTCAACGGCGCGAGAAACGCTAAGAAAACTCTGCTTGCGGGGTTCACCACCGTGCGCGATGTCGGTACCTATCGCGCGTTTGTCGACATAGCCCTACGTGATGCGATCAATGACGGCACGGTGCTCGGGCCTCGAATGGCGGTAGCCGGAGCTTACATCACAGTCAGCTCCGGGGGCGGGGATATAACCGGTCTGAGTCCCGACATTGTGCTCCCACTCGATCTTCGAGCGGGCGTCGCCAATTCAGCTGCTGAGGTAAGGCAGCGGGTGCGCGAGATACTTCATCGCGGCGCCGACTTCATAAAGATAATCGCAACCGGCGCGGTCCTCACTCGCGGAACCAGACCCGGCGTGTCGGAGTTCAGCGAAGATGAGATTCGGGCGGCGGTCGAAGAAGCCCAAAAGTACGGCGCACGGGTCACCGCGCACGCGCACGGAGCGGAAGGGATCAAGAACGCTGTCCGCGCTGGCGTTCAATCGATCGAGCATGGATCATTGATCGACGACGAGGGCATACGACTGATGAAGGAGCGCGGCACCTTTCTGGTCGCGGACATCTACAACGGCGACTACATCTCGGAAAACTACAAACGCCTTGGTTACCCAGACGAATTCATCCGCAAGAACGAGGAGACTACCGAGTCGCAACGAGCGGGATTTAGAAAAGCAGTCGCTGCCGGAGTCAACATGGCATATGGGACAGATGCTGCGGTGTATCCGCACGGAGACAACGCCCGCCAGTTGCCCTACATGGTCAGGTACGGCATGACGCCGATCGGCGCTATTCAATCGGCGACGATCAAGGCGGCCCGTAACATCGGATGGGAAGATCGTGTGGGCTCGCTCGCTCCGGGAAAATTCGCCGACATCGTTGCGGTAAAAGGAGACGCGCTTCAGGATCTCTCGCGCTTCATGAATGTGGCGTTCATTATGAAGGCCGGTCAGATCGTCAAGACGCCTGAAAGGTGAAACGACTTCGCGTCTTTGCGACTTCGCGTATTTGCGACTTCGCGTAATCCGAGCGCCTATGACGCGAAGTCGCAAAGACGCAAACTCGCAAAGGTCGCACAGTTGCATCCTCCTTACCACACCAGTCATCTTGTGATAACTTCTCCGCCGAAGAAACAAACTCTTCCCAGGAGGCTTAATGTCAAACTCAAAAGAACCGACCGGCGTGTCGCGACGCCAGATGTTGAAGCTGACTGCCGCCGGCGCTGCCGGGCTTACCTTACTCAAACGGAACTCCGTTGCGCGAACCCTTCCGGATGAGAACTTTCTCGATCCAAAGACCGTCGAGCGTTTAGCCGATCGCGATGCATCGGTTAGTCCGCCCTTGCTGATCGATCTGCAAACTCACGTCTGGTGGCGCGCGGGCGGAGTGTCCAGGATGAACCCGGCGGGGGAAGCGTTTTTGAAAGGACTCGCCGGCTATCGATCCACGGTCCTCGGGCACCAGGTGCCGATCGCCGATATGGGCAGAGTAACCTTTTTTGACGAACTCTTCCTCAAGAGCGAGACCGACATCGCATTTCTGAATAGCTTTGGAATGAAGGCGGCCTACGACGGAGTTGACCTGTTCCCGCCTCGCGAAGCCGCGATGATCCGCTCGATGGCTCCTGCGCGGGTGCGTGTGCTCGGTTGCGTTGATCCTCCTGACGGACGATCGGCGGTCGAATCGTTGATCTATCAATGCGAGACATTGAAGATCGACGGACTGAAGCTGTATCCGCCCGGGATGGACGCGCGCGGCTGGCATATGGATGACGAGAAGAATACTTATCCGCTGTACGAAGTGCTCCGCAGGCACGGCGTGAAAAACGTCTGCGTCCACAAGGGCATTCCGGGCGCGTTCATCGAACAGTATTGTCACCCGATCGATATGACTCGCGCAGCCGCCGATTTCCCTGATTTGAACTTCATCGCGTTTCACAGCGCCTATCCATACGATGCTGAGCTTGCCGAGCAGGCGAAGAAGGCGAAGGTGAAGAATGTGTACGCGGAGCTTGGCGCGCTTGCACAGGTGATGGTGCAGGACCCCCAGAGATTCGCGCACCTGTTGGGTAGGCTCCTTGACGGCCTTGGCGCGGATCACATCCTGTGGGGTACCGATAGTCCGATCTTCGGCGCGCCTCACTGGGCCATTCAAGGCTTCCAGGCATTCACGATTCCCGACGAGCTGATCGAGAAGCACAAGTATCCGCAACTCACTCCTGAGGTGAAGCAAAGGATTCTGTGTCACAACGCGGCTCGCCTATTCGGGATCGACATCGAGGCCGCGAAGAAAGCGGTCGAAGGTGACCTGTTGTATAAGCTGCGTATGGATGGCAACCCACTGCCGGTGACGGTTGATACGAGCAAGCTCAAGCGGCAGTGAACGATCCTGGAAGCGCAGGCAATCCTGCATGCCTGTCTGTGCAACTCGAAGCAGGCAGGGATTGCCTGCGCTCCAGGACTCAAACGCGATGAAACTCACACGACGTCAGTTGGTATGTGGCGCCTGCAGTTTTGCCGGCGCGGTATTGCTTGGAGAAAGCGCACATGGTTCGGCTCATCGCAAGCGGCAGCGGCGCCATGCCGCTATTGCGCTTCGGTCGGCTGACGCCCGGCCGCCTTCAGGAGCACAGCTGTACGAGGACGTTATCGCATACTACAACCTCGGCGAACATCGCACAGCAACTGAGGCCGATCTCAGAACGTCGCAATGGCTGATGGAGCAACTTCGAGCGGCCGGGCTCAAAGCCACGCTTCAGTCATTCTCGCTTCGCCAATTCTTTATTCGACAGACACGACTGACGATCGGCGACAAGCCGGTCCGGGTTGTCCCACTATGGTTTCCACGTTCGACCGGTCCTGATCCGATAAACGGAACGCTGTCTCTCTTCGAAAACAGCGGCGTGCCGGGTCTGCGGGGCAAGCTCGTGCTTGCAAAGTTTCCGGCCGAAGCAGGAACAATTGCAGCCAGCGATTCGATCCGATCTGAGATTATTCTTGCGGCGGGCAGGTCCGGAGCCTCAGCCGTTGTCGCGGTAACCGAAGGAGCGACCAAGGAGATCGTTGCGGCAAACACGTTGGCTGGCGCAGAACCCTGGCCGATTCCCGTGGTCCTTGTCGGCCCTCGTGACGAACCCATGCTCATTGCGGCAGCAAAATCGGGAGCCAAAACATCGCTGCTGCTCGATGGCGACGACAGGCGGGACGCGAAAGCGAAGAACGTCATCGCAAGCGTCGATCGCGGAAAAGACTTGATCGTTGTATCGACCCCGCAGAGCGGTTGGTTTCGCTGCGCAGGCGAGCGAGGACCGGGCGTCGCGCTGTTTCTCGGACTCGCTCGGTGGGCGAGTCGACGACCGTCTGGTGCGAGCTTCCTGTTTGTTTCGACGTCAGGGCACGAGCTTGGCGGGCTGGGCATGAGCGCTTTTCTAAAGGAGCTGGCTCCGGCCCCGAATCGGGTGTTGTGCTGGATTCACCTTGGAGCGGGTATTGCGACATACTCCTGGGAAGAAACACCGAACGGCTTAAAGCGGCTCGACCAGCCTGATTCAAGACGGCTCTTGATGACTAGTCCCGATCTTGTTTCGGTGCTGAAAACTAGTTTCGACGGCCTGCCCGGCTTAGTTCCAACAACGAGCCACGCGGTTGGTGAATTTGAGCTCACGCTGAGATCCGGTTATCGGACCTTTGGGATCGCGGCAGGACACCGTTTTCATCACACGCCTGCCGATAGTCCTGAAATGACCGGGCCCGAGATACTCGAACCGGTGGGCAGAGCCTTGATAAGTGCGATAGACCTAATCTGTGCCGGCGTCAAACGCCAATAAGACCCGGGTGACTAAGCCAAAATCCGAAGTGCCCATTAATCACATCGAGGGCGGAACATCACAACTCCCACGCACCAACTACGTAATTGAACCCCGGCTCATCTTTCAACCGACAAATCTGAATGATGTTCATAAAATTCCTTGACATCAAAACCTGTTTAAAATAGGATAGTAGCGCTCAAAATTCCTAATTCTGCAGCGGACGGTCAGACGTCAAAGGAGACAGGCCCGTGACCAAGAAGCTCACCCTCCCTCTTCTCGTCGCACTTTGTCTAATTGCGCTTGCGTTCGGTAATTCCAGCAGCGCTAATTCCGGTAACGCAAAAGAAGTCACCTTCGCGCGCGATATTGCGCCGATCTTCTATAAGAACTGCGCGGAATGTCACCGTCCGGGGGAGGCCGCGCCGATGTCGCTATTGAGCTACAAGGAGGCACGGCCGTGGGCACGCTCGATCAAAGAGAAGGTCGCCACAAAGCAGATGCCACCCTGGCATGCTGACTCGCATTATGGCGAGTTCTCAAACGATCGCCGCTTGAGCCAGGCTCAAATCGAGACGATCTCTGCGTGGGTGGATCAGGGCGCAAAGGAAGGTGACCCGAAGGACTTGCCTCCTGCGCCGAAGTTTACCGAAGGTTGGATCATAGGCAAACCGGATATCGTGTTGCAGATGCCTGACGAGTTCACGCTTGAGGCTTCAGGACCCGACGAGTATCAATACTTCGAAGTCCCGACCAACTTCAAGGAAGACGTCTACGTCCAGATGGCCGAAGCGCGTCCAGGCAATCGCAAGATCGTGCACCACATCATCGCGTTTGTTTCGCCTCCATCGAAGGACGGCAAGCAGGTGCAGTTTACAAAGGAACAGATCGAGAAGTACCAACAGGAAGCCGAGAAGAAGTCCATGTTCCGCAAGGAAGGCTTCTTGATGCGAATGAAGCCGGGGATGCCGGTCTATGACGACGGTTGCGCGCTTCCCAACGGCGGCAACGGAGACACGATTGACGTCAAAGAAGAATCTGGCGGGTTCGATCTTCTGGAAGGTTTCGCGCCGGGGAGGCCTCCAGGCGTAATGGACCCGGGAACCGTCAA
>CAZOOE010000280.1:0-8779 GCA_964581275.1 uncultured Clostridia bacterium
GCGAGCAGATGGTGCGCGAGACGAACCCCAGCGTCTGGGAGAAGGCCAAGAAAACCGAAGCGCCTCATGCCGCCGACCACGGCTACAAAACTATCGCCGACATCATGACCGCTTTAAACCCCTTCTCAGGCGAGTTCTATCGCGAGACGCTCCAGGTGAGTCGGTACACAAGGGAGATGTTCTGTTTGATGGAAGGCAGGCACGTCCATCCGTCGACGCTGTATCCCGGCGGCGTCGGAACGACCCCCACCATCCAGCTGTTCACTGATTACCTGGTGAGGTTGATGAGGTACTGCGAGTTCATGAAGCGCGTCGTTCCACTGCACGATGATCTATTCAACTTCTTCTACGAAGCGTTGCCGGGCTATGAGGAAGTGGGCCGTCGCCGAGTGCTGCTAGGTTGCTGGGGCTCTTACAACAACCCTGACAAGTGCGACTACACCTATAAGAACATGACCGATTGGGGGCGAGCGATGTTCGTGACCCCGGGTGTGGTCGTCGACGGCGAGTTGGTCACGACTGATCTGGTCAAGATAAACCTCGGAATACGAATCTTGCTCGGAAGTTCGTATTACGACGATTGGGACAACGCCGAGACTTTTGTCGACAAGGATCCGCTTGGCAATCCCGTCGACCAACGCCATCCGTGGAATCAAACGACGGTTCCGCGTCCGCGAAAGCGTGACTTCAACGACAAGTACACCTGGGTTATGTCGCCTCGCTGGTACGACGAGCGCACCGGCGATCATTTGGCGTTGGACACCGGCGGCGGGCCGATTGCAAGGTTCTGGGCCACTGCGTTGGCGGGGCAGGTGGACATCGGCTACGTCAAGGCTACGGGAAACAGCGTCAAGATCTATCTGCCGAAAACAGCGACGAAGGGTGAAGTCGAGTTCGAGTGGAAGATCCCGAAATGGAGCAATGCAATCGAGCGGGATCGCGCGCGAACTTACTTCCAGGCTTACTCCGCAGCCTGCGCGTTACACTTTGTTGAGCAAGCGCTGGCGGAGTTGCACGCCGGACATACTAAGACCTGGAACGACTTCAAGGTGCCGGACGAGGCAATCGGCTGCGGTTTCCACGAGGCAGTGCGCGGCGTCTTGTCGCATCACGTTGTAATTCGAGGCGGAAAGATCGCAAATTATCATCCCTACCCGCCGACACCCTGGAACGCGAATCCGCGCGACGTCTACGGAACGCCGGGTCCATATGAAGACGCGGTGCAGAACACCCCGATCTTCGAAGAGAACGGACCGGACAAGTTCAAAGGCATCGACATCATGCGCGCCGTGCGAAGCTTCGATCCCTGCTTGCCGTGTGGCGTTCATATGTATCTGGGCAACGGCAAGGTGCTCGAAACTCGCCACTCGCCGATGTTCGGTCTGAGTGGAAGCTAGAAAAGGGGATAGAACGAAAAAGTGAGTGGCGAGCTAAGACGTGCATGTCTTCGCTCGTCGCTCCCTGTTTGTCATGATTCGAGACAAAAAGGATATTCAAGCGCAGATGCGTCGAATCGAGGAGATGGTCGGCAAGATCGAATTGCTGCGCGATGAGGATGCTCGATCGAGCGCTCGAGAGCTCGTGCAATCGCTGATGGAGCTCCACGGAAGCGGCATAGAGCGAATGCTGGAAATAATCAGCGATGCCACAACGTCGGGCATTGAACTGATCGATGAGCTGGCGGGCGACAATCTAATTGCCAGTCTTTTGTTGCTGTACGGGCTTCATCCCCTCGATCTTGAAACGAGAGTTATTCACGCCCTCGACAAGGTTCGACCTTATCTGAAATCACACGGCGGCAATGTCGACCTTCTTGGCGTCGACGAAGGAGTTGTTCGATTGCGACTGGAAGGTAGTTGTCACGGATGCGCTTCTTCAGCGATGACGCTAAAGATGGCGATCGAGGAGGCGATCTACGAAGCAGCTCCCGACGTGAGTGCGCTTGAAGTTGAAGGAGTTGTTGAGCAACAAACGTCCGCGGGACTCGTTAAGCTGCACGGCAAATCTACTGCGGGTAACGGCGATGGATGGGTAGAAGTAAACGGCCTTGAATCGCTCGATCGGGGATTCGCGCGGACAATAGAAGTTCGCGGGCGGCCTGTGTTGTTCTGCCGGTTTGAAGAGAATCTCTATGCTTACAGCAACACGTGCAAGCATTGCGCGCAGGGGCTGGAAGGCGCTCGTCTGGACACGGCGGCGCTAGTTTGTCCAACCTGCGGCTCGAGATACGACGTCGTGCGCGCTGGACGAGGGCTCGATCGACCCGAGATTTTTCTCGAGCCGTTTCCACTGCTCGTCGAGCGGGGCGTCGCTAGAGTGGCTTTGCCATCTTAGAGGCACGGACCTTGCCCCTATCAGTTGATTGCTTGGTGTCTCGCTTTTAGGGGGCTACGACCGGAAGGTGGAAACGAAAACTCGGACGGTTGATGTAACAAACGAGTACATCGAATGGAAGCGGCAGATTAACATGAACAACGCCTCAACCAGCTTTGCAACTCTCCGGCGCTTCATTCGTGAGCGCAGGCCGGTAGAGCACTGCGAGCTGTGCGCGGCAGAGTTAGCTGCTGAACATCGGCATCTGGTCGAGCCGTCAAGCAGAAAGCTGCTTTGCACCTGTGATGCTTGTTCGATTCTCTTCAGCGGTGATGACGGATTGAAGTACAGAAGAGTCCCGCGTCGGATTCTACAACTCCAGAACTTTCGTCTGACCGATGCACAATGGGATGCGTTGATGATCCCAATTAACATGGCGTTTTTTTTTTACAGCTCCCCGCAACAACGCGTTGTGGCTTTGTATCCAAGTCCCGCCGGCCCGACGGAATCATTGCTTCCGCTCGACGCGTGGCAAGAGATAGTGAAAGAAAATCCGATTTTGAGCAGGATGGTGACGGATGTTGAAGCGTTGCTGGTGAGCCGGGTCGATCGAATGCGTGGCCGTTCGAGCGCGGAGTATTACCTTGCTCCCATCGACGAATGCTACAAGCTCGTCGGGTTGATCCGCGCTCGCTGGCGTGGGCTGTCCGGGGGAACAGAAGTTTGGGAAGAAATTGCCGGTTTTTTTGATAGCCTGAAACAGCGTTCGACGGAGTTCAGCGAGGGCTCTCGTGCCTGACTTGAGTTTTCAAGTCGAGAGCGCTGAGCCGGCTCAATTCGCGGCTTCGCCGACGATCCTGTTCAAGCTGCTAATTACCAATCAACCCGCTGAGGAGCGCATCCAGTCAGTCGCGCTGCGATGCCAAGTGATGATTGAGGTCACTCGCCGGCACTACAGCCCGCGGGATCAGGAAAAGCTCTTTGAGTTGTTCGGCGAGCCGGAGCGCTGGGGGCAGACGCTGCGAACGATGCTATGGACGCACGCCAGCGTCGGGGTTGGCGCGTTTCGCGAAAGCACTGTCGTCGATCTGCCAGTGCCTTGCACCTTTGATTTCAACGTCGCCGCTACCAAGTACTTCGCCGGACTTGAATATGGTGAGATTCCATTGAACCTGTTGTTCAGCGGAACCATCTTCTATGAATCTGAAGACGGCGGGCTTCAGGTGGCGCAAATCTCCTGGGATCGCGAAGCGAGTTACCGGTTGCCGGTGCGAGTGTGGAATGACATGATGAACGTCTACTATCCCAACAGTGCATGGCTCTGTCTTCGAAAAGACGTGTTCGAAAAACTGAACGAGCACAAAGTGCGAGTTGGAGCTGCGACGTGGGAGCAAGCTATTGAAAGCCTTTTGGATAAGCGGGACCAAGGCAACAAGAAATGAATCTCGAGCTAGTGAACAAGATTGCCAACGCCGTGCTTTATGAAGGGTACTTGCTGTACCCCTATCGTGCTTCCGCGGTGAAGAACCGGCAGCGCTGGAATTTTGGGGGAATCTATCCCGAGGCTTTCAGCATTGCAAGCGGAGGCAACGACGCATCCGTGATGCAGACCCAGTGTCTGCTGTTGGGACGCGGGCGGTGCGCGATCGACGTAAGAGTCAAGTTTCTTCATTTGTTGGCTCGCGATGTGGCCGATTTCCAAGATGGAGGGTCGAAAGATGAGGATAGCGGCGTGCGCGATTCTAGATCCTCGATTCTCGATCCACGCTTCCGTGTAGTTGAATCATTCGAGGTTGAAGGCAGGATCTTTCAAAGCTGGCTTGAAGCAGTCGAGCGCGAGGTCGTTGCAAACAGCATTGACCTGATCGAACTGTGCACGAGACCCGCTCTGATCAAGTTCAGCTTTCCAGCTACTCGTGAAACGGAATTGGTGTGGGACACCAACCGAAAGGTCCGTGGGGAGATCATTCGGAGACAGCAATCTATCGACGGTGTGTTGGATATCTCGGCTGAACGAGCCAGTGAACAACTGTTCAAGGTTACCGCCCGAATATCAAATGTGACTGCGATAGCCGGTGAGCTTCTGGCAGATCGGGACGAAGCGTTAATCAGGTCGTTCGTTTCGACTCATACCATCGTTGCCAGTCGCACCGGCGAGTTCGTTTCGCTGCTTGATCCGCCAGAGAACTTGCAAGCTGCGGCAGCTGGCTGCAGCAACATCGGTACGTATCCTGTGCTGGTAGGAGAGGAAGGCGAGCGCGATTTGGTGTTGTCATCCCCAATCATTCTTTACGACTATCCGCAGGTTGCGCCGGAAAGCGCAGGTGACCTGTTTGATTCAACGGAGATCGATGAAATTTTGACTCTGCGTATTATGACGCTGACCGAAGAGGAGAAGCGGGAGATGCGCGGACTGGATGAACGCGCGCGACAGATTCTGGAGAGGACTGAGACGATGCCGGTGGAGCAACTTATGAAGCTTCATGGCGCAGTGCGTGGCTTGCGACCGATTGGCAAGGATGCAGAATGAACGCTGGTTGTCAGCGAGCGTGCAGGCGAATGAACGAATGGGAATGGCAGCTTCTGGAGGAGAAGATCCCGGTCGAGCGAATTCAGATTTCCGGGGTTGATTTGAAACCGGGTGACAGAGTGCGACTACGCCCAAACACAGGGGGTGACATTCTCGATCTCGCGCTTGCGGGTAAGACGGCGACCATTGAATCGATCGAGGAAGACTATGAGAACAACATCCATCTAGCCGTGGTGGTCGAAGACGATCCAGGCAAAGACCTTGGGCTGGCGAGGCAGCCCGGACACCGCTTCTTCTTCTCGGTTGCAGAGGTAGAACCACTGCTAGAGGGGTGATGCCAGGACGATCTCGATGACACAACCGACGATCTTGATTGCAGGGATAGGCAACATCTTTCTTGGAGATGACGCGTTCGGCGTTGAAGTCATAAGACGGCTCAAGGAACGCTCGCTTCCGCCGAGCGTGAGGGCCGTTGACTTCGGAATACGGGGCTTCGATCTGGCATACGCGCTAATGGACAACCGGGACGTGACCATCCTGGTGGATGCCACACCGCGGGGCGGAGCGCCGGGGACCATCTACACGATTGAACCCGATCTGGACCGGCAGGAGAGGCTGAGCGTCGATCAGATGGCGGTTGAAACTCACGGAATGAATCCATTGAAGGTGCTCGCGATGGTCAAATCGATGGGAGGCTCACCAAAACGTATTTTGCTAGTGGGGTGCGAGCCGGCGACGCTTGGCCCGGAGGAAGGACTGATGGGACTGAGTGAACCGGTCGCGGCCGCGGTCGATCCAGCGGTCGCGACAATTGAGTCGCTAGTTGCGAGGCTCCTCTTGGAGGAATCTCAACGTGTGGCGGTGTGACGAGCAACGAACTAGAGAGTGTACATGAAACTGTTCGAAATAAGAAAGAAGTCCAACGGTAAGATCTGGAAAATGATAGGTGGCGCCGCGCTCGCAATGGTTGCCGCGGGCGTGGTCGCGAACTTTCGCGACATTGCGCGGTACATAAGAATAACTACGATGTAACCGCAGTCAGTCTGGAGAGGAGATCTGGCATGAATAACAATGACTCGTACGACAAAGAGACGCTGTTTTTGTTTGGGGGTCTCGCGCTGGTAATCGTCGGCGCCGGCTTCATCGTCTCACACCCCGCCATTCGCAAGTACCTGGGACAGGCGAGCATCGGTGATTTGGTAGAGGCAGCTGCGCCGGATCTCGAGAGATATCTGAAGCTCAGGTCGATGTAAGCCGAACCGTTGAGCGGCGGCGTCGCCGCGGAGTGAGACCTCGGGTTTAAGGCGGAAGTTTGCTTGTCCGCCCTGAATTCTCGTTGCGAGCTTGCGACCCGAAGGTTAGCTAACAGAATCGACCGGAACCTGTTTCGATCAGTCACTCGTAACGAGATCGTACGAAAGCATATGGTGGAACGCGCCATCAACGACGGCGGTATTTATGAGCGCTGAATCCGCCGGCGTTGCTCGATATCGCCTGGATCCCACGCGGAGCCGCTTCATCGTCCGCGCGTTTTCGCGTGGCGTGCTTTCAGCACTGGGGCACGATCCGACGATAGCGATTCGCGATTTCAACGGCGAGGCCGGATTCAACCCTGACGCGCTTGAATCGTCGTGGCTTCGCATAGCTATCAAGGCGCAATCGTTAGCTACAACCGATGAAATGAATGACAAGGATCGTCGTGAGCTCGAGCGGGTCATGCATGAAGAAGTGCTGGAGACGGCGAAGCATCCCGAGGTGCTGTTTGAGGGTGCGAAGATAGCTGGAAGCAAGATCTTTGAGGGCCAGTATCGGCTTACCATCGAGGGCCGGCTCTCGCTGCACGGCGTAACTCGTGACCTGCCGCTCGAAGTTCTCATCATCGTGTGCGAAGACACATTGCGCGCCAGAGGGGAGTTCACACTGCGGCAGACCGACTTCAGAATCAAACCGACTTCGGTCGCGGGGGGCGCGATAAAACTCAAGGACGAGTTGAAGTTTACGTTCGACCTGGTTGGTAATCAAGTTCGCGGATGAGGCTAGTGGTAATTCAAATTCGTAAAACGCTTTTGTGGTTTGGGACGCCTGATGCACGAGTTATCGATCGCAATGAGCATAGTTGAAATGGCGGAGCGGGAGGCTCGCTCCAGAGGCGTTCAGGTCAGTGCCGTACATCTCAAGCTCGGACAGCTCTCTGGGGTCGTCAAAGAGGCTCTGCTTTTTTCGTTTGACATTGCGTGCGAAGGCACGGCGATCGAGGGGGCGCGTTTGGTCATCGAGGAGACTCCGACGGTGATCTATTGCCCAATCTGTCGCGCCGAGCGCGTTCTGGCCTCGATTCAAAGACTCTGCTGTTCGGTGTGCGGCAGCGCTACGCCGGACCTAATCCGGGGCAGGGAACTTGAAGTCGCGGCGTTGGAGATACAGTGATGAGCACGCCTCCTCGTCTGGTCGAAGTCAGACAAAAAATCTTAAAGCACAATGATCTGCTTGCGCGCGATCTCCGTGAGCGGTTTCGTCGAGCCGGAGTTTACGTCGTGAGTCTGGTTTCGAGCCCGGGGTCCGGGAAGACTGCGTTGCTTGAAAGAACACTCTCGCTCGTGGGCGAACGTCATCGTGTTGCAGCTTTGGTGGGAGATCTAGCTACGGAAAATGATGCGGCACGGCTTGCCCGCAGTCAGGCGCCGGTCAGACAGATTACTACCGGGACAATCTGCCATCTTGAAGCTGCGATGATTGGCCGCTCGCTTGAGGGATGGAATCTTGACGAGCTGGATTTTCTGTTCATCGAAAATGTTGGCAACCTGGTCTGCCCTTCCAGCTACGATCTTGGCGAAAACCTCCGACTGGTTCTGATGTCTGTGACCGAGGGCGAAGACAAGCCTCTCAAATACCCGACGATTTTCAATACATCAGATGTTGCGGTTATTACCAAGATCGACCTGGCTCAAGCGGTTGAGTTCGATCTCGCTCGCGCGCGCGGCAGCATCCAGTCCGTTCGGCCAGGCATGCAGGTCTATGAAGTTTCGGCAAAGTGTGGAGCCGGGATGGAAGACTTTCTTCAATGCCTGGAGTCGAGCTTATGCAGAGCTCGAGGCAGCGTTATTGACGGGTCGGCGCTCAATGCGGGGACGTTGTGACCGGGACAGCTCACTGAATATGGATTCGCGTACCCAGATATCGGTGCGAGGGATAGTTCAAGGAGTAGGATTTCGTCCATTCATTTTTTCGAGAGCCAGCCAACACGCCTTAAAGGGACGGGTGTTGAACAACGCGACGGGAGTGCTCATAGATGTTGAGGGAGACGCTTCCTCGATTAAGCAGTTCGTGGAAGACATCACGCTGGATCCGCCGCCTTATTCGGTTGTCGAAGCCGTTGAATGCACCGACGGTCTCCCACCGGCAAACTACACCACCTTCAGCATCGTCGATAGCGATTCGAGTGGTCAACTATTCGTTCCGATTTCCGCTGACATTGCTACTTGCGAAGGTTGCTTGAAAGAATTGTTCGATCCGGCGAACCGGCGCTACAGGTATCCGTTCATCAACTGCACGAACTGTGGTCCGCGATTCACGATTGTGGAACGTGTTCCCTACGATCGCGACAAGACTACGATGCGCGAGTTCACGATGTGTTCCGATTGTCGTGCGGAGTACGAGAACCCGCTTGACCGTCGGTTTCACGCCGAGCCGATAGCGTGTCATCGTTGTGGCCCGCGCCTCTTGTCGGACGCGAACCGCGTTCCGATGGTGGATCAGAATGTCATCGAGAAAGTGCGCGAACTGTTGAGCGTCGGAAACATTGTTGCGATCAAAGGCATAGGCGGTTACCACCTCGCGTGCGACGCGCTGGACGCGGATGCGGTTTGAAGGTTTAGGCGCAGAAAATATCGTGAAGACAAGCCATTCCGACTGATTGCCAACAAGAAGAAAGTCATT
>CAZOOE010000281.1:0-8696 GCA_964581275.1 uncultured Clostridia bacterium
ACAGAAATGCATGGGCTTGAACAAGGCGGGCGACAATTGTTCGGGCACGTGATCGCCGGGCTCGAACCGGTGACAGAAAGAATTGAATTTCTCGCCAACCGTCCCGAGTACGAGCGACTTGGTTTTCCGGTCTTCGCGGACGGCCAAACCGGCATCGGTCCCCTCGAGGCGATTCGCACTGCGCTCGCCAACACCGTAACGTCGCGCGTTATACTCGGGGGCTGCCATTTACCGTTCGTTACGCCGGATCTCTTTAGACTGTTGCTTACGATCGGGGAAGACCACAATTTGGCAGTGCCGGTTGGTGCGGATGGAAAACTCGAACCTCTCTGCGCTATCTACAGTACAAAGGTCCTTCCGATCGTGAGACTCCTGATTGCCCAAGGCGAGAGAAAGATCAGTAAACTATTTGAGCGCGTGCCGACACGGGTGGTTGCGTTTGACGAGCTGCGAAATCTTGACGGCTCGAGGCTGTTCTTCGAGAACATCAACACTCCTGACGACTATTCGCGGGCCTGTGAAATATTGCAACCTAGTCGAACTCAGAATCCCTGAAGAAAGACCTCCTTGGGAGCATTAAGAAAAGTCTTGCAATTACCTAGAAATATTGCTTATACTTGCGGGCGCTTCGGCCCCTTTTGAGCCTCAAGGATCGCCAGAGGGTTTCGCGAGCGGATCACATCCGTAATCGACCCGAGAAACAGGAAGCAGAGATGTCAATTTTTTGCAGGTTGAGTGGAAAGCATTACTGGTGCATACCGCACCGGTCAGCGGATAGGCGATTGGTTCAAGTATGCTACGAGTGTGGCGCTGAGCGTCCAGTGCGTGAGTTTCACGACGATTTTGCCGCCGAGCGGCTCAATCATTCGCTCACCTCAGCTAGAAATGAAGTCGTGAAACTTTCCGTTTCCCAGCTGCTCGAAGAGTCGGCCCAGGCATCAGCGGGTCAAGAGCGGCTTGCTGTGGGAAACGGAACGGCGCGGAAGTTCCTGCTAGTCAAGTAGCACACTTCTCGAGGATCACCCACCGTAACACGACCAGGTGTTCAACAAACCTGTAAGCCGGGCACGGGAAAAAAAACAATGCCGCGCCCCAGTCCCCGTTATTCCTTAGACGCCTTCTTAATGCCAAATTTCTCGAGTCGGTATTGAAGTGTTCGGAACGAAAGGCCCAACAGTTTGGCCGCACGTGTGATGTTCCAGTTTGTTTGTTCCATTGCCTGGGTAATGAGCGACCGCTCCACTTCATCAAAAGATATTCCCTCGGGCGGGAGCTTGAAGTTGAAGGCTGCGGCCGAGGTCCCCTCCTGACGGATCTCAACCGGAAGGTCCTCGACCTCAATCTCGTTTCCTTCGCATAGCAGGATCGCACGCTCGATTGCCGATTCAAGCTGCCGCACGTTTCCCGGCCAGGAGTAACTCATTATCAAATTGCGGGCCCCCGGGGTGAGACCCCTTATCGGCCGGTGCGAGCCGGCGATGTGCTTGGCGATGAAGAAATCGACCAGCACCGGAATATCGTCACGACGATTGCGAAGCGGTGGGATCACAATGGGAATAATGTTCAAGCGATAGTAGAGGTCTTCACGAAAGCGTCCATCTTTCACCATGGCCTCAAGATCTCGATTAGTGGCCGCGATAACCCGCACGTCGACCTTAATCGGCCTGGTGCCGCCGACTCGCATTATCTCTCGCTCTTGAAGGGCCCGAAGAATCTTTGCTTGCATGCTGATGTTTAGGTCACCGATCTCGTCCAGGAAAAGCGTGCCCTGGTCAGCAGTTTCGAATTGACCCTTCTTTTGGGTGTGGGCGCCGGTGAACGAACCTTTTTCGTGGCCGAACAACTCGGATTCGATAAGATTGTCGTTGATTGCGGCGCAGTTTACGGCCTGGAAAACCTCGGCCGCTCGGGCACTGGCCTTGTGAATCGCGCGCGCAACGCGTTCCTTTCCGACACCTGAGTCGCCCCGGATCATCACCGTCGATGAGGAGCCCGCAACCTTGCAAATCATCTTCTTAACGCGTTCCATCTCTTCTGACTGACCAATTATCTCGTCATCGATTCGGTTCAGCTGGCCGAGCGCGTTTTGTACGACCTTTAACAACTGATCGCGATTGATGGGTTTTTCCAGATAGTCAAACGCGCCTCCCCGCAGAGCCTCCTTGACCGACTCGATTGAACCGTGAGCCGTCATCATCACCACTATGATAGACGGATCGACCTTAAGCAGTTCATTTAGCAACGTAAGGCCGTCCATACCGGCCATCTTGTAATCCGTGAGCACCAGATCGAAGGAGTGCTCGCGAGCGAGTCGCAGCGCCTGCTCGCCGCTTTGGGCCGTTGTCACTTGATACTCATCGTCTTCGAGAATCAGCGTGTATATTTCGCGCTGGTTCTTTTCGTCATCAACAACCAGCACCCTGTTTCTTGCCATGTTCTAACCTCATCTCATTTGATTGCGATCCAATATCGACCGGCCTGATTCGGACCTGGGGTCTTAGCCCTCAACCGACGCTTTCGAGTCGACGGCCGGAAGTTTGACCTTGAAAGTGGCTCCCCGGTGCAGATCGCTTCGAACATCGATCGAGCCGTGGTGTTCTTCAACGATGGTCCTGGTCACCGCTAACCCCAACCCGAAGCCAGCCTGTTTGGTGGAAAAGTAAGGCTCGAAGATTTTACTTAGGGCGTCCTCGCCAATTCCAACGCCGCTATCACTTATTGTTACCTCCACGGCACCATCCAGCTTTGCAACCCGCACGTCCAGACGCCCGCCCACGGGCATCGCCTGGAGCGCGTTGATCGCGATGTTCGAGAAGCAGGATTTCAACCGCTCCCGGTCGCCTCGAACCTCGACCGGCGAAGGGTCCCCCTCAAGTGTTACTTCAACACCCTGCTCATCGGCTTGAGGGCGCACGAGGTCCATCGTTTCATCGACGAGACTGCGGACATCAACAGTCTCGACCGCCAGACGTGCAGGTCGACCGTAATTGAGCAAGTCGCTAACTAATCTTTTGAGCCGGGCAACTTCATCACGTATGGACGAGAGTATTCGAGTCAGCTGTTCTCGTCGTTTCTCATCCTCCGGTGCGTATTTCGTCGCAACGTGATCGATCGACAGGTTTATCACGTTGAGTGGGTTGCGAATCTCGTGTGCAACCGCCTGTGTCAATCTTCCGATCGCCGCTTGCCGTTCGGCGGTATTCAACTTCTCTTCCAGCTCGCGCTTCGACTTCAATCCCGCGATCATCTCGTTGAAGGTGCCTGCAAGTTGTCCTATTTCATCGCGCCGCTCGATGTCAACCTGGAAATCGAGATCACCGGCGGCCACTCGCCGGGCAGCGCTCGCAAGCTTCTGAATTGGCCTTGTGAAGCTCCAGCCGATTATCACAACTATCGCGAGCGCGAGCATCAGCAGGCCAGTTGTTGCCAGCAACCTGACGTTAGACAGTTCGCGACTTCTGTCGGACAACGTTCGTGAAGCATCGTCGATTTTGCTCGTGATGGATTCTGGGTTTGTGACGATGACTATCCAATAGAGGCCCTTCGATGAGGTAAACGGTATATCGTAAGTCTTGGACGTACTCCCGTGAATCGTGACCTCGCCCTCAACCGGGTCGCCCATGCCCTCTTTTATCGCTTCGGTTTCTGGGACTGAGATCGATTTGCCGTCCAGCTCCTGAAGAGTCGTGTCGCTTACCTGGCCCTTCTCATCAGCGACGATGATATGCTCGACAGTGTGGGGCAGCTTGATCTCACCTTCTTGTATCTGCTTGTAGAGGTACCTCTCCGAATTCAAGTTCTTAATCGCCATGTACATAGCTTTTGCAAAATCACTGAAGCCATCGTTGACTGCGTCCTTGACCTGCTCGCTCTGCTGAGCGACTTCTTGAGAAGCACGCTCCTGCGCCCATTTATCAAGCGCCAGTACGAGCACGATCGTCAGCAGGAGGAATGAAGAAAGCAGCAACATCAGTCGCGCTCGAAAGCTCATGTAAAACTTTATCTTTCCAGACATAACCTGCAGCCCCTCGCCTTAGATGCTGCGTGACGAAGCGGTGTTGTGCTTGTGAAGCTCCGCGGCTTGCATAGTATCACACCATCTTGAAATGGTATTACAAAAGGATGCTCGGTTGAAGCGGTGCGGCGCTAGGGTATTGGTAGAATTCGAATGACGTACAGATGCTTAGAGCTCAGCCGGTCCTTGAAGAGTCGGGACGACGACCCTTGATAATTCAGATTAGGAAAATGGAGCGGGTGACGAGGCTCGAACTCGCAACTTTCAGCTTGGGAAGCTGACACTCTACCATTGAGTTACACCCGCTTGGTCTGAATTGCCTCCGATTGCCGTTTATGTTAATTCGATTCCGCGACAGTTGTCAAATCAGATGGTCCTGCTAGCCCGGCGGGGTTGGTTTCAATGCATCCCAGGGACGATGTAACGTGCTATGAAGAGGACAGCGAAGACATAGATCAACCAGTGAGCTTCGCCAGCGCGGCCGGATACCAGCTTTAAGAGCGCATATGAAACAAATCCGAAGGCGATTCCATCTGTAATGCTGAACGTCAGGGGCATCACCACCAAGGTAAGAAACGCTGGTAGCGCCTCGGTGAAATCGTCCCAGTCAATGTCGCGCACGGATCGAATCATCAAGCTTCCCACAACTATCAACGCCGGAGAGGTGACCGGGTACAGCGTGAAAGTACGTGCGATCTGTTGCCCCTCAATGGTGATGACGTCGTGAACCGCAAAGCCTCCGCTTATCATTTGAACGACCGGAGAGAAGAACATCGCTACGAGGAACAATCCGGCAGTGACGAGCGCGGCGAGACCCGTTCGCCCACCGACCGCAACGCCTGACGCGCTCTCGATGTAACTAACCATAGTAGTATTCCCTACGAGGGCCGAACTCACCGTTCCGATTGCGTCTGCCAGAAGCGCGCGTCCGGCACGGGGCAACCTCCCGTCTTTCATGAGGCCCGCCTGCTTGGCTATCCCAATGAGGGAGCCGACCGTGTCAAACAAGTCGAGGAAAAAGAATATGAAGATCACGGAGATAAGGTTTTGCTTTAAGGCGGCGATCGGGTCCAGGTGAAAGGCTGTTGGCGCAAGCGATGGTGGGAAACTCACGATGCCCCCGGGACCCTTCACGATGCCAAACAGCAAGCCGGCCAACGCCGCGATCAGAATCCCAAACAGAATAGCTCCATTAACCTTGCGGCCGATCAGAATTACGGTCGCGACCAAACCAAGCAGCGCTACAAGTGTCGGTTTACTGCCGAGGTTGCCAAGCGCCACAAAAGTGTTGGGATCCAAGCGTACAAGCCCTGCCCATTCCATTCCGATCAGCGTTATAAGCAAACCTATCCCTACTGCAATGGCAGATTTCAGTGACTCGGGCACCGCCGCGATGATCAACTCGCGCAGGCCAAACGAGGCGGTCGCGACGAAGATGATTCCCGAAAGAAGCACCGCGCCGAGTGCCACTTGCCAGGGAACCTTCATCGACAACACGACGACATATGCAAAAAAGAAGTTGTGTCCCATCGCGGGCGCGACCGCAACCGGGTATTTGGCCAATAGCGCCATTAGAACCGTTGCGAAGGCAGTGATCAGACAGGTTGAAGTGAAGACCGCGCCGGAATCCATCCCGGCAGCGCCAAGCACTACCGGCTGAACGAAGATTATATAAGCCATCGTGGCGAAGGTAGTGACCCCAGCGAGAGCTTCAGCGCGCACGCTGGTGCCATTTTCCTCAAGCCTAAAGTATTTCTTCAGCATAGGTGGATGGTAAAGTGAGAGAGCAGGTTCGGCATACTAAACAAAGCAGTAGTTAGAGAAGCGCGGACCCAGCGGGCGAACTCTTGGACCTCGGCGACTGATCTTGGCAGCTTCTATTCCGTGCGCCTCTTGCTGACGTGAGGCTTGAGCCTGGAGTAGGTATCCAATACTTCCTGCTTATGATGTGGATTGCTCTTATCGAGGATGACGTGGCGAACCATGACTAGAAGCTTTTCGCGTTTACCTGCAAAGCGACCAGTAAGCGGACGCTGGCCGGTCACGTCCACGAGTCCCTCTCGAACCCACTGCCAGAACTGCTTTTGGGTAGTCCAGAACTCGTTGTCGTTCGCGCACACGATCCGCGCAGTCTTCTTCGCCGCTCTTTTGGTAGGTGCTGAGTCCATAGCGCAGTTTGATTCCACTGATGCCAAAGGCTAGATCGCTTGTTTGATCTTTGCGCCGATGTCGGCGGGACTCCTCACCACGTGAATCCCGGCAGCTTCCATCGCAGCCATTTTTTCGGCTGCAGTTCCCTTCCCACCTGCGATGATTGCGCCGGCGTGCCCCATTCGCCGGCCCGGAGGCGCAGTTTGTCCGGCGATGAATCCGACCACTGGTTTGCTCATATGATCGCGCACGAACTCGGCCGCCTGCTCTTCGGCGGCGCCACCTATTTCACCAATCATCACCACGGCATCGGTGCCGCCGTCTTCTTCAAACAGCCTCAGAGCATCGACAAAGTTTGTGCCGATCACCGGATCTCCTCCGATTCCAATTGCGGTTGATTGGCCGAGGCCGAGATTCGTCAGTTGATGAACGGCCTCATAAGTGAGCGTCCCGCTCCGCGACACAACCCCAATGCGACCTTCGGCGTGAATGTGGGCAGGCATGATTCCGATCTTGCATCTGCCCGGCGAAATGATGCCTGGACAGTTTGGCCCAATCAGCCGCGTCGCGTGATCGCGCAGAAAGTCGAAAGCGCGAACCATATCAAGAGCAGGAATGCCTTCGGTTATACAAACAGTGAGTGCCAGACCCGCACTCGCAGCCTCCATAATCGCATCGGCTGCGAAGGGCGGTGGAACATATATTACGCTTGCGTTGGCACCTGTCTCCTTCACGGCCCTTTCAACCGTGTCGAAGATCGGCACACCCTCGTGGTCCGTTCCTCCCTTCCCAGGAGTTACTCCTGCAACGACCTTCGTACCGTAAGCAATCATTTGGCCGGTGTGAAACGAACCTTCTTTTCCGGTGATTCCCTGGACGACGACGCGAGTATTCTTATCGACGAGTATGCTCAAACAGTTCTCCCACAATCAAAACGCTGGCGCAATGACCAACTTAAAATCGACCAGCAATATAACACGCGAATAAAATCGTTGTGAAGGCAAGTAGCTTTGCTTGAGGGTTGCGACGGGCCGGAAACAAGATAGCGAGGCTTGATCGCTTCGACCCTCACCGACAAACCATCCTTCTCGATGAGATCTCTCGACAATTACAGTGCGGCGGACCCAACCGCAGCCCACACACAATTGCGAACTACACCTACACGTATGAGCCGCCGGTGACCAGCACGCAATGTCCGCTTACGTAGTCGGACAGAGGGGAGGCCAAGAACAGGACGGGGCCTGCCGCTTCGTCAGGCGTGCCCGCGCGGCCGAGAGGAATGAACTGGGCGGCCAACTGGCGCATCTGGTCGGGGATCCCGATCTCGACCTGCTTGCCGTCTCGTTCGATTGTTTCGTGCATCTCCTTCGCTTGGGTGAGCCGCGTTTCAATAAAGCCATACGCCACGGCATTGACGTTGATATTGAAGCGTCCCCATTCTTTCGCCATCGTCTTAGTCACGCCTATGATTCCCATTTTGCCCGCTGAATAATTAATCTGGCCAGGGTTGCCGGCGACGCCTGAGGTCGATGAGACGTTGATGATCTTCCGGTGTACGCGCTTTCCCACAGCTATCTCCTGTTTTGCTACGTCGCGCATGTAGGGCGTTGCCGCGCGGATGATCCGGAATGGTGCGGTCAAGTGAACGTCGATGATCGCGTACCATTGTTCATCGGTCATGTTTTGAACGACCGCGTCCCAGGTGTAGCCGGCGTTGTTGACGATGATGTCGATTCCGCCGAAGGACTCTGCGCAAGTCTTGACCAGCCGATCAGGAAACGCGACATCGGTGACGCTGCCGGCACACACCGCCGCTCGGCCACCAGCCTCGTTAATCTCGTTAGCGGTCGCCTGCGCGACGTCACTATCGATATCATTTATTACAACCGAGGCACCGTGTTCCGCGAAGAGCTTCGCTACGCTGCGCCCGATGCCGCGTCCCGAGCCCGTAACAATCGCCGATTTTCCTTGAAGCAATCTGTAGTCTGTCATATTGGTTCCTTCAATTATTTCACCGGCGAATAGTCAGTCGCCATCATAATCACCGAGTCAATCTTCTCGGTCAGCTTGCCGTTCTTCTCGCTCTCCTTCGCCACCGCCTGCCACTCGGGGTCGCTGCGGAAGGCGGTCCAGGCTTTGTCGCGCGCGTCGCGGCTGGGGAAGGCGAGAACATAGACGAGCGTGTTCTCCGAGCCTTTCTCCTTATCTGTCGGTCCCCAGAACCCAACGACTTGCAGTCCGTGTTTCTTGAAGAGTTTCAGTGTGTGGTTCCGGAAGCGGGCGTGGAGCTCTTCGAGTTTGCCCGGTGCGGCGTAATATGTGCGGAGTTCAAAGCAGCGCGAATCCTTCGCCAGCGAAGGACTCGGAGCAATGGTCGGTGGGGCAGGTTGCGCCGGTGGTCCCGCAGGCGATGGATTCTGCGCGTTGGCAATCAAAGAAGCAACAAAACAGATCGCAGTATTGGTGAACAGCCAGATGAATGGTTTCATGACGGTCAGTATCCTTTCAAGTTGTGATTTGACAAGACGTC
>CAZOOE010000282.1:0-8691 GCA_964581275.1 uncultured Clostridia bacterium
CGAGGCGCGCGAGATAAACGACAAGAATACCGATGGAACCGGCGTCGAGCCGAGCGAAACGGCCCCGAGGCAGCGCGATGGTGCGCTCCAGGCGACGATGAACGCAAAACTGGCGATGCCTTCTCCTTCGCTCACATTCGAAGGCCTCAGCGCCGCCGATAACATACCGGCTTTAGGAACGACGTTCGCGCCGCCCGATCCAAACATCGCGGTCGGACCAAACGATGTAATCGAGACTACTAACAATCTCGTCAGGGTTTATGACAAGAGCGGAAACCCACGCGGACCGGCTTTCAAACTCAGCAGTCTGTTCGCCGCCATCGGCGGAGTTGCCGCAAATACCGATCGCGGTGATCCGATTGTGCTCTATGACCGAATGGCGAATCGCTGGTTGATAAGCCAGTTCGCATTCGTGGTTACGACCTCGCCGCCTTATCATCAGGTGATCGCGATCTCAAAAAACAGTGACCCGACGGGCGCTTACTGGGTCTATGACTTCATAACCCCCGGCAACAACTTTCCAGACTATCCCAAGTTCGGAGCCTGGCTTGATGGGTATTATTACACCGACCGGCAGTTTATAAACGGGGGGCCTTTTAACAGCTTCGGATGCATTGCATTCGACCGAACAAAAATGCTGATCGGTGATCCGACGGCCTCATTCGTTTATTTCAACCTGGGGAGCCCGCTGCCTTTTCTAAGCAATGCATCATCGGGAATGATCCCCACCGACTTCAATGGGATCACACCGCCGCCGGCCGGTTCTCCTAACGTTTTTGCCGTTTTCAACGACGACATTTTCGGCGATCCAGCCGATTCGATCCGGCTGTTCAACTTTCATGTAGACTTCGCCGTCCCCGCGAACTCCACTTTTACTGAGCGGCCCGAGAGTCCGCTCTCAGTAGCAAGCTTTGACTCACGAAATCCGAGCGGTCGGTCGGACATCGAGCAGCCGCCTCCCTCGAGTGTGACCGCCGACAGCCTTGACAGTATCGGCGATCGGCTGATGCTGCGGATGCAGTACCTGAATCGCGGCGGCGTCGAGACATTCACCACCTGTCACACGGTCAATGCTGGCACCATTCCAGCGACTCCCGTGCTGCCGACCAGAGCTCAGTATAAGGCAGGCGTTCGCTACTACATCTTTCAGAAAAACAGTCCCGGAGGCACGCTCAGCGTCCCTGAGCAGGCTACTTTCGCGCCCGACGCCAATGAACGGTGGATGGGCTCATCGGCTGTCGACAATGCGGGAAATCTCGCAGTGGGCTACAGCGTGTCGAGCACAACCGTTTTTCCATCCATTGCTTATGCAGGAAGGCTTGCAGGCGATCCGCCTAACGGCCTCGGGCAGGGCGAGGCGACGATGTTTACCGGGACTGGCGCGCAGGTTGGAACCGGCAACAGATGGGGCGACTATACCGCTCTTCAACTCGACCCCTCTGACGACGCAACCTTCTGGTACGTAAATGAATACTATGCCACCAGCACGGCAGGAGGGTTTGATTGGCACACACGCATCGGCAGGTTCAAGTTTGCCGGTACGAGCGCTCCGGCTCAGGGAACTTTAAGCGGAACAGTCACCGCGTGCGATACCGGTCTTCCACTCGCGGATGCGCTCGTACAGGTGACCGGCGGCCAATCAACAGGTTTCTCATCAGCAACGATGGCAAACGGCACGTACTCCTTGAACCTCGCGCCTGGGAGTTATCAGGTGACGATCGGAGATCCGGCGCACAATTGCAACGCGATCGGACCTTTTGGGGTAAACATCACAAATGGCATGACGACTATTCAAAACGGGTGCCTTAGCGGAATTCCGAAGTTCGCGTTTATATCTTCGTCTGTTACCGGCGGAAATGGAAACGGAACGATCGACGCGAACGAGTGTAACGATTTGAGCGTCATCATCCAGAATATCGGCTGCCTGACTGCATCAAATGTAACCGCATCTCTTTCCACGAACATTCCAAACGTCACCGTCACTCAGCCCAATACGACGTTCCCCACGATGTTTGAGAATGCGACCGGCGCCACTCAGGTTTTGTTTTCGGTCAGCACGTCTCCAAGTTTCGTCTGTGGCACACCGATCAACTTCACGTTGATGGTAGCGTCACCGCTGGGAGGTTCTATTTCACTGCCCTTTACTCTACGGACGTGCCAGGCTCCGCCCACGATAATCAACGGATCGCTGACTGCCGGCGATTTACAACAGACGGCTCGACTCGGTCGGAACGGCATTGCGAGCGCATGCGGTACGCAAAAGGCTAATCCTGGGACGTTGGGGACCGGTAATCGATCCTATGATTTGTACTCCTTCGTGAACGGGCCTACCGCGACGTGCGTAAAGATCGATACGACGGCTGTGTGCTCGGCCGCCACGAACCCGATCATAACGGTCGCTTATCTGAACTCTTTCAACCCTGCTAGCATCACGCAGAATTATCTTGGCGATCCAGGTGGGAGTCCGGCCCAGAGTAACTCTTTCTCCGTTGATGTTCCGGCGAATGCGACTTTGCTGATAAACGTCCACGAAATAATTCAGGGGACCGGTTGCTCAGGTTATACCCTTACTGTGTCGGGACTCATCGCAAATAGCACGGGTGCAGGTCCCTGTGTAGCGTGTTCGATTACCTGTCCGGATAATGTTACTGTTCCAAACACCGTAAATCAGTGCGGCGCAGTGGTGAACTACGCTGCTCCAACAACGATGGGAACGTGCGGCACGGTGAATTGCTCGCCGGCGTCGGGAAGCTTTTTCCCGGTGGGGACAACCACAGTAAACTGCTCGACGACTGCCGGTCCCGCCTGCAGCTTTACGGTTAAAGTCAATGACACGCAACCGCCGGCGATCACCTGTCCAGCTAGTGTCACTGCGTTGTCCAATCAAAATGCCTGCCCTCCGCCTCCCTGTCAGGCTGTTACTTACTCGACGCCGATACCTACTGACAATTGCCCCGGAGTTTCGGTGGTATGCGCACCGCCCTCGGGCTCTTGCTTTGCGACCGGAGTGACTACCGTGACCTGTACAGCGACCGACGCATCTGGCAACCAAAACAGCTGTTCGTTCACGATCCAGGTCTTCGATACTGCGCTTCAAGATGACAGCAATCCGAGCAACATCCTGTTGTGGAATTCTCTGACCGGCGCTTATCGATTCTGCTGTAACGGCATCACGTTCACAGGTCTGGGCAAGTCGTTGGTTAAAGGATGCGTCTTCAAGCTGGATACGCCGGATGCCGTTGATCGAAGAATTCAGGCATTAGTGGACAAGGCTGTGCATAGGGGCACCGCTTCCCTTCAGGCGCCGCCTGGAGCGAATCGTTGCACAATTGCGGATAGGAACACGCTTGACGATGTGAATTTGACTTCGTGTCAGTGAAGCGGATTTCGAGATTTTGTGTGTTACTGGGGGGCGTCGCTTCACTTAGTACCGAATTATGATTCGGGCGCGCCCTCCCCACGTCGTAACGAATTTATGGCGATCCTGACGGACGATCAGTGCGTGGCGCAGCGAATCCTCGACCATATCGAACACGGCACCACCGATCTTGGCCAGAGCGTCTGGCGTGAGCCAGTGGACAACTATCGCTCGAAAGAGCGTATGGCCGCGGAAGTCGAGATCGCTTTTCGCAGGTCTCCGACGCCGTTCTGCCCTTCCGCAGCGTTGCCGGACGTGGGTTCCTATGTAGCCCGCGACGCTGCTGGCACTCCGCTCCTGGCCGTTCGAGCGCACGACGGTACGGTGCGAGTGTTTCGCAACGCCTGTCGCCACCGAGGAACACAACTGGCGACCGGTTCGGGCTGCGCCAAGGCGTTCGTGTGTCCTTACCACGGCTGGACCTACACTCTGGATGGGCGGCTGCGTGGCGTTCCGCACGAACACGGCTTCCCTGATTTAGAAAAGAAACTTTACGGTTTGTCGCCGGTCTCCGCGGCGGAGCGATTCGGCCTGGTGTTCGTCACGCAGGACGAGCCTTCTGTCAGCGACAGCTCGCTGGATCAGTTACTTGAACTGATTGCCCCGGAGCAGCGGCTGTTCGCAATAAGGGAGAGCGAGATCGCGGCAAACTGGAAGATCATGCTCGAAGGTTTCTTAGAGGGCTACCACATCCGCTCGACGCACCACGAGACGTTTTATCCGTACGGTTTCGATAACCTCAACCTTGTAGAGGTCTTCGGTCGGAACAGCCGCGTGACCTTCCCGTTCCGGCGGATCTCAAAGCTGGCCGAGACGCCGCCGGAAGATCGGCGTGTGGAGGGATTGCTGACATACGTCTATCACTTGTTTCCGAACGTCCTCGTCACAGTGTTGTCCCATCATACGAATTTGATCATCCTTGAGCCCGTCGCTTTGGATAGAACAAAGGTGATCACCTACGCGCTTACGAACCCGGGTAGCAGCACACCGGAGCTGCGTACGATGGTTGAGCGCGACGCCGAGTTCGTGGACCAGACCGGAGCTGCTGAGGATCGCGCAGTCATCCGGGCCATCCAGGATGGCCTTGGCAGCGGCGCAAACAGCGTCTTCACATTCGGACTCTTTGAGAGCGCGATCGTTCACTTCCATCGCTCACTCGATGCAATGCTCGATCTGGCTCACGGTTCCAGCGGAGTGAGTGAGTCAACACCGGCGCCGGCAATCTAAGGAAGCACAGACAGGCACCTCAATCCTCCGAGGTCTGTAGAGGCCGGCGAATTGACAGCCAGAATAAAAACACATCAAAGAGGGTTTTCTAAGGCGCTGTTCGGATTGTGATTGTAGCCCTGGGTGATCTGCTTTTCAACGCTCAGCGGCCCGGCCTCGGACAATTCACACTCCCTCATCACCTCCTCAGCGAAGGCGCCAACCGCCTCCGTCTGATGGCCCTCGACGGCCCGGGCGATGTCTCACTCGTCGACGCTATTCGTATCTCCTATTAACGTAGCTTGATTCAAAAGGGCTACTCAATTGCCGTCGGCCCGCCGGAAAAAGGCCAAGACTACTGCTGGCCTTGACTACCGAATGAGCCAGCGGGGTGCAATGGTTGTAACAGCCCTACGTGGTTGTCCGGCAACTCTGTTAGATTAATGGGAAGCAGACTGACTGGGAACAACTAAATGAGCAGCGCACCAAACAAAATCATCTACTCAATGGTCGGGGTCGGGAAATACTACGACAAGAAGCCGGTCATCAAAGATATCTATCTCTCCTACTTCTACGGCGCCAAGATCGGTGTGATCGGACTAAACGGATCAGGGAAGAGCTCGCTGCTTCGCATCATCGCCGGGGTTGATAAAGAGTTCGTCGGTGAAACGGTCATTTCGCCGGGCTTCACCATCGGCTTCCTTGAACAGGAGCCGCACCTCGATGAATCCAAAACCGTCCGTGAGATAGTCGAAGAGGGCGTGCACAAAACGATCGACCTGTTGAAACAGTTCGAAGAGATCAACGAGAGATTTGCCGAGCCGATGAGCGACGACGAAATGACTGCCCTTCTCGAACGGCAAGGCGACGTTCAAGAGAAGCTCGACGCGTCGAACGCGTGGGACCTCGACAGCCGCCTGGAGATGGCGATGGACGCACTCAGGTGTCCGCCGCCGGAGACACCGGTCAAGATTCTCTCGGGCGGCGAGTTGCGTAGAGTCGCGTTGTGCAGGCTCTTGCTCAAGCAGCCAGAGATTCTCTTGCTCGACGAGCCAACCAATCATCTGGACGCAGAATCAGTCGGCTGGCTCGAACAGCACCTTCAGAAGTATCCGGGCACTGTCATTGCCGTGACTCACGATCGCTACTTTCTCGACAACGTAGCGGGTTGGATTCTGGAGTTGGATCAAGGTCGAGGCATTCCGTGGGAAGGCAACTACTCGTCGTGGCTTCAGCAGAAACAGGAGCGGCTGAGTCGCGAAGAAAGGGCCGAGAGTCAGCGAGAGAAGACTCTCGAGCGGGAGTTGGAATGGATTCGGATGGCGCCCAGAGCCCGCCACGCGAAATCGAAGGCGCGCATAAACTCTTATGAGGAGATGCTCGCGCAAGAAACTGAAAAGCGTTCGCGAGAGCTCGAGATCTACATCCCGCCGGGCCCGCGGCTTGGCGACGTAGTCATCGAAGCGAAAGATGTAGGCAAAGCGTATGGCGGCAACCTGTTGATCGAAGGAATGTCGTTCGCGCTTCCCCCGGGCGGAATCATCGGAGTGATCGGTCCAAACGGCGCCGGGAAGACCACGCTGTTCAGGATGATCACCGGGCGGGAACAACCAGACAGCGGAACTATCCGAATCGGCGAGACGGTGAAGCTTGCATACGTCGATCAGAGCCGTGACACGCTCGACGCGAACAAGTCGATATGGGAAGAGATATCCGGTGGCAACGATATGATCGAACTTGGTAAACGGCAGGTGAACTCGCGGGCGTACGTCGCGCGGTTCAATTTCTCGGGCACCGATCAGCAGAAGAAAGTCGGCTCGCTTTCGGGAGGCGAGCGAAATCGGGTTCATCTGGCGAAGATGCTGAAACAAGTTGCGAACGTGTTGCTGCTCGACGAACCGACCAACGACCTCGACGTAAATACGATGCGGGCATTGGAAGAAGCGCTCGAGAACTTTGCGGGCTGCGCGGTGGTGATCAGCCACGACCGGTGGTTCCTGGATCGCATCGCTACGCACATTCTGGCGTTCGAAGGTGAGAGTCACGTAGAGTGGTTTGACGGCAACTACACCGAATACGAAGCTGATCGGCATGCGCGTCTCGGCGCGGCAGCGGACCAGCCTCATCGGATAAAGTATCGGCAGTTGACAAGGAACTAGGCATGTAAGGGCGGTCCTTCGCGGCCGCCCCTCGACGGCAAGCGGAGTTCTTGGCGGTTCAAGAGGGGCGGCCAGGGCCGCCCGTACAGGGCTACTAGAAGGTTAGAAAGATGAGAAAGATTTTGGCTTTTTTATTGGTTGCGGTAATGGCGGCATGCACATCGAAGACAACGGAACAGACAATGAACAACTCCGGTGACAAGGAGCTTAAGAAGATTCACGACGCGTATTTGATCGAGTTTCCCCGGTGCAACCCCACGGTCACAACGTATCTTGGGGGCGCCGCGCTCGATCAATCGCTTCGCGAGGTGGATGGCACGCTCCGCGATCATTCGGCGGCGGCGCTTGAGGCAGAGGACCGCTGGCTGTCAGAAACGCAGAAGGCCTTCGAGAACATCGCCCCGAACACTCTTTCTCCCAACCTGCGGATCGACCGGGAAGTCGCCCTGGCTCAGATTCGTTTCCTGCTGCATCAGCATCAAGTGCGGCGGTATCAGGAGCGGGCGTTGGACACTTACACCGATGAGCCGTTCCGCGCAATCGATTGGCAGCTACAAGGGATGACTCAGACTGGCGAGAAGACTTATGGCACGGATGAAGAATGGTCGCTGGTGGCTAAACGCGTAAGCCAGATTCCTCGGTTTCTTGCCGTCGCCCAGGAACAACTGCTAGTTGGAGTGAAATCAGCCAACACGCCTGATCAACGCGTACTGCAGCGCAACGGCTTGGACACAGCCGCCGCGGACGCAAAGTATTTTGAACAGGATCTTCCGAAGCTTGCCGAGGAACGGCTCAGCGGCCCGCAGAAAGATACTGTCTTGGCTCACCTTCGCGACGCCTCAAAACAGGCTGCTGCCGCCTATCTCGGGCTGCGCGACTTCATCGAGAGAACGTTCTTCATTTCAAACGTGCCTACTGGCTATGTGACCACGGTCAAACCACAATTCGCTGGCGATCACTTCGCAATTGGTGAAGCCAAGTACGACTGGGCGCTCAAGAACAACTTCCGAATCGACAAAACCGCGGCGGAGCTTTACGAAGAGTCGTGGCCTATCGTCGAAGCGACTCAGAGAGAAATGGTCGATCTAGCCCGCGAAATCGGGAAAGCCCACAGCTGGTCGCTTCCGGCCGAAGGTCCCGCGGCGGTCCGCGCGGTGTTCGACGAGTTGTCCAAAGACTATCCCAAATCGGACGCCGAGATGATCTCGTGGTATCGCGATGCAGCGTTTCGATTGGTGGGCTCGGCGCGCAAGACCGGAATCTTCGACGTCCCTTCGGATTACAAGCTGGACGTAACGGAAACCCCGCCGCCGCTGCGAGCCTCAGTCGACGGCGCGTCCTACTATCCCGCTCCCCCGTTCAAGACCAGCGGGGTTGGTCGCTTCTATGTGACGCCTACCGGCAACGACATTGGCGCGTTGAAATCAAACAATCGCTCTGCGCTTGCAGATCTGTCCGCCCACGAAGGCTTCCCCGGTCACGATTGGTATTACAAAGTCATGACCCAATTCAAAGATCAGATCGGCTCGGTAAGATGGCTGACGCCGGGAGCGGTCGAGGACTCGTCGTCGATGTGGGAGGACTCGATGTCGGCCGAAGGCTGGGCGCTTTATGCCGAAGCGCTGATGGCGGAGCCACAGCCGGGCGCGCCGCAAGGGGCTTACACACCGGAGGAACGGCTCTACCAATTGCAAGGCAAGCTCTATCGCGATCTCCGAGTGCGCGTGGACACAGGCATACACACCGGGCGGATGAGCTACGATGATGCGGTCGATCTGTTTTCGCAGATCGTCGATTTCCTTCCTGGCTCGTGCCGCGACGCCGCGGCGCCCGCGAAGGAAGACAAGCGAGCAAGCTGCAAATCAGCGGAGTCCGCGATCTTTCGCTATTCTAAGTGGCCCACCCAGG
>CAZOOE010000283.1:0-8672 GCA_964581275.1 uncultured Clostridia bacterium
GATTGAGAAGTTCCCACCCATCAGCGCTGAGATGTGCTGCCGTTGACTCGAACAGAATCTGAACCCAGCCTGGTCTGGCTGATCACTTGCAGGCTCTTCCCCGGGTTGAAGCACTTGTCCGGCAACTATGTTGCATTCTCCTTGCGCGTGGGCTAGTGAGTGGGCGGTGATCAGTTTGCTTCCTGGGATGATATCGTCATCCAGAAACAGGACCATATCGTTACGAGCCTGCTCCAATGCTACATTCATGGCGTGAGTGATCGACGGGCTTGGGATCCGTATCCAGCGGATTTTCCCAATGCTGTCGAGCCGCGTCAATTCGCGATGTGTGGAGGCTTCGTGCTGCAGTGTCTGATCAACAATAATTATTTCGTCTGGACCAACCTCCAACTCGATCAGACTATTGATGGTCTCGATGAGGACCTGCTCGCGTTGATAGGTAGGAAGGGCGGCGCTCACGGGTGGCATCTTCATATCGACGGGCGTCCGGCTCTCGCTTCGATTCGATTTTCGTAAAAAGCAACCGTCTCTCTCGCAACCCGGTCCCAGGTATAGGCCCGCGCCGTCACGGCTGCTGCAGACGACATTCTGATGGCCTTTTCCGCGCTGTCGAGCAGCCGCAAACAGGTATCGGTCATCGCCTTGATATCGCCAGTAGGAGTAAGGACTCCATCGACTTCATTTGTGATCACGTCGTGCGCCCCGCCGTTATCGGCGGCGACAATGCATAGGCCCCGCGACATGGCCTCCAGGAAGACTTTACCAAACCCCTCAACGAACGACGGGAATAAGAAGATCCCGTGGGAATCATAGACCCGCATCAGGTCGTACTGAGGCATCCAATCCAACAACTGTAGGCGATCTCGCGCCTCGCCAGTTAACATCTCTTTGACTTGAGCATGATGCTCTTTTGAACAGACCCACGTAAACCGGAGCTCGCCCTCCCGTGCGGATAGCTGATTTATTACCTCAGCGACTATCATTGGAGCTTTAAAAAATGCGAACTGGCCAACATAGAGAATGTGCTTTAGTCGATCTGGCTTCATAATGGGGGTGGGTTCTTCTAGAAACGAGTCGGATGCGGCTTGCGGGATAACCGCTATTCGCTCGATCGGAACTTGCAATTGTTCAGTGAGGAAGTTTCGACACGGCGAAGCGCTAACTATGTGACCATCCGCGTACCTGGCGATGCTGCGACAACTGTGAGACACCGCGTGAGTGACCAGCTTACTTGCCAGCTTTTTGAAAATGGGCCGTCTATCCTTCTCGTATGTCTCTCGCCATGGCCGCAACTCGCCTGCGACGCGCAATTCGAAAC
The DNA here is from genome assembly GCA_964581275.1 of uncultured Clostridia bacterium. Lineage (GTDB taxonomy): Bacteria > Acidobacteriota > Blastocatellia > UBA7656 > UBA7656 > Onstottus_A. The sequence goes on from CAZOOE010000283.1 coordinate 1,319, forward strand.
CGTGCGAACGATGAATAAACACCGAATGGATTGGAGACCGGCGGAGCGCTCTCGCTGCGAGATATCCATATGGCTGATTGACATGAACAACGTCGTACTCCTCTCGACTTAATTCTCTTCGCATAACCTTTCGATACGCAGGGGGGAGTTCAAACAAATAATGAAGATTCCAGTGTCTGATCCTGTGCGGGAAGCTGTCGCCCCAGAGCACGTCGACTTCGTGTCCCAATCCTCTCAACGCTTGTAACGTTTGGTGCTCCGTTCCCGCCGCGCCCGAGTTGAAATCTGGAGGAATGTCAGCCATCATAAGAATTCTCATCGGGAAATTGTCTCAAACACAAGTCACCAGCCACAATCAATGGTGCCTCGAGATTCAACTGTGCTGTAGGCACACACGATTTGATAGAGGTGCTGTCTGTAGGGGAGAATCGTGTGCAGATATCTTGCGGCTTTTAGAAAATGCACAACGGTCACATGGTTACCTCGCACGTCGCAAACGCTGTATTAACTACACGGTCATTCGCTGATGCGTATTGTCTTTTTGAGAGGTCACCGACCTTGAGGGGTGAGTTTCCTACGTAGCGTTGCTAACGAGAATAAGCCTCGAAAGCAAAGCCTCAAAAAGGTACGAAGAAACGCTGGCGGAGCAAAAATGCGGCTTTTATCCAGATCAGTTTCAGCCAGGTTGCGCCAATCGAATTCCCAAATGTCATCGAGCCAAAAACGCAGCGACCCGTATCTCATTAAGTAACTTAACGTCTCGTAGTCTTGCCAGTAGTAGTCTTGGTCGCGGATGGTTTTCACGTTTATGCCTAGCTCCTCCCAACCCGAAAACCATCCCGGTTCTGAGGCTTCTAGTTTTCCCTGTTTTTCCCAGTTCGCCTTCGCATCATAATATCGACGCCTATGGAAAATGCTCTTTGTTTTCGATACGTTTTCCACAACCGAATACATACGTAACTTAGCGGCCTGTCCATTGGGACGAAGAAGGGCATAATGCAGAAACTTGATCTCACCCAAGATGAGTCTTGGTGCGTTTTTAGATACAGGTATTCGTAGGCTGTGTACCTTCGTACCGATGTGCTTCGCCCCATCGTCGACGTATCCGCCAGGGAAGTCTATCTCGTACCGGATGCACCAGTCTGTATTGCGATAGAGATTGGGCTTCTCGAAGATCAATATTGTCCCAGGTTCTGCGTTAAGCATCGCTTGCCAGTCATCAGTAGCGAATGCGTTAGAGGCTAGGATTTCATCGGAGTCAAGAGCCAGCAGTATTCTCTCGCCAGGTACAAGTTCTCGAGCGGTTTCAATCAAGAGACGCTGTCGGCTCGCTTCGTCGTATTGTGAACTTTCGTTATGCACCAGGTGGACCTTTTCGAACTTGCTGCAGATTGACACGCTACCGTCAATTGAGCCTTGATCGGCAATAATTATTAGATCGGCAAACTGACTCGTGACCCTAAGGAAAGTCTCGAGAATCCACTCTTCATTTCGTATGGGTGTAAGGACAACGAGCTTCCGTCGTCGAGGTTGCGTATCCAAACCGCTTGCCTAGCTTTCTCTGACCAGAATATCGTTCTCACCAACCTTGAAATGCCGCCACTTCATCGTTGCTATCGCTGACTCTACTCTGTCGCGGGCCTCGCTACCGTGAATCTCTATGATCAACATGCGCGATTTAGCGAGCCAGTTCAGATAGTTGTCACTGAAGACAGCCGCTTCGGCGCCTTCTATGTCGATTTTGAGGACATCGATGATGTCGACGTTGTGGTTCGCCATTATGGTCGATAAGTCGTAACCCCTAACAGAGTTTGACGTGCCATTTGATGCCTCTTTGTACTGATATGAGTCGACACGTGATTCAGGGCTCGAAAGGAAGAGCTCACAGTTTCTATTCCAGATGGCTGCACGTATGGTACGGATGTTGGCGTATGGCAAACAGTTTTGTTCGAGCAAGGAATAGTTCTGACCCTCCGGCTCAATTGCCAATATCTTCGCTTTCGGGCATGCCTGTGCAAACCATATAGCCGCCAGGCCGATGTTTGCCCCGCAATCAAGGATCGTCTTTGTGTTCATTGGCAGCGAGATGTCATACTGTTTCCACACGAAGATCTTCTCTAAGGTGCTAGCATCCGCCGTACCGGGGCGCAGTTGAATAGGGTGTTTAAGCTGCGGAATAGCTACTGTTCGATTCTGTTCGTCGCGGTCCTTGGTCTTCAACAACCGGTGCATACGGACAGAACCAACGAGACCGAATTCGGAGATGTAGTGGCGAGCGAAGTCGACGCGATACTTTACCCCAAGAGTTCTGTGGATACGCTTTCCAAGGGCGGTAAGGGTATTCAAAATCATATTCCGCCTCTGTGTCAAGTTCGTCACCTACGTGCTTCCAAAAGGCACTGAAGAATCCTGATCCAGGATTTCAAGAACAGCGGCTCCTCTTGGATCGCCCTTCTGAAGTATCCTAGTGAACGACGATCGCCGTTCTTTCGCAAGCATTCGCCAATGAAATAAAGGGATCGGCCTCTGTTCAGACGTGGCGTGGTTTTGTTATTGCCCGGGCGTATGTCGTTAGCGACCACAAGAATATCCTGGTCTGCAAAACCGCGTTTGCGTTGTGCAAGCGCGCAGAGTGCTAGCTCGCCAAGTGTATCCTGGGCTTTCTTGTTCTCTGTGCTGATGCTACCCGGACTAATTCGAACGCGGTAGAGCGTTTGTTCGATCACTTGAAATTGTCCTGACTCAGCCAATCGATACCATAAGTCCCAGTCCTGGGCGAAATAGAACTCACTTCGATAGCCTCCGGCCTTGCAGTAAGACTCCTTCCGAAACATAACCGACCCGTGATGGTAGGGACCGTCAGCTAGAGTCGGGTTGTCGCTCCCGCCAAGAACTAATATAGGGACCCTTGCGATCCCGGTACCCTTTATGAAATACAAATGCTCCCATTCGGGTCCGCAAAACTCGGTCCAACACGAGACAAAAGCAAGCTTGTCATTTGCATCGAGGGCTTGCGTCTGCAATGTGAGTCGCCGCGGAAGAGATACGTCCCCAACGTCCTGACGCGCTATGTATCTGCCTCGAGACTCAGCACAACCTCTCATAAGCGCCTTCGTTAGTCCTTGATTCTCCTGGAGAATAACCCTCACCCTGGAGTCTATGGTTGCGTACTCGTTGAGGATCTTTGGAGATTCATCGGTCGAACCATCATTCACTATGACGTACTCAAGCGACACGTCTTCCTGGGTCAACACACTGTCGATAGTCTCTCGCAAATGTGATGCGCCGTTGTAGACGCCCATTACGACTGACACATCCGGGCTATCGTTCATTTCTTAGCGTATCCGAGTAGCAAGCCATCTTTCCTAGGCGCGTCCAGCCGGCGATTGACGCCAGGAAAGCGTACAGCTTGAAGTCCCATCCCCTGCCGCGAACCTCTCCGGAAGCTTCTCTCGCCAATCCGAATAAGTCCATTGACTCTTGCGCCAGTCCCGCTGCACCACATTGCCGAGAAAGCAGAAACAGCAGGCGCGCGAAATGGCGCATTTCTGAAGAGCCTTCTGTAATACCGGCCCTCCAAGCGTGATAGAGCATTAGCTTGTGGGCTCGAGCGCGCTCACGAGCACGCGCAGGGTCTAATGCTGCCCCTTTGCACAACCGGTGATCATTGTGGTCTCGCACTTCAACAACAAACGCTTCACAGTAGTGAAGCCGAACCCCCAATGACGCGATGCGGCAATCGTACTCCCAGTCCTCGTCGAGTCTCAGATCCGTCCAGGGTCCAGCTTGCTCACAGAGCTTCGCACGGTAGAGCGGGTTCGGAGTGTCCCACCAGCGGGTTACAAGGAACGACGGAAACATCGTTTCTACCCGCGTACCGGAACCCTTCCAGGGTTGAGTCTCGACGCGCCCGTCCGCGTGCCGGTAGCGAGTCTTACCGTACGAGACACCGCACTCCGGATGGCTGCGAAATCCCTCAACCTGCTTCTCGAACTTGTCAGGCAGCAGTAAGTCATCGCTGTCGAGGTGTTGAATGAATTCACCGTAAGCTGCCTGCCGTCCCGCTTCTCGCGCGAGGCCCACCCCGGTGTTTCTCTGATGAATTACCCGGATCTCCTGCGGATGCATCTGTGCAAGTTCTTCCGCCGCTTGTGCTGTGTCGTCCGTCGAACCATCATCCACGATGATGATCTCGATTGGCCGATAACTCTGTGCGATAACGCTATCAACCGCTTCACGAAGCATCGCCGCGCGGTTATAAACCGGGATAATTGTGGTAACCAGGCCTTCAACCATCAGAAAAAGCAAGTCAGCATACGGAAGTCAGGATAACGTCCCTTAAGGTGCGTTGCTGATCGTTAGATTTCTCGCTAAGTTTCGCTGGCGTTTACGCCGCCGTTGTTGCTGCGGCGCGTGTGGTCGTGATAACGTGCGCTACTGTCGTATGAATTTACGAGCGTGGGCAAACCCATCTTATGCCGTCCGTCGGGTCGGGCTCGCGATATACGAGTTTCGCCATCCTGACGAGCCCTGGATCGCGCCCGGCGCTGTCGCATTTTGCGAGTCTTATCTCAACCGTAGTCAGGTAGTCCTCGAATGGGGAAGTGGGAGAAGCACACTATGGTTTGCTAAACGTTCGAAGCACCTGACTAGCGTGGAGCACGCCGAATCCTGGTATAACCGAATCAGTCAACAGATCAACGAAGCGAGAATAACCAACGTAAGTTATCTCTTTCACCCGCTTCATCACTCGCAAGATATTGTCATTCCGTTCGTTGACCGAATGCGAACTTCTTATGTGAGGATAGCCGACTCCTTTGAAGACGCGTCGCTCGACCTGGTTGTCGTTGATGGTCATTATCGAGAGGCTTGTATTAAAGCCGTTCTTGAGAAGCTAAGACCTTCCGGTTTCCTAGTCGTTGATAACACCGATTGGCTGCCGCTGGAACAATGGGGCGTCCCTTTCAATTGGCAGGTAGTACACCAAAGCCGCAACCTGATAACACAAACCACCATTTGGCAGAAACCCGGTTTACTTCCCCACGTTACGAACAGAGCTTGTAATCCACTGCGGTAAACTCTCTCGCGGCCAACAGCAACGCCAAGCCTAAGCGCGGTAGTCCGACGCCAGCTTACCGTTTGCTCCTTGTTATTTGTCCGTTGCTGGGGTCTTCCTCATCACGCGCTTGCGAGGCTCGCGCTATTGGGTGCTGGCTGCGCTTCGGCGGAAGCTGCAAGCGACCATTGGGGCCCTGATCTCGCGCGATACCACTCAAGTATCTCAGCCTCTCTCCGGCTCGATTCTCCGGTAAGAGTTGCAGATGGGGGCGCAAGATATCGGCCGGGCATCGCATCGGAGTAAATCCACGCAGCCGGTTCGATCGTCGAGGTCTCCAAAGCGTCGATATCCCGACGAACCTCGCGAAGCGCATTCGCAGACTTAACACGATTCCTTACGGACAGCGGCATACGGCCCAATACCGCGCTGCCCAGATTGCGCAGTTCCCCCGAGCCGAACAATTGCTGAACAGGGAGTGATCGCAGCCAATCCAGTGTCTGCGCGGTACAGCTCGTTATGATTGATCTCTGACTGATCTTTATGTAGTTCTCCCGCAATGCCCTTGAGTCCTCGTCGGACAGCGCAGCGACTGGTGGAAGGCCACAAATCTTCGCGTGCCAATCAAAAACCTGCCGCCAAGTCTGCTGCGGGACCGCGGCGAGATTATGAACTCCGGAAGCGACGTCCGCCGCCGCGAGCCAACTGAGCGAGCTCGAAAGTTCTTCGACATGGATTGCGTTGGACGGCAAGTCTCCGTCAAAGGGAAGGTTGAAGCCGTTGCTTTTCGCTAAATCAATCACGTCTCTCGACAACCACTGATGGGGACCGTAGACATGTCCCAGCCTGAGGATGAAGTAATCGACCGACGAGCCCGAAAACAACCTGGTGATATGCTTCTCCAACGCTAACTTTTCTCTTCCGTAGCTCGTGTCCGGTCGCGGTTTCTCAAATGTGCTGCCGCTGTAAATGCAGCCGTAGACGCCAACACTGCTAAGGTGGATAAGTCGGCTTAAGTTCCCGAGCTTTGCGAGGTTACTGATGATGGCTTCATTCTCGGGTCGCATTTCCTTTGAGGGGAGGTTGGGCCAGATGCAATTAACGACTGCGTCGCAGTCGCCGAGCAGTTTGCTTGCAACTCCCGTATCGGCAACCGAGCCGACCCTTACGTCACAGGCAACGTCGCCGATGACGGCCGCGCCGATCTGATTGCGACACACGGCCACCGGCTTGAAATCAGATTCCCGGACGAGTTGCCTGAGCAGCGTATTAGCAATCTGTCCGTTAGCGCCCAGCACCGCAATTGTCTTCATAGTGCCGCTACAACCTGACCGGCCACTGCCTCGCCTGATGGGCGAGCGATCTGATAGCAGCGATCAATAAAAGCCGTGCTTTGGCGAACCGATCCTGCGTTGATGGCAGATCTGTAACCATCCGAGCCTTGACACTGCCGAATGAAATCTTTCCACTCCAGATAGAAGGCCTGGTAAACGCGTTGCGCCCCACCCTCGCTCTCCAAATTCGCGAGCAGCTGATTGTCGAGCGTGCAGAGCACCGGGTTGACTGGAAATATGCTGAGCTTTAACAGGGAGTTGGAAAAACGGATCACTACGCCGTTGTACAAATCTCTCACATTACTCAGTGCAAGATTAAACCGAATCTCCGACTGACCGGCGGTGGTGATATTTCCCACGGCTTTCGTCTCAAGATCGAGCCCGTCGGTCATACGTTGGTCGCAATCGTGAAGCGTGAAGTCATTCACGTCGAGTACGGTGAAGACTTGATCAACCAAGTGTGAGCCGGTCTCCATCAATATTCCTCCGCCGGCTGCCGTGGCGTCACCTTGATACCAATCTCGCCGGCCGGTTCTCGTCAATCGAGCACCCTGGCTCGCCCACACCTCGGTTATCTCCCCGAAGATACCTGATTTGATCAACTGCTGAGCCAGCAGGTTTCCACGGTAGTAGCGCCGCATCAGTCCCACACCAATCTGAACCCCGCTTTCCGCGGCTCCACTCAGTATGGCGTCGTGTTCCTTAAGCGAGACTGCAAAGGGTTTTTCACAAAGGGTGTGCCATCCGCGGGCGAAAATGTGCCGCAACGGCTCACGCCGGAGGCCAACTGGAATTGCAACTAACACGATGTCCACATCGGGACAGTCTTCGATCCGCGTGAAAACTAGAGAAGAAGGCGCGAGGGTGCTGGAGAGATTTCGCGCCTGACTTTCAACTTTGTCGCAAAGCCATGTGACCTCTACTTCGGGCATGCTGCATAGAACCGGAAGGTGAAAGTCCTTAA
>CAZOOE010000284.1:0-8655 GCA_964581275.1 uncultured Clostridia bacterium
CCGAACCGATCAGAGTGCCTACTCCAGCCGAAGGCGGAGACGGAAAGGAACTGCCGCGCGTGGCGGTGCATTCGAGAGAGTAGGAAAGTGGATTCGTAGCCAAAAGTACATTCTACGCTTGGAACGCCGCTTACGGTTAAGTGGTGCACGATGGTTACGAGGTAGCCACTGGTTTGGGTGAGCGCCTTGAGGTTTACCAACTCTAAATGATCTCGCGCTTGCGCGGATGCCGAAGGAATGAACCCTCTTGATTTGAGCCCTGGCGATCGGAGACTGGTGACGTTGGAGACGGAAAAAAAAGCCAAGAAGGTAAAACCAAAGCGATGATGCGACTTCCGAAATTCACTTACCGCGTGCCGGCGACAGTCTCGGACGCGGTGAAGATGTTCGGCGACGGCGGGACGGAAGCGATGTTTGTCGCCGGCGGGACTGATCTCTATCCAAACATGAAGCGGCGGCAGCAGACTCCGAAGACGGTCATTTCGGTGGCTCGCCTGCGCGAGCTGCACGAGATTCGAGGTGACGCCGCCAGTGGAATGGTCATCGGCTCGTCGGTTTCCCTGACCGAGATCTGCGAGCACCCGGTGATCAATCGTGACTATAGGTTTGTCGCCGACGCCGCCCGGCTGATCTCAACCCCGATACTGCGAAACATGGGGACGATTGGCGGCAATCTGCTTCTGGACACTCGGTGCAACTACTACGATCAGAACTACGAGTGGCGCAAAGGCATCAACTTTTGCATGAAGAAGGACGGCGATATCTGTTGGGTGGCGACAAGCAGTCGGAAGTGTTGGGCGGTTCAATCATCGGACCTAGTGCCGCTGATGGTCGCCGTCGGCGCCGAAGTCAAGCTCGTATCGTCAAGTGGTGAACGGATGCTGGCAACTGCCGACCTCTATAACAACGATGGCATTCAGTATTTGAACAAGCGGCCGGATGAGGTGCTGACGGAGATTCATCTCGCTCCGCGAAACGGGCTGCGAGCGGTTTACAAGAAGCTTCGGCGTCGTGGTTCGTTCGATTTTCCTGTTCTGGGTGTGGCGGCTGCGCTCGAGATCACGGACGACGGAACCGTTCGGGATGCGAAGCTAATCCTTGGCGGCGTTGCGCCGGCCCCGATTGAGGTAATTGAAGCCGGGCGAGCGCTCATTGGCGAACGGCTTGATCAAGAGCGAATCAACGCTGCCTCGGAAGCCTGTTATTTGAAGGCACGACCACTCGACAACACCGATTTTCTTATGAATTGGCGCAAGCAGATGGCCCGCCCCTTTGTGCACCGCGCGCTTGAAGAGTTAATGCAATCCCAAACCTAGAAACCTCGTCGCGTTGCGCCTCTGCGCCTTTGCGCCTTTGCGCCTTTGCGTCTTAGCGCCTTTGCGTGATACTAACATCGCGCAGAGTCGCAGTGGGGCAAAGTCGCAAAGTCGCAAAGTCGCAGAGTCGCAAAGTCGCAGAGTCGCAATGGCGCGAATCAAACTCCAGAGGATCGTCAGGGACGAAATTTGGCCTCGATTGCAGCTTGGGGCGACAGAGGCGCGATGTTACCCGCGCTTCGTCGCCCCGCTCCGTTCCATAGTCCGGCTCATCAACGCGCCGGACCAGTGACAAATAATCGACGAGCTTAGTTGTCGTCGTCGCCGCCTCCGGTTCCCGGTAGTTTTGAAGCTGCAATCCACGGCCCTGGTGCGGCCGGTGTACCTATTCGAATCAGCACTATCGGCTGCGCGCAAACCGACGGTATTGATAGGTGGGCGTTTATGTCGAGGTCGCCATTCGAACTTATCGGGACGGCGTCGGTCGCTGTGATCGTGAATGGGACACCGCTCCCCGGTCCGCCGCAAGTCAAAGCTGCGTGGACCATGGTCACCGTGGCTACGGTCCCCACCAAATTGGCTGGAACTGGGTTCCCGTTGGCGAGTACGCCTTCGCCGATAACCAATCCCCTTATTCTCACTTTCAGCCGGCCGCTGGGATCAAGCTGAACCTTGCCACGGTCTACGACCCACGGAGCAGCGCCCGCGAGAACATCCCTGATCGTGACGTTCGGTGTTGAACCGAACGGGTGATTGTTGATGACTTTCGGGCCATCTGCGGACGACATTGTCGCGGAGGCCAAAGGGACGAGCAAGAATATCGAAAGGGCTAACGCAAAACGCTTCATCTGACAAACTCCTTTCCTTAGTGAGCGGTTAACTCGAAAAGGAAGCATCGTCGCCTCCAAGTCAAAGGCACCTCGCGCAGGTGCGGCGGGTGAGGAGGAGACTCGCGAAGAGTCTGTGGGGCAGCCTCTTCGACATTATCAAGAAGTGCCGGTTGCATTCAAGGCCGGCAACGCGTTTTACACTGTCACTGGTCAATTAGCGGTTCGCGACAGGTTATCCGCGCTCAGTGACGAAGTTGCTGGAACGGCCACTGGTGTTCAAAAAGAAAAGCCCGGGCCACCGCCTCTTCGGAGCCCGGGCGCTTTGTTTGCCCAGTTGTCCGATTAGTATCGTTGCAGGTTGAGGATCGCCTGCAGGATGCCGCCTAGGAGGCTGAACCCACCGCTGGAGTATGTGCCGTACCGGGTGTGGCCGTAATAGCCGTCCTCGTAGCCGCGGCGGAAACCTTCGCGGAAGTAGTACTGGTACTCTCTCAAATCGACGTAGTAGCCGTTATACCCGTAAGTTGCATCCTGATAGGCGTACGTGTCGCGGTAGTCAAAGCGCCACCTGTCCTCTCGGTCTGATTGACCGGCTCGCACACCTTCCTCGTAACCAAGATTAACCGCTTGTCGCAGCATGTCCGCGCCGTACTGATTCGCCAGATAGTACCTGCCACCGCGATAGTAGCGATAGCTGTAAGGTGAATAGGAGAACGGCCGGGAGTCTCGGAGACGGAGTTGGTCCTGACGCAGTCGTTCCAGATACTGTTGCTGGAATCGGTATTGCGCCATCCGCCGTTGCTGCTGAAGCAATTGTTCCCGTTGAAGCGCTAGACGCTGCTGCTCACGCTCACGCCGGTTGAACTCGGCGAGGCGCTGCTCGTGACGGCGCTGCTGCTCCGCTTGCTGTTGCTGCGCCAATCGCTGTTGCTGGTCGAGAACCTGGCGTTGCTGGTCGTTGCGTTGCTGTTTCTGCGCCTGTTTCTGCTGTTGTTGCTGTGTCTGTTGCTGCTGAATGCGCAGTTGTTCCTGCTGGCGCTGAAGCCTCTCGGCTTCACGCTGCTGTTGCTGTCGCTGCTGATCCTGTTGCAGTCGTTGCTGTTCCTGCTGCTTCTGCGTCTTCTGGGCCTGGCGCTGCTGTTGCTGCTGCTGGTCCTGTTGCTGCTGCACGCGCTGTTGCTCCTGCTGACGCTGCTGCTTCTCAGCTTGACGCTGCTGCTGCTGTCTCTGCTGCTCTTGCTGCTGCTGTTGTTGCTGCTGTCGCTGCTGTTCTTTCCGCTGCTGCTTCTCAGCTTGCTGTTGCTGCTGCTGTTGTTGCTGTTGTTTTTGTTGCTCTTGCTTCCGAGCCTGTTTTTGCTCTTGCTTTTGACGCTGCTGCTCCTCCTGGGTTGGTTGCTGCGCGTTCGCGGGTACTATTGTGCCCAGCAACAGCGCCGCCCCGATGATGAGAGCTGCAACGTTCCGACCGATTAATCTATGTTTCATGAAATACATGTCGAGCACCTCCAATGCTTGATTCGTACAATTGATTCCGCACAGGTAACCGCAAGTTGCATTCCACATCCTAAGTGTAAGATTAGCCGACTTTTTCAGTAGGATCGAGGGATTTACGCAGACCGATTTCGTACATGGTTAAACGTTTTGGGCTTTGTGTAATGGCGGATCCTGTGTTCGGCAAGCCATGAATCACCTAAATCAGTCCGTCAGTTCGACCTGCGTCTGGCGGCACGACCTCACGCAGACAGTCTCTAGTAGTTTTTGCGATCAAGCAAGAGGCGAGGCTCGGACCCGAATGAAGGACCAAGCGGGCACGATCCTCTCTTAACGTTGCAGACTGATTGCGATCATATATACAGCATTCAAACGTCTCAAGTTTTCTAGAGTCCTGAACGAAAAAAGCATATATTTGAATCTGACGAAAAACTGGAATGCGGAAGAGCCCGCTTATGAAATCTTCCCTAACATTCGCTTTAATCGGACTGTTGACGCTCGGCTATCCCGCGTGGGCCCAGCAAACTCAACGTCAGAAGCCTGCGCCCAAGAAGCCAGCCCAAACCCCAAAGCCTAAATCACAATCACAGGTGCCCCCTCCGGTGCAGACCGTCGATAGACCAGAGCTTGTGATTCAGAGCGGGCACTCGGATAACATTCGCTCGGTTGCCTTTAGTCCAGACGGCAAGATTGTGGCTTCCGCCAGCTCGGATAAGACCTTGAGACTCTGGGACGCGGAGACCGGGAGCATGCTTCGTATCCTCGATGATCAAGGGGACAGCGTCACCTCAATCGCCTTTAGCCCCGACGGCAAGACAATCGCCTCTGCGAGCCTGGATAAGACGATCGCAATTTGCGATGTCAAAAGCGGGCGACTGATCCGCAGTCTACAGGGTCACGCGGATGAGGTAAACGCGGTCGCTTTCAGCCCCGATGGTAAGATGATCGCCTCCGGGAGTCGGGATGAGACAATCAACCTCTGGGACGTTGCGAGCGGCGAAGTAGTCAATACCCTCGAAGGACCGGCTTCTGAAGTACGCACCGTCGCATTTAGCCCCGACGGAACGTTTCTTGCCTCGGGGAGCGCTGATAAGCGGGTGCGGCTTTGGCGGGTAAATGACGCCCAGCTCGTACGCACATTTGAGGGCCACACCAACACCATCCGAACGGTTGTCTTCAGCACAAGGCCGGGATCGGGACGCGTAGTCGCTTCAGCCGGTGATGACAATGTGATCAAATTGTGGGACGCTGACGGTGGAACACTCCTCCGTACGCTCCAGGGACACACCGGGGTAGTCACTTCAGCCGTTTTTAGTTTGGACGGGAAGTTCCTCTTTTCCGGTAGTCAGGATAAGACGATCAGAGTCTGGGACGTTCAGAGTGGCAAGAGCGTGCGCGCCATCGATCATTCAAGTGGACCGATCACCGCGGTAGCCCTCAGCCCTGATGGGAATACGATCGCCGCGGGCGCTTACATGACGATAGAACTATGCAGCGCGGTCGACGGGAAGTTGGTCAGAACGTTGAAAAGCCGGCTATCAAACATCCGGGCCGTCGCTTTCAGCCCTGGCGCGAAGATGATCGCCTCGGCAACCAGAAACAACATCAAGCTGTGGGATGTCGGCTCCGGTTCATTGATGACTACGCTTGAGGGCCATACTTCACAAGTCAACGCGGTTTCTTTTAGCCCCAACGGAAAGCTCCTGGCCTCGGCGGGTGCCGACAGCACTATCAAACTCTGGGATGTTGCAAGTAATAAGCCGATACGCGACTTGAATGGTCATATTTCGAATGTTTCTGCTCTTGCCTTCAGTCCCGATAGCAGGTTAATAGCCTCCGGTAGCATTGATAGAACCGTCAAGCTCTGGGACGTACAGACAGGCAAAACGATCGCGACCTTCGAAGGCCACTTCACACTCATCAGTACGATAGCCTTTTCACCGGACGGAAAGACTATTGCCTCCGGTAGCTATGACAATTCAATTAGGCTCTGGGACATCGCGAGTCGCAAGTCGATCTATACTCTCACTGGTCATGCGGCGGAGGTAACCGGAGTAGGTTTTAGTTCGGATGGAGCGTTTTTGGCTTCTTGCAGCCGGGATAAGACCATTAAGCTTTGGGATCCGCAAACCGGGCAATTGATCCGAACCCTTGAGGGTCACGCGGCCGACGTATTGGCAGTCGCGTTCAACCCTGACGGAAAGTCGCTGGTATCCGGAAGCTACGACAAGACGCTTCGGCTCTGGGATCCCCAAACCGGCAAATCGATTCGCACTCTCGAAGGGCACTCGAGTCCGGTTGTCGCGGTTGCCTTTAGCCCGGATGGTCGATTCATCGTGTCCGGTGGCGAAGACGCGGGTGCCAAGATCTGGTCGCCCGATAGCCCGCAGGCTCTTAGCACCCTGGTTAGCTTTAACGACGGCGGCGAGTGGCTGGTTATCTCTCCCGACGGGTTGTTCGACGGCTCGCCCGACGCGTGGAAATCGATACTTTGGCGGTTCGCGGCGAATACGTTTGACGTGGCGCCGGTCGAGGCGTTCTTCAACGAATTCTACTATCCGGGTCTTCTGGCGGATGTTCTTGCCGGAAAGAGACCACGAGCCTCACAGAACATCGCGCGAGTGGATCGCCGTCAGCCTCAGGTGAAACTAACTTTGGCCGATGATGGCGTGGATGCAGATCGAGCGATAGCTTCGCGGAAGGTTAGGGTTAGAGTTCGAGTTACAGAGGCACAACCGGATGCAAATCATTCCGCGGGCAGTGGCGCTCGTGACATCCGGCTGTTTAGAAATGGCTCGCTGATCAAGCATTGGCGTGGTGACGTGCTCAACTCACCTCTCAACGGGACGGTGGAGGAAACCATTTCAATCGTTGCCGGAGAAAACCACCTCACCGCATATGCCTTCAACAAAGACAACATTAAGAGCGGGGACGCAAAACTTCTTCTCAACGGCGCCGATACTCTGAAACGCAAAGGAATCGCGTACGTGCTGATAGCGGGCGTCAATGAATACGCGAATCCGCGTTTCAACCTCCGATACGCGGTGGCGGACGCCCAGGACTTTGGCGACACGCTTCAGCAGAAGCAATCCAAACTGGGAAACTTTTCCCACATTGAAGTGATCCCGCTATTGAACCAGGAAGCGACGAGGGCAAACATTTTGGCTGCCCTCGGTCGTCTTGCAGGCGAAGATATCGGAACGGTGGGAAGCGTGCCTGAAGCCTTGAATCGAATAAAAACCGCTGAGCCGGAAGACGCGGTGATCGTGTATTTTGCCGGTCACGGCACGGCACAGAAAGCACGGTTCTATTTGATACCGCATGACCTGGGTTATGATGGGCCGATCGATGGCCTGGATGAAGCGGGACTGAACTCCATGCTTGCGCATAGCATTTCTGATCGAGAGCTTACGAAGGCTTTCGAGCACATCGACGCGAGCGATCTGCTGATGGTGATCGATGCCTGCAACAGCGGGCAAGCACTGGAATCCGAGGAGAAGCGGCGTGGTCCAATGAACTCAAAAGGCCTCGCGCAACTTGCATATGAGAAAGGGCTTTACATCCTCACCGCCGCGCAAGGCTATCAAGCGGCGCTAGAAGCTTCCGAACTGGGGCATGGCTTCTTGACCTACGCGCTTGTGGATGAAGGACTGAAGAAGGGCGCTGCCGATACGGAACCCAAAGACGGAAAGATTCTGATACGTGAGTGGGTGGACTATGCGGTGGCGCGGGTGCCGGAGATGCAGGAAGCTGCGCTACGGGGATCTCGAGGGCTGAAGATCGTCTTTGTCCCGGGCGACGAGAAAGTCTCCGACCCGTCGAAGCGGAACGTCCAGCGGCCCAGGGTGTTCTATCGGCGCGAGGTAGAGCCTCAGCCTCTGATTGTTGAGAAGGTGGTTCCGGAGCGCGAGCGGTAGCGAGCGCGCATCCCCACAATTAGCATTTGTCGAACATTCAAAAGGAGTCATTCATGAACGAATTGGTTTCACTGACCCGCGAGGGCGAGATCGCAATCATAACCATCAACAACCCACCGGTAAATGCGCTGAGCCCGGGTGTGCCCGAAGGAATCGGCGCTGCCATTTCCGAAGCCGCGCAAGACGACTCGATCAAGGGAGTCATTCTGATAGGAGGCGGGCGTACCTTTATCGCCGGAGCGGATATAAAGGAATTCGGCAAGGTCACGTCCGGTGAGAAGGGGCGAAGCAGCTTACTGCCGTTGCTGCTGTCGATAGAAGATTGTCCAAAGCCCACTGTCGCCGCGATCCACGGAAGCGCTTTCGGCGGCGGGCTTGAAGTCGCGATGGCATTTCACTATCGCGTCGCCGCGCCTAACGCCCAGGTTGGACAACCGGAAGTCAAACTCGGAATCATTCCGGGAGCCGCGGGTACGCAACGGCTTCCGCGCCTTGCCGGTGTCGCAAATGCCGTGGAAATGTGCGCTCTTGGTGAGCCGGTCAGCGCGGGCAAAGCGCTAAAAGTGGGCATCATCGACCATATCGTCGAAGGAGATTTGCTGACCGGCGCCGTGGCGTTCGTCCGTGAGCTGCTCGCTAAAGGCGAAGGTCCTCGCAAGACCCGAGAGCGGAACGACAAACTCGGCGATGCGACAAACAACGCGGCGACCTTTGAAAGCGCCCGAGCCCAGGTGAGAAAGGCAAAGCGTGGAATGATCGCCCCACTCGCGGCCATCGACGCGGTCGAGGCATCAACAAAACTGCCTTTTGACGAAGGGTGCCGGCGTGAAGCGGAGCTCTTCAAGAACTGTCTGTTCTCCGATCAGTCGAAGGCAATGATTCACGTCTTCTTCGGCGAGCGCGAGGTCGCCAAGATTCCCGGCTTGCCAAAGGAAACCAAGACGCTCGAGATTCGCAAGGCCGCAGTCGTCGGTTCCGGCACGATGGGCGGCGGGATCGCGATGAACTACGCGAACGCGGGCATCCCGGTGCTGCTGAAAGAAACCTCTCAGGAGTTTCTCGATCGCGGTCTGGGAACCATAAGAAAGAACTACGCTAATT
>CAZOOE010000285.1:0-8639 GCA_964581275.1 uncultured Clostridia bacterium
ACCAGGAGCGACGGATCGAGCGTCCGTTCCGCGATCGCTTCGAGACTTGCCGCCGAGCTCCCCCGAAACGACGGCCCACCGTCCTCGCCGAAGGCAGCGCAGACCCAGCGCAACGCGCTGTAGGCCTCTCGCCCCGTCGCCCCCTCGCCCTGTCTCCCCATCGCCCTCTCGCCCTGTCTCCCCGTCGCCCCCTCTCCCCTCGCCGCCTCGCCCCCTCGCCGCGTCTCCCCCTCTCTTTCCTAGGTCTTCCTCTTCACATAGCGGACCCAATACGGGATGTGAAGTGTCTGACCTCCACCAGTCACGAGTACATAGCCTGTATAGTCGCGTCGTTGAGAACCGACGATTGCTGTGTTTCTTATTGTTACCGTGCTCGTTTGACCGTTAGCGAGCGAGACAGTGCTTACAGAAGGCTCAATGTTTACGCCGTCTCCAGGATCAAGCTGCTGTACGGTTATTGTGAAGGAGTTCTGACCATCAACAAGGCTCGTTATGCTTATATCGAGGCTTGTATCGACATCATTTTTCTTCAGCTTTCTGATTCCGAAGCTCAAGCTCGCGGGAGAGAACGTCGCGCTCACCGCGCTCGCTCGAGCGAGATCGATGCGGCCGCCTCCAACGTCGAGCACTCCCACTCTGGCAGTCTGATCGGGCGTGGTAAAGACATCCGTCGTGGCTGAGTTAACCAATGCCGATTTAACTTGCGCCGGAGTGAATGACGGATTGAGTTGTTTGATGAGCGCGGCTGCACCGGCAACGTGCGGTGTGGATTGGCTGGTACCGCTGATGGCCAGGAACCCGCTTGAGTCAACGACCCCACTCGAGCTCCCTGACTTGATGGCAGCGGAATAGATGATTACACCCGGAGCCGCAACATCCGGCTTGAGACCCTCAAGGGTCGAAGGCCCTCGCGAACTAAAGTCCGCGAGCACGTCAGGCGTGAAGCTCCCCGATCCAAACGGTGCGATGTTGACCGTGGCGCCGGGATTGGCCTTGACGAAATCGCGCAACGCCAGCCCCTTGCTCCGGATGACAAAGAACGAAGGTGTGTTTGTTCCGGTCACGTCCATCGTGAAGAGGTTTTCGCCCCCCGCGGCGCTGTCGGCGGTATCCTCGCTTGAGTCTCTGTTGAATACGATGACTGCGCTCGCCCCCGCGGCAGCCGCATTGTTCACCTTTGACGCAAACGTGCATCCGCCGCGTTCAATCAACGCGATCTTTCCGGTGAGGGAACCCGCGAGAATACCGTTGCAACCTCGCCCTTGCGGGTCGGCGTCGACGTAAGTCAAAGGACCAAGGGCTTTATCCAATACCGGCGGGCCGCCATCACCCTGTGTTGAACCGATCCCGGTAAGAGCTTCCGAAACCGGACCCGGGCCCGCGACACTGATCACCGGTCCCACAACGTGCGCGTTTGTGGCCGCGGCAACGGTGATGGCTGAAGGCGAGAAGCCCGGCGATGTGATCGTCATCTGAGCGCCCCCGCCTCCGTTGTTGCCTGCAGCGATCACCACAATGCGCCCCGCAGCCACCGCCGCCTCCGCTGCCGTTGCAGTGATATCCAACTCCGACCCTGCATTCCCCCCGAAACTCATGCTTAAGACATCGAATCCGTCCGCTACCGCCTCTTCGATTCCCTGAGCGATCAAATCGGTGGGGCCCGAGCCGTCGGCACTCAATACCCGATAGTTGCCAAGGTATGCCATCGGCGCGACGCCCGAAATTGTGCCAAGCGGCGACTCAGCCACGCTCCCTGCTGCGATGCCGGCGACGTTTGAACCGTGCCCGTTCTGGTCCTCGGCATCCGCCAGTGGCCTCAAGAAAGACTTCGCGGCAATGACTTTGTTGTTTGTTAGCGCATCGCTTCCGTTGTTCGTTTTCGGAAAGCCCGCCAGCATGTTGAAGCCCGCATCGGAGAAGAGTGGATTGGAGATGTCGATGCCGGTGTCGAGAATGGCTATCTTCATCCCCAGGCCCGCGGCCCCAATCCCGCCGAGGCGGCTCCAGATCGCTGGTGCGTTTATCAGTGGCACGCTCTCGTCGAGCATTGTGTGAAACTCTTTCACCAACTCGATGCGTCGTACGCCTGGGAGTGCCGCTATAGCAGCAAGCTCGGTTGCCGACGCCTCAACCGAAACCGCATTAGCTAGTTTGCGAAGGTCAGCTCTAACGCGCAGGTTTGGCGAAACAAGAGCCGCCCGCGATTTGAAACTCGTGTGCTCGCCTTCAAGTCGTGCCTCGTACGCCAACGCATTAGGTGATTCGAAATCAATCTGTCGCCGGGGAATTCGATCGATCGATCTCAACTGCGTCGCCACCGGCGCGCTTTCAAGCTCGACAATCGCAGCGACTGAGCCGGTCGTAGCGCCCGCCTCTTGAGTCAACGCTCGACCTCCGCCGACTTTGGCGTAAGCTTTGGCATTTTGAAGCAGCCCGGTGGGTACCTGCGAACCCAGCGCCAGCGCCACCAAGGATGTAGCCAAGGTTAACTTCTTCATTCAAAACCTCTTATTTGTGGATCTTGCGTGATGACCGCGCATCGCATGGTAAACGATGTACACAATAATCTAGACGCTGGAAGGCGCTCAATAGTCACCATCTTTCGCGCATCGTCTCGAGCCTTATGGGACGTTAGAGCGTCGACGGTCCCTCACAGCCTGATTATCTTTTCTTCGTGTTCCGGCATTCCCAGCTTGCGTGTGACGTTGCGCGTATCGATCAACAGCGGCGCGAGCCTTAGGATGCGCGAGTAATCGACATCGGAGTGATCGGTCACAATCAACGCGCAGTCGCAGCCTGAGACAATTTCGTCGGTGAGCGGGACGGTTGCCAGCGAGCCCCGGCCGTCCACGGTCATTACCGGAACGAAAGGATCGTGATAACTGACTGCCGCGCCCTTGTGCATCAACTGGTCGACGATACCGAGCGCCGGCGATTCGCGAACGTCGTTGATGTCGCGTTTGTAAGCAACTCCGAGAACCAGGACGCGCGAACCCTTCACCGGTTTCCCGTGCTCGTTTAAGGTATCTTGCACAAGTCGCACGACATGATCAGGCATATGCGAGTTGACCTCTTCTGCCAGCCCGATGAATCGGGCTTCGAACCCGTGCAGCCGCGCTTTCCAGGAAAGGTAATGCGGGTCAAGCGGAATACAGTGCCCTCCGATGCCGGGCCCGGGATAAAAGGCCATGAACCCGAACGGCTTTGTCGCCGCCGCTTCGATCACTTCCCATGAGTCTATTCCGAGGTGATAGCAGAGCTGGGCCATTTCATTCACCAGCCCGATGTTGACCGAGCGGTAAGTGTTCTCGAGCAGTTTGGCGGTTTCTGCGACTCGAGCGCTCGAGACCTTGTGCACTTCATTGACAATTGTCTGATAGAGCGCGGCAGCGATATTGGTCGATAGCGTTGAGACTCCGCCGACAACCTTTGGTATGTTATGAGTCTGAAACTGTTTGTTGCCCGGATCTACGCGTTCGGGCGAGAACGCCAGATAAAAATCTTTGTCGAGGACGAGACCAGTTTCTTTGAGCATCGGCAGCACAACTTCGTCGGTAGTGCCCGGATAGGTGGTAGATTCCAGCACTACGAGTTGCGGCGAATGAAGATAGGCTTTCACTTGCTCGGCCGCTGCGAGGATGTAAGAGATGTCCGGCTCCTTAGTTTTGCGCAACGGCGTCGGCACGCAAATGATCACTGCATCTGTCTCGGCGAGATGCGAAAAGTCGGTCGCCGCCGAAAGCTTCCCTCGCTCGACGAGACCCGCGACCATCTTCGTCGGCACGTCCGGAATATACGATCTGCCGCTATTGATCGCGTCGACCCGCGATGGATCCAAATCGAACCCGATCACCTTCAAGCCTCCGCGCGCGAACTCGACGGCAAGCGGCAATCCTACATAACCGAGCCCTATCACGCCCACCGAGGCGCGCCGCTCGTTAAGTTTGTTCAGCAACTCAACGCTCATTGATTTCGAACTCCGTGTGTTTTCTTGCTGAAGAGGCAGGGCGCAGTTGTTATAAAACAACGTCCCCCCGGCAGCGTCAAGACAATAGTAGCACACGACGGCTCTCGCTCAGAGCGTTGCGAGCAGCTCTTCGCGAGTTACCGCTGCCGTACCAACCTTTCCCACCACTACGCCAGCGCCGTGGTTCGCCAGCACCGCCGCCTCTTCCATCGAAGCGCCGCTCGCCAGCGCCAGCGCAAGCGTGGCGATGACGGTGTCGCCAGCACCGGTGACATCATAGACCTCACGCGCCACCGTCGGGATGTGAGTGACTCTCGCGCCATCCGAACCGCCCCCGCTGAACAGCGCCATTCCTTCTTCGCCGCGGGTAATTAACACCGCGCGAGCGTCAATCGAGCCAAGCAGCTTTCGGCCCGCTTCGGTCAGACTCCGTTCGTCCTCGATCGGGATGCCAGACGCCTCTGCGGCCTCTTGATTGTTAGGCGTGATGACCGTCACCGGCTGATAATGGACGAAGTTGCGCATTTTGGGGTCGAGGCAAACGATTAGCCCTCGCTCGCGGGCTTTTGTGAGCGTGCGAGCGAGCAGATCGGGCGTCAACAATCCTTTACCGTAGTCAGAAACGACTACCGCATCGGCGGCGTCGATCTCATCGCAAAAACTGTCGATGACGCGCGCTTCGATTTCCGCGGCGATCGGCCCTCGACTCTCGCGATCGGCTCGCACGACCTGCTGGTTGTGAGCAATGATACGAGTCTTAACCGTGGTGGGCCGAGCAGTGTCCACCACCAGTCTACCGGTTCCGACTCCCAACTCCGCAAAGGCGGCGCGCAGCCGGTCAGCGTCGAGTTCGTCGCCGAGCACTCCGATCGGTGTGGCCGCTGCGCCCAGGGCGATCAGATTCGATACCACGTTGCCGGCCCCGCCGAGGGCGAGCGTTTGCCGGTCCACTTCAACGACCGGGACCGGCGCTTCAGGCGATATGCGGCGCACCCGGCCCCAGATGAATTCATCCAGCATCATATCGCCCAACACAACTATGCGCTTGCTTGTGAACGCATCCGCTATCAATCTGGCGCGTTGCTGAGTTAGTGTGTTCGTCATCGAATATTGCGAGACTGGTTCAGCAGTCCATCTTAGAGCGCTGGGCTTGATCGGCGATGCCCGCCTTGTGATCGGCTTCCAGAGCCAGTTCCAGGACTTCATCAACGGCAGCGATCACTTCGCTTGCCGGAACCTCACTGATTGGCAGAGCGCGTCCGTCTAGTGTCGATCGTCGACCGTCAACTATCCGCCAGGGCGCGCCGGTCCACGGATGCCATACAGTCGGGTCGGACGAGCCCCAGACGGCGACAATCGGGCGCCCGACCGCGGCGGCAATATGCATTGGACCGCTATCATTCCCTACAAACACACGGGCCATTTGTAGCAACGCTGCCACCTCCTTCAAGCTCAATCCCTGCAGCACCGGAGCCCCGCCTCTGGTTGCGGAAGCGACGGTGTGCGCGAGCTTCTCCTGTCCAGGTCCCGCAACCACGACGCACGACAAGTTCCAGCGTTCGTTCAAGTGGTCCGCCACGGCGGCGAATCCTTCTGGTGTCCACCTCTTGGATTCAAACGCCGCTCCCGGGACGACACAACCGAAACCGCCTCCTGCGTCGTAGCTCCACCTCAGCGCGTGCGGCTGCTTGAGTCGCGCTCTAACCTGAGTTTTGACCTCGGGCGTCAGGGGGAGGCTCAGTTGGGGTCGAGATTCCGGCCAGGGAACGCCCGACCAGCGTAACAAAGCGAGCTGTTGCTCCACGCTGTGAACGCGCGAGCGTCTCAGGACTACATCGGGTGCCGGCGCGCGATCGCTGAGGAGCCAGGACAACGGCAAGCCTCGATATCCGACGGAGTTTTGCGCACCGGCCATCCGGGCAAGGATCGCGCCCGTAGCGCCGCCGTGCATATTGTAGGCGACATCGAACCGCGCTTTGCGCAACACAGTTATCAACGATGCGCGAGACTGGAGCGACGGTCCCGCAATTATTAGTTCATCGAGCAGCGGATGATCTTCGAGTAGCGGTGCTGCGAGCGACTCTGACACAACCGCGATTTCAAAATCCGGACGCCACGCTTTTATTGCCGCAAGGCAGGGGATCATCAAAACGGTGTCGCCTATTGACCGGAGTCGAATCAACAGGACCCTTTGCACGCGCGACCAATCAAGGGGCGACTCCTCGTTGTCCGGCGATCTGCCTGGATCACTCTTCAATCACTGCCTCGTCAATAAGCATCACGGGAATATCGTCGCGAATGGGGTACACCCGCTTGCACTGGGTGCATTTCAGTCCACTGCCGTCGGGTTTCAATTCGACTTTCACCTTGCACACTGGGCACGCAAGTATCTCGAGAAGTCTCTCGCTTACCGGCATCTGGGCGCCTCCTTTTGCTGAGTCGTCAAGTCTAACACCCTGATTCTGAGAGCGTCAATTTTTTGGCTTTTCGCGTCATCATTTAAGGTGTGATTCAAGGAAGGACTTGTCTGAAGGCTGGCCGGTGATTCAAAAACCTACTTCCCAACTCCGTCAGGGGTTTCATGTTTATAAAAGCACATCGCTCGCCGTCGCGCCACACCGGGGTGGCTTATCAGGAGCGAGACGAGGCCGCCTTCGGGCCGGAAAGAATGGCGGACCGTCCCAAACACAAAAATGCGATTGTAGTCCACGATGATACTGGTTTAGAATTGGTACGCGTAGCAACTTTGTTTTGACGGACCATCTTCAAAATAATATTCGCTACTCGGGAGTTGCATTATGTCGAAAACGGGCAAACAAGGCTTGAGTCGTTACGTAGAGCGCGTTATGAAAGAGAAACACCTTTCGCGGCGAGATGTAAAGCTGAGGTCCGGCGGTGAGATAACCGACAGCTACGTCAGCGGGATCATAAGCGGCAGCGCCAAGAACCTTAGCGTCGACAAGCTCAAGGCTTTGGCTCACGGGCTCAGGGTGCGCGAGATGGAGCTGATTCGCATGGCTTTCGGGCTAACGGAAGAGCGTCTCCCTCAGCCAGTCGACGATCGATCACACAACCTCTTGCTTCTGAACATCACCAGGAAAACAGTTATTAGCAATGACATCGCCGAGATCGTTCAAGAAGTGATCAAATTGTCGCCTTCCGAGCGGGCGATTGTGCTTCAGTATGTGAAGAGATTGGGCAGGGCGGATCGGAGGGCGCAGCGCAGGCGCCGATCAGTCTAATCTCTCGCTTCGACGGTTCAGAACGATTTGTTCCACTGCTTCAAGAATCCTGTCTATCGTCTCATCATCGGTTTCATCCTGCGAGATCAGGTCCATAAGCCTGATCAACTTCTCTCCGGTAGTCATGCGTTTCATCTGTTCTGGTGAGAGTCTGTCGCGAAGAGGGGCGCTTGAGCCTTTGAGCGTGGCTTTCCACTCATGGAGATTGATAACGCGTGCCGGATGGGCCGGCAGGTGGCGGCCCGTTTGTCCCGCGCCTGCGGAGAGCTCGGCTGCGGGTAAGCGAAGGAGGTTGTCCCTGTTCGTTTCGTCGCGAGTCTGTGTGACACTGCCGTGATCAGCGACGGGGTGTGGAACCTCGACAACTGATCTGGACGCGCGAGGCTGTTTAGCTTCGATCTCGTCAAACGTCTCTCGCCACTCTGGATAGGCCGATGCGAACGGAGACGCAATCGCGATCTGAGCGGCATGTCGGGCTTGCTCAAGTCTTCCAAGTTCTCCGAGTTCGACGGCCAACGTATTCATGTAATCATAGTAAGCGTAAGGTTGCACTAGAGCAGCCATCCGAGCCAGCGGAACCATCCTCTCCAGATCTGCTACAGCGCCCCGGTGATCACCTTCCATGCTCCTGATCACTGCGGTCATCCGGCTTGCCGCATAGAGTGTCATCGGGTCAAGGATCCGGTCTCGTCTCGCTCTCTCCATTACCTCAAGGTAAAAGGACATTGCGGTCCGCCGATCTCCTGCTGTGAAAGAGTTCCCGGCGAGAGCAAGCATCGCTCTCGCACGGTACCGCAGAGGGGCGGTTTCCGCGATGCGTTCAAACATTTTGCCTGCTCCGACGGCGTCACCGCGGGCGCCACGGTTGAGGCTGAGGGCCTCATAAAAATGCCCGACGCTTTCAAGCTCGCGGGATGGCGGGAGGCCCCTTATGAGCTGCCCGACGGAACCGACGACGTCAAACCTGCGACGCACGTAGGCATCATCAGCGATTGACGCGAGCCTTGTAGAAAATTCAACGAGGAAACCCTCTGAATGAAGACCACTGATTAGAGTCCGCGTGATTCCTTGATACAATCCGGCGTGGCTGACTCGTCTGTCGAGGTCAGCTGACCGACTAAAGGAGGAAAAAGAAGTGAAGACAAGATTACTGTTGGCAGCGTTTTGCGTACTCGCGCTACCCACGTGCTTTTCGACTACTAATGGTGAAAAGCTCACTAACTCGGCTCCGTTCGCCACGGTTGCCCTCGCAGGGCATACCGTATTAGGCAACTGGTGTCAATGCGGCTGTCCAAGCTGCCTGTGCGACCCCGGGGAGGAATCCGAGATGTGCGTCAACAGCACTAACCCGGTGTCAGATGCTTCGCCCGCACCACATAAAGGCCGGAACCAACCGGTTCGGTTTTCTGAACCCGAGTTCGGTTCCGGCC
>CAZOOE010000286.1:0-8621 GCA_964581275.1 uncultured Clostridia bacterium
CCTGCGTGTAAATTGCCGGTGAACGGCTTAGAGTTTACCGAGGCCCATGTTGTTTTGACGACGCCATTCGGCATGTCCGGATTATTGTCGGCGGTGTCAGGCCCCCCAATAACGCTGCCCTTGGTGACCGGTTGGAACGTGCCTGCCGCGTCAGCGACCCATACGTTGCCGTCCCACGCCCAGTCTGCATCTCCCTTCTTGATTCCATTACGCGAGGTGTCTCGAACGATCTCACCCACCGCAGTCACGCGAGAGCGGAAGAAGAGATCGGCGCCGCTCATCATGAAGATGTTTCCGTTCGAGTGCACGCGCCCGCCAAAGTCAAAGCGCGGTCCCGGGTGGAATTCCATATCGTCGTTGTAGAAGATGCCAAACTGAAAGATGGGGATCTGGTGATTGTAGAAAGTGCGCGTCAATTGCACCTGCGCGCCGTTGGGATAGGTTGCGGTCGCATCGAGTCTGTAAGGTGAGCGCAGCGAGATGAGTCCCGCAAAGTCGCCGTCCTCGATCGGTTTTGTGTCGTTAGCTCCGGCTTGAGAGATGGTTTGAACGAAATCAAACTCCTCTATATCGGGTTTTGTGTTTTGTATTTTTGTAAGGTCGGCAGCGGTTGGCCTGAGTTGGGTGTCGAAGACTTTATTGAAGTTTCTAGACATCAGCTCGAGGCTGGCCTGAGCGGCATAGAACGCCTTGGTGTTGGAATAGTCATTCCCCATTACCACCGCTTCAGTCGTGACTTTTGCAAGACTCGCGGCGGTGAACAGCGCTAGCAGCGCCAAAATCAGGACCGCACTAAGCGTAGCCGAACCTCTCTGGTCACTGTCGTTATAGTCTGATTGCCTGATCATCATTTTGTCCACCTCCGCCGTTCGACGTAACACCGGCCTTGGTCCGTGTCGATCCGAAATTCCGGAGACACAACCTGAATCCTCTATACCGCGGTTGTCAGAGTTTCTCGTACACAAGATTTCGGGTGCTGAAGCTGGCGGTTACCGCGGACCGGAAAGGCTGATTTGTTTTGGGATCGATATCCGAGCTGCGCACGCTTACGGTCGCGCGAACCTGACGGATGTCTTCCATCTGGGCAGTCGACGGAAGGTCAACTACCGCGCCACTGGCCAGCACGTATTGGATTTGCATGTCCTCAATACCGAATGCCAGCGGTTGATCGACCCAGTTCAACATGCTGTTTGTGTCTGCATTGAAGCCCCCATACACCCGCCGCCTCAGTGTGCCGGTCCCGGTCCCGTTTCCGTCCTCGTCGGCCACGTAGTAAGTCACCCACATCAGCTTCAACACGCTTGCCGGCGTCACAATCGTGTCGATGGCACTGCCTGCACCCGGGCTGTTTATGCCCAAAGGATCGTTCCCTGCAAAGTTCAATTTGTCCGCGCCGGTCTTGCTAGTCAGCATTCCAATCGCCGAGCCGCTGGTGCCTGTAATGAGGTAAATATCACCGACGCTGCAGCCGTTGTTGTTAAAGCCGGCCTGGATGTTGAGGACGGAAGCGTTCCCGGCTGGATCGCTTACGGTGCTGATGGGAACCGACGCCCCGGCGTTGAAACCATCATCCACATAGAGAAATGTAACCTGGTCGGTGAGCGTGCCGTTGACCGAATTCCTGTTGTTACCGGCATAAACCGGTGTCAAAAAATCCGGCGCATTGTCGGCGTCGGCAGCGACTCCAATCAAGGAGAGTTTGTCATCAGGTAACAAGGCCCCAAGGTTGGGGTAGCCGACACCTGCGTTGATGGCGTCACGCCCCATCGCGTTTAGCGACACCCGAACGTTCTGAAGCACCTCGGTGCGCTGGCTGGTATTCAACCGTCCTCCCCGCGCGACGTGCAGCAACCCGTATATGGCGCCCATCACGATCGTGAATACAGTGACCGACACCGCGATTTCGATGATCGTGAAGCCTGATTGCCGGGTCTTGCGGCGATCGGACCTGCATGAGCTGAATGATTCGAAAAGCATATTGCGCATCTCAATCCTTGGTTCGGTAGTTGGCTACATAGCTGGTCACGGTCTCCCGTAGCCGGCCTCTGGCAAGTGGGTAGGAGACGGTCACCTCTATCTGGCGAAGGCTGATTGCAGCCCCCGGCCTATCCGGATCGGGAATGTTTGTTATGACGACTTGCCTCAAGAACCCGTCGATGGACGGCGTGTCGTCGCTGGTCCCCACTACCCCATCAGGGCCTGCCGAATCGTCAGCGGTGCCAATGATCCCGTCCGGTCCCGAGGTTGAATAGAACGGCCTCTCCCCGCTCAAAAAGACGCCGCGCGGAATAGTCGCGTCACCTACGTTGCCGACGGAATCAAATCCCAGCGTGTCAAGATCCCGGGCTGAGAAAATGGCCTCCACGGTTGATAGCGCGTATTGCTTGGCGGCAAGCGCTTGCTGGCTGGTCGTGGTCATGACCATTCCGGAGGTTATCGCGGAAAGCATGGCCATTACTCCCACCATCAGGATCGTGACGGCGATCATGACATCAACATACGAGAATCCCGATTCGCGTTTTGCTTCCCTCATCAGTTCGCCCCCGCGTCAAAGCTCTGGCCGGTATATCGCCAGACTCGCACTGACCCGCTTGGTCCAAACAGCGTGACTGCCCGAATCAGCGGACTGTCAGACCCATTCATATTCACCAGAGAGAAAAAGAGTGTCGCGCTTAGGGGGTTTCCGGCGGTGTCCACGACCGAGCCGTCGCTTCGGAAACGGGCCTCCCACAAGTTGTTTGCGAAGTCCGCCACCGGGTAGTTGTAAGGAGCTGGCGGGGGATTCACGAGGCCCGCGCCTGCGGCCGGCTGGTTCAGACTGACTTCGTCGTTCAGTTTTGCGCGGCGAACCTCTATTTCATCACCAACTGGCAACCTGTTTTCGTCGATAATCTTGATGAGCATGTTTGCGCGATCGACCTGGACTCTCATGGTTTGCCGTTGCGCAAGCGCGCGCTGATAAGCATCTCGAAGGAAGTTCGTTACCTGACCTGCTGCGTCGTCTGTGCGGTATGCGCGACGCTGCGGAGACAGCGTGAAGACCGCGGCAGCCGTAAGAACGATCACGATCGCGAATACTATCAGCAGTTCGATGACCGAAAACCCGTCCGGTTCGCCGAGCCACGATTGTGGGTTGCCTGATTCGCTCATCGACAAGTCTCCTCCATACAAACCTTTGCTGGACAATTGTCTCATTGCCACCCCGCGAGTTTTCGTTGCGTACGTGCTACTTTGTCAGCGGTTCACTATGATGCTTACCTGGCTTTAGCAAACGAGGGACCACCGACTGATTCAGCGGTTTGAGTTGGATCGAGCGTGCCGAGGAACTCTTCGGGGAAGGGGCGCCGCGGTACCCAAAAGTATCTTTAGGATCAACCCGAACTGAGCGAGGGCATCTGAAGAAGATTTGTACGGGGATCCGAACTCGATACGAAACGTCACACTGCCGACACGAGGGGACACAATCAGTCAGATTGAACGAATGTTGTTACAGGTCGGTTCAAGTGAAGATTATCGGAATATGTCCTTGCAGTCTCCGCCTTGCACGCGGTCTTGAATACATCTCAGCATCAGATCCTCAAGCTCGCCCTTTGATGTGAGAGCTACCCATTCGCTGCCGGTGACCGCGTTGATCATTCCCTCAAACTTGGCGTAGACGCCGGCCTGAGATGTCTTAGGCGTGGCCGGTGTGATTTGGAAGCGAAGCACGTATCGCCCTCTGGCCCAGTTGCGAACTTCGACCCCCGGCATATCGCAGTAGTGTTCAAGCTGACTCTTGGTCGCGATGCCTTTGATGAAAACCACCGGCTTGCTGAGCAGCGTACATTCACCGGTTGTCGCGTTGCAGTCTTCCTTGTCCAACGGGATCTCGCGCGTCTCGAGCATCTGCTTCGTCAATGACAGCACTTCGTCGCGCGTCGCGCCGATGATTGAAGGGTTAGGCAGCGGTTTCGCAGGCTTTGGTCTGCTGAACTGTATCTGCGCGAGCGCGGTCATTCCGGTCAAAAGCAGGGCGAGGAGAACTCGTGAGGCGGGCGCGGTTACTCTATCGGACATTTACTTGATCCTTGTCTAAAAACTGGAGTGAACGATAGCAGCAGCACGTTGTTTATTCAAGGTACGACGCAGATCTAGAACGTCCGTTCGCTTGGTTTCTTGCGGCTTGCTCTGCCGGCTTCTGCATCCCGAGCATTGCGCGAAGCGTGGCCATTCGATTACGCTTTTGCTTCGAATTCGGGTTTGAGGACAATACATGCGCGTATTACGGATTTCAATCGCCAGATCGTCGCGGATACTTACGCTTTGTGCTGCCGTTTTGCTAGCTGCTGCGGGCATCTCCACCGGGGCAAGCGCGCAGCACGAACCCAGCGCCAAGGGCCGTCATTCCCTTCAATAGTTTTAACTTCGGCGATGTGTACACCGGTGAGGTCATAAGTCAGATCTTCACGATTAAGAACGAAGGCGATGCTGATCTGCTGATCAAGGATTTCAAGGGCACCTGCGGCTGTACCGTGACTCGCTCCGACACCGTCATTCCTCCCGGTAAGGAAGGGACCGCGAACATAGAAGTTCAGACAATATCCCAATCCGGGTTGATCAATAAGACCGCAACCCTACATACCAATGATCCCGCGCTGCCGACTTTCACCTACACACTCGTTGCTAATGTGCTCGCCGGCGCTCCGCTTCGCCAGGGACAGCACATCGGTCCGATCTTTTTGTCACCGGGCCCGCAAGAGGCTATGTTCGCTCAGCCCGGGAAGAAGTCGGCGATCGAGTTTCCGTAACCGCTGATGCGGCTCAGGTGAAAGTACTTCGCGTGGAAGGCGGAACAAAGCATTTCACCTCGCGGGTGGAAGTCGTCGAGCCGGGAAGGAGCTATAAGATTCTGGTCGAATCCCTGCAAATCGAAACGGGGAACCTATACAGAGATCAGCTCCGAGTTGTAACAGACAATCCGACTCTGCCAGCATTCCCAATCGATCTGAGTTTGCGAGTTTTATGACAAGCAGTAAGGCTCGAGCATAGACGTTCCGCTATGGCCGCTGGTCAGCGGCGATTTGCTCTGATTAGCATTTCGGTCCCGCGTTCGATCTTCAATTCTTTGCTGCCTTGAACTGCAATTGAGCCCGCGCCTGCCGCGCCGCCGACGATCGTTCCGATCGCAGCACCCTTTCCACCACCGGCGATCCCGCCGATCACTGCTCCTGCCACCGCGCCGATCCCGCTTCGCTTTAGTGTTTGCTTGCCGCGGCCGCCTGATTGAATGCGGCCCTCTTCGTCAACGCCCTGCGCTGAGTCGGAATCGTACACCCGCAGTAATTCCGCGCGCATAATCCCGGTGCGCCCGTCCGAGAGGCGAATAGAGTCGAACGACAGGCTCATCGTCGTGCGTCCTTCAACCCGTCCTGACTTCCGTATCGAACGAATGTGACCGCTTACTTTTGCTTCTTCGTAACGGGAAGGATTGACCACCGTTGCAGTGAATCGATCGCCCGCCCGCGATTCCTTGCTCGATAGCGTGTCGTTGACGCGGATCCTCAGTTGAGTTCCAGCCGGAACGAGCAGCGCAGTCACCGGGCGGCGCCGGGTGCGCCTCGTCTGTGCGTCAGCGCTCATGATTGGCAGCGCGCAAAGCACCAGCGCAGCCACCAGCGTCAGCATCATAGCCTTAGTCGAGCTTGTTCTCCTCATCATTTTCTCCTCGTATAGCTGGTAACCACAGAAACTTCTGAATCGTCCTTCGCCGGAGAAATCATAACCCACCGATGTGTTACGAGAAAGGTCACACGGTTCCTGGGAGCGGCAGGCACCCTTGCCTGCTCTTCGGGACCGACCGCAGCGGATGTCGGAGCAGGCAGGATGCCTGCGCTTCCAGGGTTGCCAAGGTTTTGGAGAAGTCTTATTTGACCCTGCGGAGTGTCTTCGTTAGCATAAGCCCCGCATCCGATCGATAGGAACCTAGGAAGGAGATGCAGCGAATGAAAGCTATCCGCGCGCACGAGTGGTGCGGCCCGCGTGATCTGGTTATCGACGAGATCGATCAACCTCAACCCGGTGACCGACAGGTTCTGGTACGAGTCAACGTCGCCGGGTTGAACTTCCCGGACCTTTTGATCATAACCGGAAAATATCAGTTCAAACCGGCGCTTCCTTTTTCGCCCGGTTTCGAAATCGCCGGCACGATAGAGAAAGTTGGGCCCGGCGTCACCAAATTTTCCGGAGGCGAGCACGTTGTCGCACAGGTCGCCGTCGGAGGTTTTGCCGAGTACGCAATCGCTGAGGAGGCTAGCACTCACTCCAAACCGACTACGATGAGTGATGATGAGGCCGCATCTTTCCCGCTCGTCTATCAGACCTCATACTTCGGGCTGGCGTATCGCGGTGCGCTGCAGAAGGGCGAAACCCTACTGGTTCACTCGGCGGCCGGTGGGGTTGGACTCGCCGCGGTTCAGATTGCACGGGCGCTCGGAGCCGGAAAGATCATCGGCACCGTGGGGTCAGATGAAAAACTCGCAGTGGTTCGCGACAACGGCGCGGATGTCGCGTTGAATTACCAAACCGAGGATTTCGTGGAGATTGTGAAGCGCGAAACAAACGGGCGGGGCGCCGATGTGATCTATGACCCGGTTGGAGGCGAGATCGGCGAGCGCAGCACAAAGTGCATCGCCTTCGAAGGAAGGCTGCTGGTGATCGGCTTTACCAGCGGCAAGTTTTCCAACTTCGTGGCAAATCACATTCTCGTAAAGAACTACAGCGTGGTCGGTCTGCACTGGGGAGCGTATCGCCACAACAATCCCGCGAAGATAGAACAAGGTTGGAAGGAGCTGCTTGCGCTTTACGAGACCGGGATATTGAAGCCGGTTATCGGCGGCCGCTTCCACATGGAGCAGGTGGCGGAGGCGATGGAGTTTCTCGCGTCGCGAAATGCGGTCGGCAAAGTCGTCTTGCATTGGTAAAGCGGCGCGCGCTTTTGCCTGCTATTGGTCGAGCTGTTTGGTTGGGACCGGGGATTCCAGTTCAGCACTGACTGCCGCACAAGCGGTGTGGTATCATCCGGCACCAATGCCGCACTAATTGCATCTTCCCAGGAGGATTGCTGTGCTGAGTAAAGCTTTGTTCACGTTTCGGGGAATCCTGCTTCTACTGTTTTTGCTAAATGTTTTGCCTGCGGCTGGCGCTCAGGACAAATTGAAGGGCGCAGCGAATATCGTCGCCATTCTCGAGAAATCAGGCTACCGCTACTCAAAGGTACGGGATGGTGTCTGGGAGATACCCGGCGCCGGCAAGAACCTGAAGGAGTTCGGGATCAGACTCGCGCTCGCCGATGACATACTGCTGGTAATGGTAAGGCTCGCCGATCGGAAAGACTTGAAGCTTCAACCTGATCTTATGACAAAGCTGCTTGAGCTGAACCATAAGTTTGATTGGATCAAGCTGGCGCTATCTGAGGACATGCTCTATCTCAGAATGGATACTCACGTGAGACTGGTGGACAACCAGGAGTTGAAATACCTGGTGGAACAGATCGCCAACGCGACCGATGAAACTTATCCGCAGATAAAGCAATTCGTAACAGGCGCTAAATAAGCGACGACAGGGAGGTGCATTTCACACAGCCCAGCGTGAATCCTGAATAGGGTGTTCTTGCTCGTCCTCCGTCTGAAGCGCGAGGCTGTCTTCGATCGCTTCCGCAGAGTGACTGAAGCCCGATGGAATGATCACCGCTTCATCGTGACGCACGGTCAACTGGCTGTTCGCAATCTGCATCCGCCATGCTCCCTCTATCACTCGAATAAACAACTCGCCGGTCGCAACCTCTGCGTGGAGGCGCTGCCCCTTGCCGACCCGCAAACGCCTCACTCGTTCGCCGGCCGGCATATCGTTTCCAACGGACGAGGATGTGAACTTGCGTTTGACTGAATCCCAACGGTACAGCGTCATCTCGACTCCTCTTAAACTCCGACAAACTAACGTCCGACAGACTTCAGTTTGTCGTCTGCTCCAATGTTGGATCAACTCACGACAAACTAAAGTTTGTCGGGCATCCAAACCGGACAAAGAGGCCAGCCCCCGGCGCTCTTGCTGAAGGCTGGCCCACACCACCCCGCTCACGGGCGATGAGAATCCTATTAGCCCATACTATGCGGCGGTGGCCTCCTCCAGACCCTTAGTTATGATGCGGATCAGATGATGATCCTCAACCACCTTGATCTCATCCGCGAGCGCTATGAACCGCTTGTAGACCCGGTCCAACTCGCGGCGCGAAAACTCATAGCCCAACTGTTCGCACCTCAGCCCGAGGGCATGCCTGCCTGAGTGTTTCCCCAACACCAGCTTGCTGTCGGGCACCCCGACCGACTGCGGCGTCATGATCTCGTAAGTAAGCCGGTTCTTGATCACACCGTCCTGGTGAATCCCGGCTTCGTGAGCGAATGCGTTGCGTCCAACGATTGCTTTGTTAGGCTGAACCGACACTCCGGTCAGTTCGGTCAACAACTGGCTCGCAGGATATAGCTCGCTGGTTACGACCGCCGTCGCAAACGGCATAACATCGTTTCGAACCCGCAACGCACTCCCGATTTACTCGAACCACACGTTCCCCGCCCGCCCGCCACACC
>CAZOOE010000287.1:0-8593 GCA_964581275.1 uncultured Clostridia bacterium
GGTCATCGACCTGGTCGCGAGCTTCCAGGATAAGGTGATCCGCTCGCTGCTCACTCGGTTGCGAGCGGCGGTGCGACGTCACCACCCGCGCACGATCATCCTTGCAGGTGGGGTTGCGTGTAACAGCGCTTTGAGATCGGCAGTGGACACTGAAGATTTCGGCGCGCCAGTCCACTACCCGAGCCCGATTCTTACGACTGACAATGCGGCTATGATTGCGGCAGCCGGTTATGCGAAACTCGCGCGGGGAGAGAACCACGGCCTCGAATTCACGGCGTCGGCCTCGATGAGGATTGACAACGTCGTTTTGAAGGGCTATGAGGTCCCGCTCCGGGCGAGGTACAAAGTTTGAGCCGTTTCTGATCAACTCTGCGCGTAAGCAATGCTCGATACCGATACACTTCTAATGAAGCGTAGCCTCGAACTGGCTAGCCGAGGGGCCGGGCTGGTGAGCCCGAATCCGATGGTCGGCGCTGTGCTTGTGAACGATGGGCGTGTCGTCGGAGAGGGCTATCACCGTTATGATCTCCTCAAGCACGCCGAATCTTATGCGATCGAAAAGGCCGGGAAGCTTTCGCGCGGGGCGACGCTGTATTGCAATCTAGAGCCGTGTTGCCATCAGGGACGTACTCCTCCCTGCACCGACGCGCTGATTGAGGCAGGAATCGCGCGCGCGGTGATTGCCATCAAAGATCCAGACCCGCGCGTCAACGGCCGCGGCATCGAGCAACTGCGGGAAGCTGGCATTCATATCGAGGTCGGGCTATTGGAGGATCGCGCGTGGAGACTCAATGAGAGTTACTTTACGTTCATCACAACGGGCGCGCCTTTTGTCCACGGGATTCTAGAGTACTCAGCCGATTCCTCGCCGTCGCAAATGGATTGGCAGCCGTCCAACGAGTTGCTCAACTCGGCTTCCACCTACGACGCAGTGATGATCGGCAACCGTCGGGAGCTTAACAGGGTTATGGTAGATGCAGCCCGCCGTCGCGAACGTCATCGACCGTTGGTGATCGCCGCGCACAACCCAGAGCCGTGGTTGCTTGAGACATTGAGCAAACTCATTGATGTTTCAGTGGTCCCAATTGAGACTCGGCCCGCGGGCGACCGATCGGGGAAAGTGGTGAGGCTGGACGACGAGCTGACGCACGGTGTTGCTCGGTCGCAGTTCACCCCGCTGCTCGCTACGCTGAGCCGGATGGAGGTGACGAGCCTGCTGAGCCTCCCGGGTGTTCTGGACCTCAACGACCCGGCAAACTTCCGAGAGTTCGACAAGGTAACACTCGCTGTTCCCAGTTCTGAGAGCGACCACGGACTTGCGGCGCGATGGACCTTCGGCGATATCGAGTTCGATCTTGAAGATGTGAGCATCGAGGAGGCTGGCGGCTTTATCGAGATTAGCGGCTATCCGTCCTTGCGAGAGGTCGCTTGAGACCGTTGATCAGGGCGAAAAAGAGCCTCGGGCAAAACTTCCTCACCGACGAGCGGATCGCTCGCCGAATCGTGGACGTGGTCTCCCCGCTGCCGACCGATGTCATTGTCGAAATTGGACCGGGCACCGGCGCGCTTACGCGAATGCTCGTGGAGAGAAGCGGTCACGTTGAGGCTATCGAAATCGACTCGCAGCTCGCCGAAAGGCTTCGCCGCTCAATCAACGCCGAGAACCTGTCGATTGTAACCGCCGATGCTTTGCGGCTTGATTGGGAAGATCTCATTTCGGATGCAAGGTTAACCCTGCGTTCTCATCTTCCGGTCGGACAGACCCAAACGCGAGTGCGAATCGTCGCGAATCTCCCGTACTACATCTCGACACCAATAATCGAAAGGCTGTTGTCATTGGGGGGCCGGGTGTTCGATATGACGCTCATGCTTCAGAAGGAAGTCGCCGACCGAATCACCACCGGACCTGGCAGCAAAGCGTACGGCTCGTTGACGGTGGTGGTGGACTACTACTGCGTCGCGCTGAAAGTGTTTGACGTGCCGCCGGCGTCGTTCACGCCTTCTCCAAAGGTACAGTCCGCAGTTATCAAGCTGACGGTGCGCGAACGTCCGGCCTTTGAGATCACAGACGAAGCGCAATTCGTCAGGCTCGTTCGGGCCGCGTTCGCTCAACGGCGAAAGACAATCCTGAACAACCTGAAGGCCTCAGCGAATAGCCTCGCATTCACGCGGTCCGTGGAATCAGCTCTGGAAGCCGCTTCCGTGTCACCGCGCCGCCGCGCGGAAACGGTTTCACTTGCTGAGTTTGCGGCGCTGTACCGGGCGCTCCACTTTGAACGAGGGGAATGCCGCTAGACCAAAACGATTGTGTTGCTATACTCCTGGTTCATGGAGCTCGTTGAGTTCTTATCAAACCATATATGGCAGAAGACAAACTCGAAATAATACCTCTCGGTGGCGTCGGTGTGTTCGGCATGAACATGATGGCGATGCGCTGTGGTGGTGAAGCGATCATTATCGACGCGGGGATGGGGTTTCCTGAAGAGGACGCGCCGGGCGTGGACATCGTCATACCCGACTTCTCGTTTGTTGACCAGTATCGAGATGAGATCTCGGCCATCGTACTGACCCACGGCCACGAAGATCACATCGGGGCAGTGCCATTTCTGCTCAAGGAAGTCAACGTTCCGGTGTACGGCACTCACCTCACTCTCGCGTTACTCGAGAACAAGCTGGAGGAACACGGGCTATCGGATTCGACATCACTGCACGCGATCGACGCCCGAGACCGCGTGGCGCTCGGCAACTTTGAAGTTGAGTGGATGCACGTCACCCACAGTCTCACATCATGTACTGCGGTGGCAGTGACGACTCCTGTTGGAGTTGTGATCCATTCAGGCGATTTCAAGATAGACGAGACACCTGTGGTAGGCCCGGCGACTGATCTAGCGCGGTTAAGCGAATACGGTGACCGCGGCGTGCTTGCGTTGCTGGCTGATTCAACAAACGCCGAACGCCCTGGGCGTACGCAGTCTGAACGCGCGGTCACACCGGCGCTTGAAAAAGTGTTCGAAGAAGCACAGGGACGGATTGTGCTGAGTTGCTTCACCAGCTCGGTTCACAGGCTTCAAATAGTGCTGGATCTCGCGCGGGACTACGGCCGGCAGATCGCGTTACTGGGTAGAAGCATGCTGCGCAACGTCGAGATCGCGGACAGTCTGCGCCAACTCGACATTCCAGACGGGATCTTCGTCAGTGCGACGGAGGCCCGCCAGATGGATGACGATCAGTTGCTGCTGCTTGCAGCAGGATGCCAGGGCGATCCGTTGTCGGCGATGACCAAGCTCGCGACCGACCAGCACAAGAACCTGTCGGTGGGCGAAGGCGACACCGTGGTGCTCTCGGCGCGCCAGATACCAGGTAACGAGCCTGCTATCTCACGATTGATCTCACACTGTTACAAGCGCGGCGCGCAAGTAATTGACAGCAGCGTTGCGCGAGTTCATGTGTCGGGCCACGGCAGCCAGGAAGACTTGAAGATTCTGATCGAGGCTACGAGACCGAAATTCCTGGTCCCCATTCACGGCGAGCATCGCCAGCTCTACAGGCACCGGGATTGGGCTTCGACGCTCGGTATCGTTGAGCCCGAGAATATCGTTGTATTTGAAAACGGCGATGTACTCGAGCTCGGCGATTCAAGCGCAGAGATTACCGCAACCGAGTTCGTCGGACGCACTTTCATCGATTCGAGCTACGAACACGTCGAGGACCTCGTGGTCCGCGACCGCAAGCACCTATCGTACGACGGCATCGTCGTGGCGATTGTTGCGATCAATCCAACATCAGGCGAGCTGGAGTCAGAGCCCGAGCTGGTCACCAGGGGCTTTATTCACGAAGAAGATTCGAGTGAGATGCTTGCGGAGCTAAAGCAACTAGTCGAAGAGACGATCACCAGCGCAACGCATGAAGAACAGGTTGACTACGCGGTAATCAAGGAGAAGATAAGAGTCGCATTGAAGCGATTCATTCAGAAAGCGACTGGTCGCCGACCTATGATTATTCCGGTCGTTGTCGAGGTCTAGCCGTTGAAATGTTGCGTTCAGGCTCTTGCCTGGGTTTGTGTTCGGAGGCGACGAGCGGCGGTTGTTGTTGCTCTGACGGCGTCTCCTGGAATCTACGCTTTTTGGATAGAGCCATATTGCTAAGGTTAGCTCCTAGATGAGTCCCGCCCCCGTTGTTTTGAACGCATAGTAGACCAGTATCAGGGCGCCAAAGATCACCAGGAACAGCACGCCGAACAGTACAAATAACCAGGCCCGGTCACTCCAAAACGACCGCCGCTTGCCAGAGGCATATTTCTTTAACAATCGAAGATTGCGCGTGTTCACCTTCCAAACGAAATCAGCGGCATCACCGACAAATGGAATGCAGCCCACGACGAAATCGGCGGCAATGTTAAAGACCATCCTGCCAATCACCACCTTCGGCAGGCCGTAACGCACCGAGACACAAACAATGTATGCCGAAACGATTGCGCCAACAGCGTCGCCGGCGACCGGGAATATCAGCCCAATCACTGGATCCAATCCGAATCGAATATCGGTTCCCGGGATCCGGATCGCTTTGTCCATCAACAGAGCGATTCGTTCAAGATGTTGATCGATTGGCGGGCGCGACAGAAGCGGCGGTGTGGAGTCGACCCGCGCTAGGGGTGCGCCATTGATTGAGCTTTGGCCTAAGGTGCTCAAGTCTGTCACTCACGTCTCCCGCCGGACGGTTCCACGCGAGATGGATCTCCTCGACCATCCTCCGACTCCTATTCGCAATGGAAACTCACAGTTACTCAACCGAGGGAGAATCAGAAGGGTAATTCTATCAGCCGGGTGTTTCCAGGGAAACAAGCCTCAAAACCTGGGAAAGGCCGGGATTCGAAAGCGAGAAAAAAACGGATTGGCTGCAACTCAAAGATGCAACTGTAGCTGAGCGTGACGCCCTTCAAGACCGGAACAGCTCAATCGATCTCGATGGTGCCGGATTTTGAAACGCTAACGCGGCGGGATTTGGTTGTGTTGCTGATGATGATGTTAGGCTGCGTGGAACCGGGCGCGAGGTTTCCCGATCGCGCGAAAATCACTGTAGCGTCCTCAGCGATTTCGACTCCTGCTGGCAGTTCCTCAGCCTCGACGCTATCCAGGCGTCCGTTGCCATTTCGATCGAGCCCGAACTTCATTTCTTTGGCGTCAAAGATTACGCTGACCGCTGCGTGGCTCTCAATGGCCTGCTCTCGGGCGAGTTCAAGTTCTTCGGCGATGCCGCCGGTTGCGGCGTTTAATCTGTACATTGCGAATCCCATTCGGCCCAGGTGCAGGAGGACCGAGCCGACGATGAGTATTACCAAAAGGCCAACGATGGCTTCCATCAACCCGAGACCCGCTTCCCGGTGTCGACTCGTAGTTGGTTTTGAGAAAGCGCTCACCTTGCCTCCGATTCAGGGACCCCGCATACAGAACCCCCCACACAAGTTCAGCAATTGTGCTGCCACGAAGTCCAAGGAGCCAAAGGATTGTAAAGTCGGTAGTTGGGGCCCAGCGTCAGCGGGGCTACGGAATGCCGCCTTAACGGCGTTACTTTCGGCTACAGCAAATCACCGCGGTTCCACAGTCGAGGACGAGGTTAGCAGCGGCAGTCGGCAGTGGAAGATGGTCCCGGCACTGTCGCTTCGCTCTACCGAGACGTCTCCGCCATGCCCAACAAGAATCTTCTGGACGAGGGCAAGACCTATGCCGTAGCCACGAGACTTAGTCGTGAAGAATGGAATGAATACTCGAGAAAGATCCTCGGGCGAAATGCCGCCTCCGGTGTCGCTGACCCTGACGTGCGCATAGAGACGATCCGGTGCGGCGTCGATCGCTCCAGAGATTGATATGGTCTTGACGAGTGAATGAGGATCAATCGCTTCGGCCGCATTACGAAGCAGGTTGATGAACACTCGTTGCAGCAGCGATTCATCTCCGGCAAGTTTTGGAAATGTGCCTTCAATCCTCAGTTCAATCCCGCAGCTTGTCAGCTGTTGTCTGATTTCATCTGCGCTCCCTTGGATGATCGAGCATAAGTCCACCGGAACTAGATTCAGATCCTGCGGGCGAGCGAAGTTGAGGAAGTCGGTCACCAGCTTGCTCAGCAAACGGACTTCGTTCAAAGACGCGTCTAGGGTGATCCTGCGGTCTGCATCGGAAGCGGTTTCAACTGCCTGGGCTTCGAGCAATTGAACGTAGCCGTGAATCGTAGCCAGGGAGTTCTTGAACTCGTGAGCCAGGCCCGCTGCCATTTCCCCAAGGCTCGCCAGATTGTCTTTGAGCTTCATTCGTTCACGTAGCTCGATCACTTCGGTTATGTCGGTCATCAAGCAGAGCGCACCTTCAACGTTTTGTGAGACGTCGGAAATGGGTGAGATGCTCAGACCGATGCGTCGCACGCGGCCGGCCGGAAGGACAACGGCGACCTCCTCTCGGCGGAACGTTGCAGCTTTGTCGAGACAATCAGAGATCATAGCCACCATGCGTGGGGACGAGCTGAAGAGCGACCGATAGTCGACGATTGGCGACAAGAGCTCGCCGGTGTGGATTTGCCTGTCGTGCATAGAGTGCGTGCTGGGTTCGTCCACAAAGATCTTCATTGCGTGGGCGTTGACAGACGTGACGATTCCCTTTGAGTCTACGGTGATCAAGCCGCTCGGAATGTTCGCGATCAAGCGTTCGCTGAATCGCTCTGATCGCTCGGCGCGCCTTCGCTCAAGCTCGTGAAGGTGGGCGAGCTCTTTTTCGTTCGCTTGAAGCTGTTCAACTAGAGCTCGAAATGTTTGAGCGACGAACTCGCCCTCACTGATGGCTGACGATGCGAGCACCGGGCTCCCGCGGGCAGCTTCGACCATTCTTCTGTATGGTCTGAGTAGCCAGCGAATCAATAAAAAGACGAGTCCAATACCCAACACCAGAGCAAGAATTTGATAGCTGAACAAGTAGATCAGGATCGGTGAGGCCCTGAGTTGGCTACCGGTCCGCGAAAACAGCGCGAGGCTTAGCGCAATCAAGGATAGGAGCGCCAGTATAAGCACCAGTATTGCCAGGCGCGCTTTGTTTTCGACTGCACCCAATTTCATAGTGAGGGATCAGCAAATCACGATTTGTAAGCGGCCATAAATGGGGGCTGGCGAAACGCCCGGAAGCTGATCACCAACTCCAGGTTCACGAGTTGCACCCTTAACGACTGGTCGCTGGAAGTGCGTTTGAGCGCGACAGCCTCGAACCCGATCGACCAACTGGATCTTTAACCGGACTCACCGCCGATTCACCAGACTAGCACAATCGTCTGATCGGGGTAACAGTCTGGCATCGGATTAGAGATTCGGATCACCCTTGTACTCTGGATCTTCACTTGTAGCCGGCTGTCCGGTTCGATCTGAAGCCCTCACGCTCAGGGTGTTGTCAGTCAAAAAGGAGAGCTTGCCGGTTCTGTTGTATCTGGTCGGCACCGCGTAGACGCGAAAATACACTCCGATCAACTCTAGCGAAATTTGGTACCCCCGGGTGTGCGGGACGATGATCTTTGTAAAGTCGAGTACACCTGTGCCGAGGCGAGTTGCGCGATCAATCTCCTGCTTGGCGACACATGCAAACTCCCAAAGAGTAACCGCAGCGTTATACTCGTTTTCACCCATCTGCAGTTGCAGCTTGATTTTGAATTGTTTGTAACCGTGCACGCCCAGAACGCCGACGAATACGGCTGCCAGGATCACGAGGACTATCGCCATTCTCCCACCAGTTCTTCGTTGGCCGAGACTGATTCCGAGTCTTGAGTGAGGGACACCTCGGCCGGGCTTCATTTTGGAGGGTTCTCGGAGGTATCTTATACACAGCCCCGGCCGGAATCAACAGCGCTAGGAGACTGATCGCGGAATGGGTTCGAGCTGGTCGTCGTTTGTGTCAATAAAATAAGTTCATCAGGCGGCGCCGCCAATTCAAATGGTTCAAGTTTCGAAAAGCGAGCGGCACGTGATAGCATTCACATCTTGTAGTCCTCACCAGTGCAATACACTTTTCGCTGAGAACGCGCGAGACGCGATGTACCAAAGTCAGTTGTAGGGCTCACGACTCATGATGGCTCGCACGCGAAACCTTCGAGAACGGCTCCTCGGACCACCTCGACCAGTTGAATTCCTGGTTCGTAACGTATTGGCGTTTGGCTTCCTCGCCCTGCTGTTGCTGGTGGTGGGCGTTGGCTATCGGAGCATACAGAGTCTGGAGCAGTTGGAACAGGAGAGTGTCCGAGTCGACGAAACTGAAGAACTTCATTTCCGCATCGTGCTGGATCTGTCAGAGACTACGGGCAAAACATTTCCCTCCGTCCAAAGCGTTGCTGCCAACAAACCGAATGCACTGATGCACTTCACTGCGCGGCAGCACCTAGGCGAGCTCAAAAAGGAAATGGAGCGAGAAGTTGAACAGGCTCGAGCCAGCTCGCTTGTGGATAGCGAGGAATGGCGGCAATTCGAGACAGCGTACAACAGCTTCTGGGATGCGATGCAAAAGCCAGGTCCGGTTACTGATGAATGGCACGATGAGCGTGACAACATTAGTCAGGCCGTGAAGAAGCT
>CAZOOE010000288.1:0-1587 GCA_964581275.1 uncultured Clostridia bacterium
ATCGGTACGCTGCATAATACGCCGATCCTTTGCGATGCGGTGACGGCTCGATGTACTGCACCCGTCCTCCCGGCGGAAGATCCTTTGGGGTCACATTGGACCAAGTCTTTCCGTTGTCGCGGGTGACGTGGAACGGGCCGTCATTCGCGCCTG
The DNA here is from genome assembly GCA_964581275.1 of uncultured Clostridia bacterium. GTDB lineage: Bacteria > Acidobacteriota > Blastocatellia > UBA7656 > UBA7656 > Onstottus_A. Next base: position 154 of record CAZOOE010000288.1, read on the forward strand.
TCCAGATGACGCCCTTCTCGAGCGATGACTCGGCAATCGCATACAGCGTGCTATAGAACTCTTCTCCGGTTACGTCGCGGGTGATGGGTTCGCCGCTTACCCCCTGGCAGCATTCGGGCTTTGCGGTGAGATCGGGCGAGATCTTCTCCCAGGTTATTCCCTTGTCACGAGTTCGGTGCACGTACTGCGATCCATAGTAGAGGACATCGGGATCGTGCGGCGAAGTTGCCATCGGCGACACTCGCTGCATGCGATAAATCAGATCGCTCGCCGGATTGCCATAAAGCGACTGTGCGCCAATCCAGTAGTTCTTCTCTTGCCCCGTCTTGAGGTTCATCACACCATACTGTCCTTTGCATGAGCCGTAGACGATTTCGGGGTTCTTGGGATGCGGCATTATCGGCCCGGTCTCACAACCCGGACCGGGACGCCACTCATTCTGCGAAGCCGGATCCGCCTGGCTCGAGATGATGAGCGTCGTGTTGTCCTGCTGCGCCCCGTAAAGCTTGTAGGGGAACTGGTTGTCGACCCAAACGCCATAGATCTCGGCAGTCGGTTGATTCATTTGCGACGACCACGTGCGACCGCCGTCGGTTGAAACGTTGGCCCCGCCGTCGTTCGCCTGGATAATTGTTTGACCGTCTTTTGGACTGATCCAAATATCGTGATTGTCGCCGTGCGGCACGCGGAACGACGCAAACGTTTTGCCGCCATCGGTGGATTTGAAGAATCCCTCCGCTCCAGCGTACACGATGTCGGCGTTTGTAGGGTCCGCGCCAAGCGTGACGTAATAGAAGGGACGCTGAATTAGTGACCCTTGCGAGTTGATGAGCGTCCATGTCTGCCCCGCATCTTCCGAGCGATAAAGCCCGCCGCCCGGCTTTGCCTCGACGAGCGCGTAGATGCGATTGGGATTGGCGGCGGTTACCGCCAGGTTGGCCTTACCGATCAACTCGCTCGGCAGACCGGTGGTGAGCTTGGCGAAGTGTGCGCCGCCGTCGGTGCTCTTGTAAAAGCCTCCGTCGCGTGACCCGCTGATGATCGTCCAGGGCTTGCGCTCGAGTCGCGACATCCACGCATAGACCACATCCGGGTTTCCCGGCTGCAGCTCGAGATCCGTCGCGCCCACGCCGTCGGAAATGAACAGCACCTTGTGCCACGTCTGACCTCCGTCGGTGGTCTTGAACACGCCGCGCTCGGCGTTGGATTTGAACGCGTCACCCTGGGCCGACACCCAAACGATGTTCGGATTCGCCGGATGGATGCGGACCGATCCGATTTGGCCAGCGTTGTAGAGACCGATGAACTTCCATGTTTGGCCGCCGTCGATCGTCTTATACATTCCACGGCCGGTGGAGAGATGGCTGCGCCCGTCATCAGAGCCGGTCCCGAGGTAAATCACGTTCGGGTCCGAATCGGCAACCGCCACGCAGC
>CAZOOE010000288.1:1597-8577 GCA_964581275.1 uncultured Clostridia bacterium
CCCGCGTCGGTCGTCCGAAAGAGTCCTCCGCTCGCCACCCCCATGAAAAAGGTCTTTGGCTGAGAGGGAACGCCGGTGACCGTGGTGACTCGTCCACCGCGCGACGGCCCAACGAGTCGATAACGGAGCCCGCTGAAGAGAGCGGGGTCGCAATTGGCCATCATTGGCGCGTGTCCCGCCGGCGCTTGCGCACGGACCAGCACGAGGGAGAGCGTGATGAGGATCAACAGCAAAAGAAAAGTGCGTCGGAGCATGTTTTATCCTCCACCCTGGGAGCGCAGGCATCTTGCCTGCCTCTCCGCCTAACTCCTATGCGTCAGGCAGGCAGGCATCCGGCGGGCAGTCAGGCATGCGTCGCGCAGGCCCGAATGCCTGCGCTCCCGGGCTTATTCCTGAAACCAAATCGCGAAGACGTGCTGCGTATCGAGATATTCCCTGACCTCGCTGATCTTTCCGTCGCGGGTCTTGATCAACAAATGGTATTCCTGGTTATAGACTCGACCATTTATGAGGTCACCATAGGATTCGACCGCGACGGCCACCTTGTCGCCCTCGGCAATCATGCCCTTGACGGTCATATTCAGCCCGGCCTTCAGCTGCTTGAGCATCCGATAGAATACGCGAGCGATCTGTTCCTTGCTGTGGACTCCGGCCGCGGATAGCTGGTCGGGCTTACCCGCGATCCACCAGGTAGCATCGTCGGTCATAATGGCCAGCGCGCCCGCGATGTCGCTCGCGCTGAAGCGAGCAAAGAAATCGGAAGCCAGCTTCTTGTTTGTCTCGATGCTCATCCGCAATCTCCGGTCAGGGTTGAGAGATGTCGAATGGTCGACAAATCTAAAACAGATCAACGCGTACGGCGTTGGGCACGGCGTTTTTCATGGTGCCTCATCGACGGTGTAATCGAACTCATACAAATGCTTTCCGTCAGCAATATGGATCATCATTCGACCGGCAAGACCCATCAGCTGACCCGTGCCCGAGTCCGGTACCACGGTGACCGTCAGGTGCCCTTCGCCGCGTGTCATAATGCCGGTGTGCTGAAGCGCGAACGCGCCGCTGCGACCGTGCAATGTCCCGGTGACTTGCTCCATTGCGACGTAGCCAGCGGAACCCTCGACGGTGCCGCTGATGGCCAACATCTGGCCCTTGCTGGTCCCTTCGAGATCGCCGTGGAACTCTTTGTCGATCGACATCCTGCCGACGGGTGCGCTCGCGGATTGGTCGTCCGGCGCCTGAGGAGTTAGTTTTACGTCAAACGTTCCCTTTGCTTGGGTGGCCAAGATCGTCTCCTTTTGGATGGGTCTTCGAGCTCGCGATCGGGTATAAACAAGGCGACGCGAAAGACTAGACAAAGCTTAGCGATTGCGCCGGATCTGTCGCGAGACAGGCAGTCACCACCATGAGCGATAGCTGTGAGCGACGCTCGCTCCGCTGGCGGAACTGACTCCAGCCCGGATCCTACCCGATCGCGATCAGACTCCCCGCGGTTCGGAAGTAGAGCACGCCTTGTGAAATGGCGGGTGTTGCAAGACACGGTTCGCCCAACTCATTCTTCGCCAGCACCTCCATTGTCGGCCCCGCCTTAATGACGTGAACGACGCCCTGTTCAGTCGGGCAATAGACCTTGCCATCTGCGGCGACCAGCGATGACGAGCAGGAGGCATCTGTGCCAAGCCGCTCCTCATACATTTTGCGGGCTGTCTTGAAATCGAAGCAGCGTAACACACCGTTGTGATTGGCAAGGTAAATAAAGCCGCCGTAGACAACCGGCGTGGAAATGTATGAGCCGCCGTTCGGAACACTCCATACAACCGACTGGTTGCTGGTGCTCCCTTCTTGTAACGAGATGTCACCCTGCGCCGAGGGGCGGATCGCGAACAACGGCGCCTTCCCGCCGTGGGCATTAGAAACGACAATCAATCCGTCGGCGACGAACGGAGTCGGGATTGGAATGTCCCCGCCCCCGCGCAAGCGCCAGAGTTCTTTGCCGGTTTCCAGATCATAGGAAACGATATACGGCCATCCGTTGGTGACGACCTGCGTCCGCGAACCATCACTGTGGACAAACGGAGTTCCCCAACTCCCTTCACAAGCGCCCTTGCGGGATGCTCTCCACAACTCCTTGCCATCTGAGAGCTGGAACGCACCAAGGAAAGGGTTCTTGGGATCATCGCAAAGGAGCACAATGCGATCCCGGTATAACGCCGGTGAGCTGCTATAACCCCACCCGATGCCGTGCCAACTGTTGTTGATGACTCCGAGGTCCTTGGTCCATAGCGGCTTGCCGTTTAGATCGAAGCAATACAGTCCCTCTGAGCCGAAGAACCCTATCAATCGCTGACCGTCGGTTATTAGGGTTGTGTTCGCGTGAGTTGATTTCTCGTGTCTCTCGGTTGCCGGCTTGCTGGTGCGAATGACTCGTTCCCAAAGTCGCTTCCCGGATTTCTTGTCAAAACAAAGGATCATCCACTTCTGTTCAACATTGTCCTGTGCGGCTTTGACATCGCCGTAGTACCCGATGCGAAGAGGCGCTTTGCCTGACAGCCGAACGGCAGTGCCGACATAGATCCGGTCGCCCCAGATGATCGGACTGGAATGACCAAGGCCTGGGATTTCAGCCCGCCATAAAACTCCGGAGATTTTCCCGGCCGTAGTATCTGCGTTCCAGGCGGCCCGCGTGGGATAGCCGTCCGCTATGCCCTGCGAGCCCGGTCCACGAAACTGCGGCCAGTTTTGTTCGGATTTCGACCCTAACGCAACCCCGGGTAAAGCCATAAAAGAAGTCGCCAGAAACGATCGCCTCGTTAGCTCAATTGAATGCCGTCTTTTCCCTTCATTCATTAGTCACCTCGTTTTCTTATGCCAACCATTACCACGAGTTGCTTCACTAATAGGGACCAATACTGTAAGAGCTGACCCGGTATCCAGCTCCGTCGGTGTAGCCAAAATCAAAGCTGAACTCGCTACCTCCGTTACGCCAGAAGATAAAGTAGGCTCCATCTTCCAGAGGTTTGAGAGTGGCTCGCGGAATGTGCGTGCGCATGAAAGCTGTGAAGAGAGTGTTGTATCGCGCGAGGAAATCGGCCTTGTCCTTGACTTTCTCAGTCTGGACGTCGTGGTTTCGCTCGACGGACCAATCCGCCGGAAAAGCAATGAGATCGGCAAGCTTCTCTTTATCGTTTTCGCGAGCGGCTGCGAGAAATTTGGCGTAGAAGGCGCGGAACTCGGTCTCGTGTGGCCCGGGCTTCTGAGCTGAGCACGGTTTGACGACCGCGAAGACGAGCGCCAGTGCTAGCAGAACTGTCTTGATCACGTCGGTCCTCCGGTGAACGGTTTTGATGAACAGTTGCGCTCTTTGCGTAACTGTTCATGTGTACAACATGAATCCCTGGAGATGCCAGACCAGAATTGGCAGTATCGAACGATCCGGTTGGGCTAGCCTACCGAAGGGGTAGTTAACAATGTCAGCGCCGGCTTGATTCGAATCACCGAGTCCTCCGAGCAGGCTTGTGGAACGAGCAACAAACTATCGTAGTGGGGCTGTAACAGCCAGCTCGTGCAGATACTCCACGAACGAGTAGGCTGCGCCGTCAATGCCCTGGACCTTCGGGTTCGTTGACTCGATGACATAGAACTCGTCAGGCGCGTGAGCTCCGCCTCCAAGACCCAATCCAAAATGTCCAGCGGGCAAGCGCAATGGTTCGCCGGTGAAGACGTAACCCGGCCACGAACCGGCGAGACGCGGCCACATTATCGGCTCGATGCCTGATCGCCGGTATACTGCGGCTTGAGCCCGAATGAGCGCCGCGTCCGCCGGGGTGCTGGTGGGATCGTAGCCGCCGGTCATGTTGACTTCGATGTCGCCGAAGCCGCGCTTAGCGAGATGCGACTTGAGCGCCGCCAGCGACTCAGCGGCGGTCATGTCCGGCACCAGCCGCAGGTCGAGCTTCGCTATCGCCTTGTGAGGAAGAATGGTCTTGCCGCCAGGCCCGGTGTAGCCGCCGACAAGTCCTTCGATGTTGACCGTTGGACGAGACGCAAGACGTTCGAGCGCCTCGCGCCAATCGACGTCCCGAGCCCAGTGCTCGACACCGAGTTGCTTCTTGGCCACGTCCTCTTTCAGCCGGCGTGAAGCCTCGGCGATCATCGCCTTGTCCGCAGTTGAGAGCGGACGCACCTTATCGGTCAGGCCATCGATTGCAGGCTCGTTACCGTCCGGTGTCACCAGTGTGCCGAGCGCTTGCACGAGGTGCCACGCAGGGCTGTCCAGGTACGCCTTGGTACTCGAATGGACATCTTTCCGTGGCCCGCGACCCCAGCGCTCGCCACTGGCAACGAGTTCGAGTTCAATGATTCCTTTGGCGCCCAGATTGATTTGAACATCGCCGTCGAGCCCCTGCGAAGGAAAGGGCATGAAGATTCCGGTGCAACGTTTGAGCGCGGCTTCCACCTCCGGCTTGCGGACGATCTGGGTAAAGTGAGGCGACCCGATTTCTTCTTCGCCCTCGGCCACCAGGACCAGGTTAACTGGAAGCTTGCGTCCTGCGCCTCGAATCGCGTGAAGCGCCGCCAGGAATGTTGCCTGCGGCCCCTTTTGATTTACAGCACCGCGACCAATCATCACCTTCCCGAGCCCGGGCCGGTCGACGATGGCGGCCTCCCACGGTGGCGAAGACCACTCGGCGGGATCAACCTGCTTGACGTCGTACATAAGATAAACGCCTACCGTTCGCGGAGCACCAGCGTCGAATTTGGCGAAGACACCGGGCTGGCCATCGGTGGGCACTCTAGTGACCTCGCCGAAGCCCGCGTCGCGAAGAAGACGCATCATCAAATCGCAACCCTCGGTGACGCCACGGTTCTCGGCGGCGATCGATGGCTGGCGAATCCACTCTTGCAGTCGCTGGACGGATTCGTCGTGGCGCTTCTCAATTTGCGCGCGAATAGCATCGAGATCTCGCGCATCCGCCAGCGTCCGGCGCGGCAGCGCAAACGCGGTTGCTCCGGCCACGGCGCCTTCGAGAAAGGCTCGCCGGTTAATCAGCGTCGGTCGAGTCATAGAGTCTCCTTTCAGCGATCGATCTTTCTTACAGGGTGAAGATCATTTCACCTGGACTGGAGCGTTTGAACCCCCTTTTGCCCCAAAGGCGACTTGTCGTCGTTCTCCAGAAGCTGCGCGAGCGCAGCCGCGGCGATTGACGACATGCTGAATGCGAAGTGTATGTCGAGCTGCTCGTCGAGAGATTGGGCAAGAACCGGATCATAAATCCTCAGCACGACTCTGGCTTCGGGTTTTAGAAGTCTTGCGCTCAACCCGACCTCGAGATTTGTGAGGTCGTCGCTTGTAACGCTGACCAGGGCCTTGGCGTCGGGCATTCCGGCGTCGCGCAACGCCCGTTCGTATTTAGCATCACCGATCACCGCGGGCACCCCCATAGCGTTAACCTGTGGAAGGTACCTGCCGTCGGCGTTGCTGTCCACCGCAACTACTCGTTCGCCGCGTTTGACCAGTTGTTCGATCACTTCCAATCCGACGGAGCCGATCCCGACAACCAGTACATGGCCGGATTGCTTAACCCGGCGTCTTCCAAACGTCAGCGCGAGTCTGCGCCTAAGCAGAGAGTCGCTGATCAATGCGAAGATCACCGCGGTGTTGGTCACGCTTGCGATCATCAGCATAATGCCGATCACCTTCGAAAGCGTTGTCGATGTGCGGAGGCTTATGTCGCCAAACCCAACCGTCGCCATCATTGTGACAACGAAGTAAACGGAATCTATCCAGCTCAGATCCTCGGCATAATGGAAGTAGATTGTTGACAGCGCCGCCATCGTTGCAATGACAGAAAGGGCTCGCACGATTAGCCGATCGAGCCGCCGCCGCGGAAGGGCGGGCTCGGGTTCCTGATCGACTTGCGCAGTGGTGGCGGCTGAATCCGGCCGCGGAGCGTATATCGCGTCGACTATTCTCTGGGCCGCGAGCTCTGGCGGGCTGATGAACGAGAATAACGGCAGATGGCGAGCGAGCTTCCGGCCGAGCCGGCTCTGCGCCAGCGTGATCACTATCGGCGTCGTCTTGGACTCGCGCCGGACCCCGAGCGCGATTCGAATATTGAGCTTGTCTTCGTCAGTCACCGCGAATACGACCCTCGCGTGGTGGACATTCTCGGACGCGGTCAAGTCGCCCTGGAGGTATCGCCAGTTTGCGGGCGTTTCGGGGGGCGTTGATGCCCGGTCTATGACCAACACGGCAAACCGGCTGGCAAGCCGATGCGCGAGCCGGACGCCAGTATGGCTTGCGCCGAAGATGACAATCTCTGGAACGTCAGACGAACTCATCAGGACCCTCAAATGGTGATGTGGCGGGTCTCAGAGCCAGGCGCGTTGTCGCACGGCCGAACCGTGACGTCGAGTCATAATCCTATGAAACGGGCCAGTCCGGCATTCTATCATCGGGCGCTTTCCTTGCAACCCGCCGCGAGGTCAATGATAATGCGCCGTGATGCAAGACTTGGCGGGCGAAACGCGGCTGACTGAAACTCAATTGGGTCAAGTTGTGGCCGAGCTTTCACGGATGGCTCAGCAGCGTGAAGATCGACTGCGCGAGGATCTCGACCGCGAACAAGTGATCCAGGTCTTGAAAGAACTCGAACTCCCGGTCGATTTGCTCGACGATGCGATGGAGCAGCTGCGCCAGCGCGAAGCCCTGGCAAAACAACGTCGACGAAGAAACCTGCGCATCATCGCCGGCATCGCCGTGTTGCTTGTTATCATCGGCGCCATCTTTTTGGTGATATCCCGTCGAGCAGCCGTCTTATCGCACATATCCGGCGATCAAGATCGAATTACTCGGGCGATAGACGACGGCGGCAATCTCAGTAAAGTTGTTCACGATGGCGAAGACGTTGTCTATCACGTCCTTCTGCGCGCCTCTCCGAGCAATGAGCCACTCTCCCAATCGTTCCCAAGGCTGGATCCCC
>CAZOOE010000289.1:0-8567 GCA_964581275.1 uncultured Clostridia bacterium
TGAAAAGGCCTTCCACGAAAGACCAGGCGCTGAAAGTCTGAGAGTACTCATGTTCGTCCTCCGAAAATCATTCAAGTTGGGTTGGTATGCCCGGCGAGGATATCAAAGCCCAGGCTCAAGAACAAGAAATCGCTGAGGAAGGCGCGTCGTGACTTCGCGTCTTGCGGACGTTTGCGTATTTGCGCGACTTGCTTATCAACTTCGAAGTACGATTTCGCTCAAAGGCGCAAAGAACCGCCAAGACGCAGAGAATCGGAAAGACACAAATGAATCGGGGGCCTTAGCGAAGCTCGACATCACCCTTCGGCGTGCGGATCGTAGCGATGAGCGCCGGCACATCAGCCACCCGCATCGGGAGGTCCAACCCGAGACTCGAAAGCGCCGACTGAACAGCCCGGGCGTCGGGGTGCTCAGCGCGAAGACCAATGAGCATGCAGCCCTTCGGCAACGACGATGCCGGATGCGAGGTCTGACCCCAGTCGATAAAAAACGGAACGATCCCGCCGGAGTTTAGTACGGGCGACACGGTGAGACGCCAAGACAATAGCATGCCGTCGGGACGCCGCCGGCTTCCGGATTGAACCTCGCCCAGGTCGACTCCGCGGCGCTTCGCAGTCTCAACGAGTGCTTCGAGATCAGTGCCCTTTGCGGCCCAGGTGACGAGGCGCTGCGCCTGAAGTTCATCGATGCCGAAGCGGCGCGGGCTCGCGGGCTTGGCTTGGTCAGGATCGGGTCCAATGATTTCGAGGTACACGTTGTCGCCCAGCCCGATCAGGGCGTTGCGCGTTCCAGCGCCCGGATGCTGCCCTCCAGGCGCAGCGTGGACGCCGAGCAGCTGCTCGACTCGTACAACGCCGGCCGCTAGATCGGGCGTGGCGTAGACGAGGTGATCTACTTTTGACATAAAAGTCAGGTGTCGTTGAGTCGCGGGACCGAATGAACTCAACAGAACAAAGGTCGTTAGCGCAGCCAGTTTCAGCCAAGCCGACGCTAACTTGAACGGGCGCGCGCCTTCGTCGTTCGCGCCGGCAGCCAGTCTTCTCCTCACATATTCTCTCCGTCGCGAAAGGTAGAACACTCCGCGTTGGTCTGCAAACCAGGCAAGTGGACGACGCGGCAGTTCCCAGATGCTTACTCTACATCGTAAAGCTTGATAGGTTTGTCCTGAAGATACTTATCAAACCAGTTTACGATGTGTTGCAGGCGCTCTATTCGATGCCATGGCGCGCCCGATCTCGATAGCTCGTGCGATTCGTTCGGGAACCGCACCATCACTGTCGGAATCTTGCGATACTTCAAAGCCCGGAACATGATTTCGCCGCCGTCGGCCGGAGGTGTGCGATAGTCCGCTTCGCCTTCGATAAACATCATCGGCGAGGTTATATTCTTTACATAAGTGATTGGCGAGCGGTTGACGAAATCCTTCGGGTCTTCCCACGGCGCCGCTCGAAACCAGGTAGGCGTGAACAGCGTAAAGTCAGCAGTGAACCAGAATCCCGACCAGTCGGCGATTGACCGCTGAGAGACGGCCGCCGCGAAACGTGTGGTGTGACCGACGGTCCAGTTTGTAAGAACACCGCCGCCGCTGCCACCGGTGACGCCCATCTTCTTTGTGTCGACATAGCCACGCTTGATGACCTCATCGACGCCGGCCATCAGATCTTTGTAGTCGTCACCGGGATAATTGTACTGAATTATATTGCCGAACTCCTGGCCGTAGGACGTGCTGCCGCGCGGGTTGGTGTACAGGACAACGTAACCCTTCGCCGCCATCCACTGAAACTCGTGCGTAAACGTGAAGCCATAGGCCGAATGCGGGCCGCCGTGAATCTCGAGGATGAACGGATACTTCCTGGAGGGATCGAAGTTGGGCGGCTTCTGAATCCACGCCTGAATCTTCCTGCCGTCGAAGCTCGTGTACCAGATTTCTTCGGGGTCCGTCAGATTGAGCTGAGAAAACAGCTCATCATTGACTCGTGTCAGTTGAGTCAGCTTGCCCGAGGCGGTTTCGAGCAGAAACACGTCGCCGATGTTGGTGGACGTCGAAATCAAGAGTGCAATCTTTGCAGCATCCGGCGTTGCTGTATAGCCGATGACCTCTTGATTGCCGGTGGTCAGCGCTTCAACTTTGCCGGTCGCCACGTCGATCCGCTTCAAATTGGCCGCTCCGTGTTCCGCAACGTTGACGTAGATCCAGCGATCGTCTTTGCTCCAGATGACGCCGCCGGGACTCCCGCCACGGGGCGCATGCTGATCCCCGCCGATGCCACCGCCGATGTCGAAATCGTAAGCGGCGGTTAGGTTCTTGGGCGCTGCGGTTGGTTCATTGGCGACCACGAATAGATCGGGCTGCGTGTAGGATTGAACCGGTTTGTTTGATAGCGCGCCGCCGAATGCGAGGCGCTTGCCGTCGTTGCTGAAGGTGTAATCGCGCATTCCGCCGTCGAAACTCAGTTGCTTTCGCTCATCGCTGCCGTCAAGAGCCACGGAGTAAAGATCGGTGTGCGCCGGTTCGTAGTAGAGTTCGGCAACGCGGCGGGCAACGAAGAAAATCCGCGAGCCGTCAGGCGCCCAGCTCAAATTGCCCTCATCGAAATTGCCCCTGGTTATCTGTTTCGGCTTCGATTGCTCAGATGTTGTCGCCGGGACGCTGATAGTCCAGATGTGCGCGTGAGCTTTCGGATTGAGATAGCCTGGTCCGTTCGAGCGATAGACCGCCTTCGAGATCACCCGCACATCGCTTACGTGCTCCGGTGCTTTCTCTTTTGGCTCGGCATTTTCGGGGTTCGGTTTCTCAAATTTGCCGTCGTCTATACTGCCAAAGGCAATCGTCTTGCCATCCGGCGACCACTCAAACCCACCGACGCCCTTCGTCAGTTCGGTTAGCGGACGCGCTTCGCCCCCATCGAGAGACAGCAGGTAGACCTGGGCCGGTTGAGGCCGCCCCTCCTTCTCCGCTGAACGGATGAAGGCAAGGGTTTTCCCGTCGGGTGACCAGCGCGGATTGGCATCGCGCGGCCCCGCGGTGAGCTGCCGCGACGGGCCGCCGGCGGTGGGCACGATCCACAACGCGGTGTCGTAGTGATCAGCTTTTTGGTTCACCCAGACTCGGACGTACGCCACGCGCGAACCATCGGGCGAGATTTGGGCATCGGCGATCCAGACAAACTTGAACAAATCCATCTCAGAGATGCCGCGCTTGTCCGCGCCCAGTGAGCGCGCCGGAACGCCGATGGCGGCGATCAGCAGAACTGTAAGAAAGGAAATGTAGCGACGAGGGCTGTTCATTGGACACTCTCCTGATAGGAAGTCAGTCTGATGGAAACCAATGCATTCCCGAATGGTTGCCTCCACGACAGGTTGGCCAACTCTACTACTCAGAAGGCCAATTTTCAATCTGAGGTTGGCACGTAGCGGCGGTGTGCCTGGAGGGCCGGAACTGAGATCGGGTCGCTGAGGCCTTGTTTGCAGGGTTCAACCTAACCCGATGTATGGGCGGCGGTAAGTTTGCTTGAAGAGCTCGCGCAGGTCGCGCATGGGCTCATCGCGCGGGTTTCGGTGTCTGCTTAGAGTCGAGCTCGTTACCTCGCCGGAAGTTGTAGCGGATCATTGCTCGTAGGTTGATGGGATTGCCGTCGCGAGTAGCGGGCTTGAACTTCAATTGGCGAATCGCGCGCTCGGCCGACTCGTCCAATCCGAAGCCCGCCCAGCGAGTTATCTCGATGTTTCCAACCTCTCCATTCGATCGGAAGACGACCATCGCTTCGACGGTTGCAGTAATGTCGGCGCTCTCCGCTTGCGGCGTGTACTCGGGCTTCACGTGATTGAGGAACTCAGGCGGCTTGAAACCGTCTGCGCGACGGGAGCCGTCGGCGGGCACTTCTTCGACCAGATCGCTGGCGATCGATCCGGTGCTAGCCGGGTCTCGACGTCGCGGTGTTAACGCCTGCGCGCGCAATTGAATCATTTGATTCACGTAGCCCGAGGCACGCGCGTCGAGGGTTTTCAACAGCGCTTGCAAAGCCGTTTCTCTGGTCAAAGCCTTTGTGGAGACGAAGTCGAACGTCACGAGCGCGCCGGTCCTTCCATCTACGATCATCAATCCGGCGTAGGCCTCTTCGTGCGACTCTTTCTCTCGCTCGCTGCGCGTGAGCGTCTCCGCTTTGCCCACTATCAGGAAGTCGCAACCTATGGCTGCCCCAAGCTTCCGCGCCTCGTCTTTGCTCATATTGATTGAGCCGTGGTAGCCAATTGCGACCAGCGCGGGCTGCGCGATTGACTGATCGACAACAGTGACTCGCGCGTCACGACCAAGCGCTTCGGCCAGCACCAGCTCCAGAGCGCGGGAGTCGTCAGCCGCTGTTGAACTAGTGAAGCCGGCGAGTGCTATCCGAGTCGGATTCTGAATCGTGATCTCATTTGGTTCAGCTGCGGTGCGGTAGGCCGGTGAGAATCCGACGAGAAACAATACAGCAACGATGATGGTGGCGCGATTCATGGCTCAAAAAGTTCCCGGCCGGCTTGTATGTGCCTTTCTTTGCGGGCGCCCTCGCTGCTGACACACGTTGGCCGACAAGGAGGAGCGCTCTTAGACGTCATCACTTTTTCACGTTCAGCTTTTGCAGAAGCCACTCCGATAACACCTGCATCACGTCATCCGGGATCGTGTTCGTACTGAGCGAAGAGTATTCCGTTGGTGCGCCGGTCTTCGCCGGCAGAAAGAGATGGTTCAGTCCAGGAAACACACGCGAGCTAACGTCGCGATTGCCGGCCTCGCGAGCTGCCTTAGCAATCATCTCCGCCTGATCCGCGGTGACCTGCCGATCAAGCTCCCCTTGCAAGATCAGAATCGGCTGGCGAACCTTGCGAATCGTTGGCAGAGGGTCGTACGCAAGAAAGTATCTCATCCAGGGAGTGCGCATCGCCTCAGGCGCTGAGGCATCGCCGTTGATTGCTTTGCGCAAGGTTTCTTGCTGCTCGGCGCGCGCTTTTGCTCTCGCTTCCTCAGAGAGGGTGGCGTCGCGCTCCAGCCCCTGATTCACCTGGTAGCCAATGATCACGTCGCCGCGTTTGCCTGGTCCGGCGAGCAGAACGATCGCAGCAATGCGTTGATCCGTAGCGGCGACCATTGGCGCTATCATTCCGCCCTCGCTGTGGCCGAGAAGCCCAATTCGATTTGGATCGATCCCCGGGTGCTCGCGAAGGAAATCAACTTGCGCGCGAACGTCATCCGCGAAATTGGCGCTGGTCGAAACCTTGAGGGTGTCTCCGCCTTTCGAGAGGCCCACTCCTCGATCATCGACGCGGAGCACGGCGATGCCGCGGCTGGCGAGGGCTTCGGCTATCTGCCGGAACGGCCTGTATTTTTCGAGTCCGGGAAGGGGCAGATACTCATCGCGAGTTTGCTGACCGGAGCCGGTGATGGTGACCACTGCGGGGAACGGAGCCCTGCCGGTCTTCGGTACAAGCAAAGTGCCCGCCAGCGTGAAACCCTTAGCCTCGATTGTGACTTCTTTGGCGGTGAACGGAGCACCTGCCGGCGCGGCGTAGTTGAGCTCCGTCTCTTTCATCTTGGCCGAGAGGATGGCTTTGAACGACGGGACGAAGCTCGAGTATTCTTCACGCACCGCCGCAAAGTTCTGCAGGGGCACGGCGAGGGTGGCGACGCGGCCCTGAGCATCGACCCACGCGATGACGTTTGACACCTGCACGGTGATGCTGTACCGATCGAACGCAGAAGGAGTCGGGGAAGCCGCAATACCGGTTGCTTGTAGGTCGTCGCGCGCAACGCGTTCTACTCTAGCAGTCAAGTTCGGGAAAACAGGGACCTCCTGGGTTCCTCCGCGCACGGTGTCATAACGAGCAAGCAAGAACTGAAACATATGAAAAATATTTCCGCCGAGCAGGGAAGTTCCGTGTTCGAAAGGGAGTTTCTTCGACGCATCAGAGGTTGTGACGGTGGCGACGGCGCCTTTCACCTCCACTGATTGATCGAACGGCTTGCCGTTTATCGAGCCTTTCGCGGTTGAAGACAAGGGCTCGCCGGACTTGTCTAAATCCAGCGTGGTTTTCAGATCAATCGACGCGCCTGGCACTTTCAAATCCGTGTGACCGTTTGCCGCATAGCCGCCGCCAGATTGACATTTGATCTCGAACTCTTCGCGCCCGATTGATTGCTCGCCTAACCAAAAGTCGAAAACGCCTTTTCCACAGATTGAAGGCGAAAGCAAAGGCGCAGCGGCTGGGAGCTTCTGTTGCGCGTGCAGGATCAAGGGTGCGAGAACGACGATTGTGCACGCGTATAGTGTCATTTTCATATCGACTCCTTATCAAAGCATAAGATGATTGCGCAAGCCTGGGAGCGCAGGCATCCCTGCCTGCCCTTCCAACTTCGAGGCGGTAAGGGATGCCTGGGCGCCCACGGTCTGCCGAGCAGGCAGGATGCCCGCGCTCCCAGGCCTGTGCTCCAGGGTTAAACAGTTTCCGGCGGCTTCCTTATGGCAAGCGTGCGGGGAATGCCTTGCAGGTCGCGGGTCACATCAACCAGGTTCCAGGGGGACACTGCGACGGCGTCTGTGATCGAATCAAGCTGGCCGTATCCGATTTCGACGACCAGATAGCCGCCAGGCTTAAGGTATTTGGATCCATCGGCGAGAAGACGACGATAGAAGTCCATCCCATCGACTCCGCCGAACAGCGCCTGGTGAGGTTCCCATTCGCGTACCTCGCGCTGAATCAACTCGACGTTCTCTTCGTTGACGTAAGGCGGATTCGACACGAGGATGTCGATTGCCGTTTCCAGCGCGAGTCCGGCGAGCGGCTCAAAAAGATCTCCCTCCAGAAACTCAATCCGATCGCGCACACCGTGTCGCTTAGCGTTTGCACGAGCGACATCAAGGGCCGCGTGAGAGGCGTCGGTCGCAATCAACCGCGCGCGAGGGAGGTGTCGACCAAGCGTTACGGCAATGCAGCCTGAGCCAGTGCCCACATCCACGATGAGCGGTGAGCCCTGTTCAGGCCCTACCACGAGGTTCAGTACACGCTCGATCAGGAATTCGGTCTCGGGCCTGGGAATGAGCACATCGGGAGTCACAAGGAAATCCAGACCATAGAACTCCTGATGGCCGGTCAAGTATTGCACCGGCTCACCGGCAGCCCGTCGCTCAATAAGGGCGAGGTAGGCGCGATACTCGGCTTCACCGATCCGCTCTTCGGATCTGGTTAACAGGTGAGTGCGATCGATCCCCATCACCTTGCAGAGCAGAAGCCCTGCGGTGCGCCTTTCCTGATCGACGAAAGCGGCGTGGAGCCGTCGCGAACCTTCGTTGATCGCCTGGGATATGGTGGGCATGGCTTCCAGTGTTTGTTCGTGGATTCTGGTTTGCAGAGTTGCCCCGACCTAGAAACCAGCGACTAGAAACCAGAAACTAGAGGCAACAACTTCAGGCAGCGGCCTCGGTCTTAAGCTTCTCGGCCTCATAATACGCGACGAGGGCATCTATCAAGTCCCCGATCTCGCCTTCCATGAAGAGGTTCAACTGATGGGAGGTGTAGCCTATACGATGATCGGTCACCCGGTTGTCTTTGAAGTTGTAGGTCCTGATTTTCTCGGATCGATCGCCCGAGCCGACCATCGACCGGCGTTCGCTGGCGATTGCCTGGTGCTGCTTGTCCTGCTCCATCTCGAGCAGGCGTGATCGCAAGACTCGCATCGCCTTCTCGCGATTCTTGATTTGCGACTTCTCGTCTTGCATCGAGACCACGATATTACTCGGCAGATGAGCTATCCTGACGGCCGCGTATGCCGTTTTGACCCACGGGCCGCCGGGCACTGAACAGCAGAACGTCTCGATGCGAATGTCCTTCGGGTCGATCTTGATGTCGACTTCTTCCGCCTCCGGAAGCACCGCCACTGTGACCGCCGATGTGTGTATGCGGCCCGATGCTTCCGTCTGGGGAACTCGCTGGACGCGATGGACGCCGGATTCGTACTTGAGCCTCGAGAAGACGCGATTGCCTTCGATGAGCAGTATCGCTTCCTTTACTCCGCCGATCCCGGACTCCGAGGCGTCAAGCACCTGGACCCGCCAGCCCTGCCGCTCGGCATAACGGGAGTACATTCGCATGATGTCGGCGGCGAACAGCGATGCTTCGTCGCCGCCGGTGCCAGCACGAATCTCCAGGATTACATTCTTCTCATCGTTCGGGTCTTTGGGTAGCAGCAGGAGTTTCAGGTTGGCTTCGACGGCTTCTCGACGTTGCTCGAGGTCGGCGAGCTCGGCTCGGGCGAGGCCGACCATCTCGGCGTCTTCTTCGGTTTCGAGCAGTTGTTTTGTTTCTTCAATGCCGCGGTCAATCGCTTTGAACTCGCGGCACTTGCCTACTATCTCCTCGAGATCCCTATGCTGCTTCGCGATTTTGGTATACCTCGACTGATCCGCCAGCAGTTCGTGATCGCTCAACTGGCGGGTAAGTTCTTCGTATTTCTCTTCAATTGCGTCTAGTCTTTCGATCATGATTCGATTACTGACTAATCGGCTCTAGCTTGAGGGACTCCTTCAACGCGT
>CAZOOE010000290.1:0-8555 GCA_964581275.1 uncultured Clostridia bacterium
CCCAGCCCGTAGCACACTAGGGACAGCGCCGGTATGACGAACAACGTGTTCAGCCAATCGTTCAGAACTTGGTTGACCGCCGAGGTAAGATAAAAGAACGCGGGTGGATAGTAGATCAGCGTCAAAATGCCGTAGCCATGATTGATGTCCGGGATCCATCGAGGGTAGATCACGCCCGAGCGAAGCACCTTGTCGAACTGTGCCATCGTGTGCAGGTGCATCCACAAATCGTGAGTGCCGATAAATCGCCGAACGCGCCCGCCGCCCGCGGTCTGTTCGTAGCGCGAGAAGTAGAAGGGGGCAACCGCGCAAACGCCAACCGTCAGAACGATCGTTGCGATAATGATCGTTGAGCGGCGATCCTTGGACTCGATTGTTCTCGATGGCTGGTTGGGGCGTGGCGTCGCGGCCTCACTCTCTTGCTGCATTGATAATCCTCGCTATGTACGGCGGACCAAGGAACAGAAGCTTTCTAACACACGTACTGGCGGAAAACCAGTATGTGCGAAAGGCGCTGGCACGCCCCTGCGTATGGTGTGGTAACATCCTCTCGCGCTTATTCTCCAACATTCGTCGGGGATAAAAACATGTCTTCCCGTCCTCAATCGAACACTGATATCGCGAGAGCCGTCTCCACTTCAGACGACCAAACCGGACACGAGTCTCTCGAGCTGTCTGTAGTGATGCCTTGCTTGAATGAAGCCGAAACGCTTGGGGTTTGCATTGCGAAGGCGCAGCGATGCGTGGGCGAACTCAAGATCGCTGGCGAAATCATCGTCGCCGATAATGGGAGCACCGACGGCTCGCAAGACATCGCCACCCGAATGGGCGCGCGAGTTGTCAGCATACAAGCGAAGGGCTACGGCAGCGCGCTTATGGGCGGCATCACCGCCGCGCGCGGTGAGTTCATAGTAATGGGGGACGCGGACGATAGCTACGATTTTGGTGACTTGAGCCCCTTTGTCGAAAAACTGCGGGCTGGTTATGACCTTGTGATGGGGAATCGCTTCAAGGGTGGAATCGAGGCCGGCGCGATGCCGACTCTGCACCGGTATGTGGGCAACCCGGTTCTGACCGCGATCGGCCGACTGTTCTTCCACAGTCCGGCGGGTGATTTCCACTGCGGGCTCCGCGGATTTCGGCGAGCCGCGGTGATGAAGATGGACCTGCGGACAACGGGCATGGAGTTCGCAAGCGAGATGGTAGTGAAGGCAACCCTGCATAAGATGCGTGTTGCCGAAGTTCCGACTACGCTGCGACCTGACGGGCGAAGCCGACGCCCGCATCTTCGCCGCTGGCGCGACGGGTGGCGTCATCTGCGTTTTCTGCTGCTCTACAGCCCACGTTGGTTGTTTCTTTATCCAGGGCTCGTTCTGATGCTGGGCGGATTAGTCGGGGGGGCGTGGCTGCTTCGCGGGCCGATATTCATTGGGAGAGTTGGCTTTGACGTCCAGACTTTGCTCTACGCCGCGGTGGCGGTTGTGATCGGGTTTCAAGCGATGGTTTTCTCACTGTTCACAAAAGTGTTCGCGATCAGCGAAGCGCTGCTCCCCGACGATCCGAAACTCAACAGGCTATTTCGAATAATCAGTCTGGAGAGAGGCCTGATAGTGGGAGCATTACTCGTGCTAGCCGGGCTGGGTGGTTCGATCTATGCGGTCACCTTCTGGGACGAAAAATCATTCGGCCCGCTTGATCCGTCGACGACTTTGCGAATCATCATCCCTTCCATAACTGCGCTTGTAGTCGGCTGTCAAACTATTCTGTCGAGTTTTTTTCTGAGCGTGCTCGTCCTGAGACGGAAGTGATCAGTCTCTGGACTATTGACTCAGCGCCGCCTCGCGAGTGCGGTTACCACATCGCCCTTGCCAGACCAGTTCAGCCGGTACAGGTAGTAAAGCGCGCGAGCCGCGATTCTACCCAACGGACTCACGACTCCGGACGGCGGTCCACCAGGCAGCCACTCCGCTAATGAGCGGTAGATCGGCGAGTAAAACGGAAACCCCCAGCCACGTAGGTTTAGAATCTCCAAGCCTACCGACTCGAGCTTGGATCGAAGTTCGCCGGCAGAATAGTTTCGCACGTGCCCGATCGCGACTTCTGACCGGCGCATCCGGCCCTGCATCGTCGAAATGAGCACAAAGCGGTTTGCCATGCTTGCAATGTTTCTAAACGCAGCGGTGTCGTCCTGAAGGTGCTCGACTACTTGAATGCTGATAACAAGATCGAATCGTTCCGGGAGCGCTTCGTGCTGTACGTCAAGTCGCGTCAATCGCGCATCGGGCACTCGATGACTCGTGAGTTTTAGCGCTTCCTCGGAGATATCAACTCCAGCCAGCTGGTAGCGCCCCAGTGCGGTGAGCGCCGCCAGGTTCTCTCCCGATCCGCAGCCTACGTCGAGAATGCTGTTCACATCCAACGACGACACCATAGAGACTAGCTGCTCTAAGATATGGCGGTGGACGGGGCCGAAGCGCTGCATGTCGCCCCAGGTCCCCTGCCAAAGTTCGTCATATGATGCTGGTTCCATAGCGTTCGTCAGCGTCTCCTGCGCTTTCGAACCTCGACGACTAATCCGAATCCGCGGAACCGACCGAGCATCCCGTCGAGCTGAGAGAATGCTCTCAGAATTGGGAAAATCAGCTTATAGAGACTGAACGCCGCGCCGCCTTCTGCTTCCGCCGCCTCCGACCAGGTCCAGGCGCTTCGACGATAAACCACGCGCTGGTAGACGAGGTGGGCCAGGCTTATCAGGTCAACCGCGAGCTTTGTGAATAACCGCAGATAGTATTCCCGGTGCTTTATCTCCAGTCCATATCGCTCTAGAAGCTCGCGGAGCGAGCGCTCATCATACCCCGGTCTTACGTGCCGCTCCGGTCCAGGAAAATCGTGTACCGTCTTAATCCCGCAGAGTTCGAGAAACCCCGTGAACCCCAGTCCAGTGTAGGGCACAGTAATGACAGCCCTCCCATCATCCGAGAGCACACGAGCAATCTCGCTCACTGCCGCACCATCGTCCTCGAGGTGTTCAAGCACTTCGCTGCAAAGAACTAAACCGAACGCGTCTGTTTGGAAGGGCAGCGCGGAGGCAGGGGCGACCACGCCGAGCGAACTTTGAGGATCGATAGAGCGTCGGTAGTACTCGAGATTGGGGGCGTGAAGATCCACGCAGACGGTTTCCCGACCACCAAATACCGCGTGTGTGGTGTAGCCCGTGCCGCTTCCTATGTCGAGGGCAAGTCCCTCGCCTTCGGCGGCAACCAGTCGCTTGAGCACCGGAATCTTGTCGCGTGTCGCGAGATCATATAAAGATATCCCAAAGTTTCGCGACGTGTCGTTCATCTATTATCACAGGGTCAACTCGCGGATCAGCGCAACGTAGCGCGCGGTCATCACGTCGAGGCTCCATTCTCGCGCTGCTATCTCGCGCGACCGTGCGGCAAGACTCGCCGAGAGATTGGCATCGTGCGCCAACGCTTCCAATGAGTGCCGGAAAGCATCGTGTGCCCGCTCAGTGGCAATGCAGGCGGCCTCGCGCTCTAACCTCGAGGCAAAT
The DNA here is from genome assembly GCA_964581275.1 of uncultured Clostridia bacterium. Taxonomy (GTDB): domain Bacteria; phylum Acidobacteriota; class Blastocatellia; order UBA7656; family UBA7656; genus Onstottus_A. The sequence continues at coordinate 3,557 of CAZOOE010000290.1, forward strand.
GCTTCATCCCGCGAGACGATCACCGGCAAGCCGGTCGCCATCGCTTCCTGAACCGATAGCGGCATTCCTTCGCCGTGAGAGGGCAACACGAATACGTCGGCCGCCTTGTACATCGCAGCCATCGCTCCGTGGTCGACCGTCGGAAACCATGCCACATTCGCTGCCTGCGCCGGGACGCGCGTCCTCAAGGGACCGTCACCCACGATCAGGAAGAGATGCGAAGGCATTCGATGAACGAGTCTCGACAACACGTCGACGCCTTTCTTCTCGACCAGACGCCCGACGAACAATGCCACTCGCGATAATTCTGGAAGCTTCAACTTCTCGCGGGCAGATGCGCGCTCTATCGTCGTCGGTGGCTTGAAGCGATCAGTATCGATTCCATTCGGGATGAAGCTGGTCTTTCGCGCTCGTCCCTTCAATAGGTGCTCCACAAATCCCTGCGCAGCTTGGGTGCAGAAGACCACGTGCGAGGCGCCGCGAAGCGCTGCTCGGCCCAGTATGTGATTTGCGAGATGCTCGACTCCGTTTAACAGCGCGTAGGGATATTTCACAAAACCGACGTGCTGCGAGAGAATCACCGGCTTGCCAGCGCGGCGGGCCAGCAGGGCCGCAGAGGCACTACCGGCATATATACAGTCGTGGACGTGCAGCAGGTCTGCCCAGCGAACTAGCCGCCTGACTTCTCGCGCTCCCTCGACGCCTGGGATAGGCCACGGCACTCCCAGCGTTCGCTCAAGGCCATTCCAGCATGCTACCCTTACCCGGCCATTGTCGCGAGCAGCCGCGGTTGCGGGTTCGCGCGCAGCAACCCACCGCGCCTCAAAACCCGCGTCGAGATAGGTGCGGAAAAGCGAGTCTGCTACAAGCTCAATCCCTCCTCTGTGGGGTGGCATGTAGTGTGTGACTATTCCGATCCTCATTGGGACATATCGCAACGGATGACAGTGAGTTTCATTGGCTTTGCGTGACTGATCGAACGGCAAACCTTCCGACTCCGAAGGCCTTCAACTCGTCCGAGACGTGGCTATGCGTGATAGCGCTCGCAACAAGCTCGGCAGTGACCGGCGCAAGCAGTATCCCGTTTCTGAAGTGACCGGTGGCGAGTGACAGGTTGTCGATGCCGCTCGGCCCCATTATCGGCAGATGATCGCTGGTATCGGGTCTGAGCCCCGACCAGGTCTCTTCTATTTCGAGTTCGCTGAGAGAGGGGACCAGTTTGACGGCGGCGTTCAGCAGGTATTTGACGGAGTCAACGGTGACAGCCTTTCGAAAACCGGAATACTCGACTGTCGCGCCGATCAAAATTCGGCCGTTACGCCGTGGGACAACATAAACGTTGCTTGAGTGGACCACACATTTGATCGGGCAAGTTGCGCCTCTCACCGCAATCATCTGGCCGCGAGCCGGGATCACTTTGACGCTCAGCCCGAGGGGTTCAAGCAACTGACTCGACCACGTACCGGCAGCCACGACGACCGCGCCGGCGTTAAAGCGACGGCCGCCGGACACGACTCCGGTCACTCTACCGTGTTCGGTTACAAGAGCCGCCACTTCTGCGTCTTCGATCACTTCGACATTGGCGCGCTTCATCGCAACTTCAAGCGCATCCATCAACCGCCGATTCTCGACCTGGTGTTCCTCGGGCAGGAAAATGGCTCTGGCGGCCGATTCCGTGACCGCAGGCTCGCTCCTCCTTATGTTATCCGCTGAAACGTGTTCGAGCGGAAGACCCGCCTCTAGCTGCCACCCGGCCCACCTCGTCCTTTCTTCTTCGTCCTCGCCTTCGAGGACTACGAATAACGTGCCTTCGTCTTTGTACTCGACATCAATACCTGACGCTTCCGTCAACTCGTCCGCAAAGTCTCTGTACATCGCACGGCTGCGGAGACACAGGTCGAAGAAGGGTCCTGGAGTTTGCGATTCGCCTTGAGGTGACAACATTCCCGCGGCAGCTCGCGAAGCTTCGCAGCCAACGCGGCCGCGCTCGAAGACCGTCACCGACAGACCGGTCTGCGCGAGTCTCCACGCGATTGAGCTCCCGATTACTCCGCCACCAATGATGATCACGTCTCTGGTCATCGAACCGTATCCTAACACTGCGCGCATGCTTGCGGCGAGTCGAGGCGAGTTGATCAGATGCCGCTCGGCTAAACCTTGGCGCTCTTCGCTGTGGGGCGAGTAGAATCTGAATAGGATGAATAAGCCGAAGCTCATCGATCCCGTTTGTGGGATGACAGTAGAGCCCGAACGAGAAGCCGGTCAGAGTCTGCACGCAGGCCAGACCTATCGCTTTTGCTCATCGTCCTGCAAACAGAAGTTTGACGCCGACCCCGCGCAGTTTCTGAACGAAGTGCCAGCCAAACTAAATGCGATGTCGGGCGTTGTTCAGCTAACGCCGCGACCCCCGGCTGATCAAACTATCGGTAGACTCGAGTACGGCGTTCGCGAAGCGCCCGAGCTTCACGGCGCCCCGACAGAAGGTTGGGAAGCCGCGACACGAGAGGCTGAATACGCCGACCTGCTGCGACGATTCTGGGCTGCGGCGGCGCTCTCGCTGCCTGTGCTTGTGATAGCGATGTCTCACGGGCGACTGGGCTTGCTGGATTTCCCCGGGGTCAACTGGGTCCAATTGCTTCTCACCACTCCGGTGGTCTTCTATTCAGGCGGACAATTCTATCGAGGAGCGTGGGCGGCACTTCGCAATCGGTTCGCGGACATGAACACGTTGATAGCGGTTGGGACAGGCGCGGCTTACGTTTATTCTGTGGCGGCGACGATCGCGCCGCGCCTCTTCCTTACGACGGCGGGCCACGATGAAATGGGAGGAATGCGAACCGCCGTGCCTGTCTACTTTGAAGCGGCGGCGGTGATCATCGCGTTGATCGTGCTGGGCCGGCTCATGGAATCCCGCGCTAGTGGACGCACCTCGGACGCGATTCGCAGACTCATTGGCTCTCAGGGGAAGACTGCGCGGCTAATTCGCAACGACACAGAAACAGACATCCCTATTGAAGAGGTGACGTCCGGCGATGTGATCGTCGTTAGACCAGGAGAGAAGATCCCGGTTGACGGGTTGGTCCTGAGCGGCGCTTCCGCTGTTGATGAATCAATGCTTACAGGTGAGAGCCTGCCGGTTGAGAAGCGTTCCGGGGACGAAGTGTTCGGCGCGACGATCAACAGGACCGGCTCATTCACGTTCAAAGCCACAAAGGTAGGCAAGGACACCGTGCTCCAGCAGATCGTCAGAATGGTGCAGGACGCCCAGGGCTCGAAAGCAGAGATCGCCCGCACCGCGGACCTGATCAGCGGCATCTTTACGCCGGTAGTTATCTGCATTTCGATTGCAACGTTCGTTGCCTGGTTCGTGGTTTCGCCGCACGACGTTCGCTTATCGATGGCATTGGTGAACTTTGTTTCAGTGCTGATCATCGCGTGCCCCTGCGCGCTCGGATTGGCAACGCCGACTGCGATCATGGTTGGCACTGGTAGAGGCGCTGAGAACGGCATACTCATTAAAGGCGGCGAGAGCCTCGAACGCGCACACAAGCTCCAAACCATCGTTCTCGACAAGACCGGCACTATCACCAAAGGCGAGCCGGAACTGACCGATGTCATTCCTGCAGCCTGGGTGAACCACGATGAGTTGCTTCGGTTGGTAGCGTCAGCCGAACGTCTGAGCGAGCACCCCTTGGGCGAAGCGATCGCGCGCGGAGCAAGTGACCGCAATCTGATCTTCGGGGAGGTCACCGATTTCGAAGCAGTTTCAGGACAGGGCATTGAAGCCAGGGTCGATGGTCACGAGCTTCTGCTGGGCAACGCGAGGTTGATGGGTGAGCGAAACGTTACACTTGGCGAGTTCGATAGCCGCGCGGCAGCGCTCGCTGCAGATGGAAAGACGCCGATGTACGTCGTCGTCGGCGGGCGTTTCGCGGGTCTGGTGGCGGTCGCGGATCAGATCAAGCCGGAATCGAAAGTTGCGATCCAAGCCCTCCAATCGATCGGTCTTGAGGTCCTGATGATAACCGGCGATAACAGACGCACCGCTGAAGCTGTGGCCAAACAGATTGGAATCAGCCGCGTTCTGGCCGAAGTCCTACCCGATGGAAAGGCTCGGGAGATCAAGCGCCTTCAACAGGAGAACAGAGTAGTGGGAATGGTTGGCGACGGGATCAACGACGCGCCTGCCCTTGCTCAAGCCGACGTCGGCATTGCCCTTGGAACCGGAACAGACGTCGCCATTGAAGCCTCGGACCTTACGCTGATCAAAGGCGACCTCCGCGGAGTAGTGACCGCGATCGCGTTGTCGCGAGCGACAATTCGCACCATCAAGCAGAACTTGTTTTGGGCTTTTATTTACAACATCATCGGAATTCCCATCGCAGCGGGATTGTTATATCCGCTCACCGGCTGGCTGTTGTCCCCGATCATCGCGAGCGCCGCAATGTCGTTCTCGAGCTTGTCGGTCGTCGCGAACAGTCTAAGGTTGCGAAGCTTTCGCCAACCCTTTGAGTAGCGGTGTTAAAAGAATGCTTGAGATTAGAAGGGTTCTAGTCCGACTGAAGGCCGGACTACCAACTTGGATCCGCACCGAGGTGACTTGAAATGGATTCAGCTTCAATAGCGGTGATCGTCGTCGGAGCCGCGGCGATCGCATTGGTGATCTGGTTTTTTTTCGGTTCACGCGAGCAAGTCAAGGCGGCCGTCACAGAGACTGGTATGCAGGAACTCAATGTGACCGTAAGAGGTGGCTACGCGCCTGACGTGATCGTTGTTCGGAAGGGCATCCCGGTGCGGCTGAACTTCTATCGTGACGAGACAGCTTCCTGTAGCGAGCGAGTGATCTTCGGGGACTTCGGTATCGCGCGTGATCTTCCGCCGTTCAAGACGACTCCGATCGAATTCACGCCGGACAAGGCGGGAGAGTTCACGTTCACGTGCGGAATGAATATGCTGCGCGGTAAGTTGATCGTGCAATCTTAGTGCAACATGACACCTT
>CAZOOE010000291.1:0-8544 GCA_964581275.1 uncultured Clostridia bacterium
GTTCCGTCGGGGAGCCCGGCATCTCCGTAGCGCCGAGCTATTCCGCCCGCGAGCCGCGCGCCGATGGTGCGGTGGGTGTTACCGATCTCGAACCCCGCTGTGACCGGTGAGCCATCGGCGATCGCCGCTGAACATGCTTCGTCGATAGCATCCGAAAGCGAAACCGCAGTGTTGCGGTCCTGCGCGCGGAGAAAACGACGAGGCGCGACTCCGTTTTCCTCAGCGCGCCGAAAAAGCGGACCAAGATCGATACTCACCTTGCGTGGCAACTTCAGATCGGGCTTCTGCGACAATCGGTCGCTGCGGCCTACAATCTGATCGACCGACCGAAAGCCGATCTCCGCGAGCAATTGCCTTACATCCCCAGCCAGCGCTTGAAAAAAGCTCACTACCATCTCTGGAGTGCCGCTGAACTTGCGTCGCAGGGCAGGATCTTGAGTTGCGATGCCGACCGGGCAAGTGTTCATGTGGCATTGCCTGGCCATCACACAGCCCAGGGCAACGACGGCGGCCGTGGCAAACCCAAACTCATCCGCCCCAAGCATCGCGGCGATCATTACATCGCGGCCGGTCTTGAGTCCGCCATCGACTCGAAGACGCACTCTGGTTCGTAGCCCGTTCATCACCAGGGCCTGTTGCGTCTCGGCCAGTCCCAACTCCCATGGCGTCCCGGCGTTCTTTATTGAGCCGAGCGGCGAAGCGCCCGTGCCGCCATCGTGTCCGGAGATGTGAATCACGTTGGCGCCGGCTTTGGCTACGCCGGCCGCGATGGTGCCGATTCCAGCTTCGGATACCAGCTTGACCGCTATTCGAGCCTCAGGGTTTATCTGCTTCAAATCATAGATCAGTTGCGCGAGGTCCTCGATCGAGTAGATGTCGTGATGCGGCGCCGGCGAGATCAACGTCACACCAGGCACGGAATGTCGAATGGCGGCGATCTCGGCGGTGACCTTGTGGCCCGGCAGTTGACCGCCTTCCCCCGGCTTTGATCCCTGGGCGATCTTGATTTCAAGCTCGTCGGCCGAGACGAGATATTCAGGAGTGACGCCGAACCGGGCCGACGCGACTTGCTTGATAGTGCTATTTGCGAGATCACCGCCTGGCCGGCGCTTGAATCGCCGGCTGTCTTCTCCGCCTTCGCCGCTGTTGCTCTTGGCGCCAATCCGGTTCATCGCGATGGCCAGCGTTTCGTGCGCCTTCTTCGATAGCGCGCCAAGCGACATCCCAGAAGTCGAGCAACGCGCGAGTACGCGTTCGACGGTTTCGACCTCCTCAAGCGCTATCGGGCGGCCAGGGCGGAACTCGATCAGGTCGCGAAGGGTTGCAGGCGGACGCCCGAGCACCTCTGCGGCATAGCGGGCGTATTCGTGCGAATTGCCACCCCGAGCAGCTCGGTGCAGGGCGCGAAAAACCGCAGGGTTGAAGGTGTGATATTCACCACCGTATCTGTACCGAAAAAAGCCGGCGTCTTCGAGTGTAGACTCGTTCTCTGAAAAAGCTGCTTCGTGGAAACGCCGCACGTCAGCGGCGATTTCATCAAGGCCGATCCCGTTCAACCGACACGGCGCACCGTTGAAGTATTCTTCCACCAGATGCTTATCCAGACCCACGATCTCGAAGGTTTGACTTCCACAGTAGCCGGCCAGCGTCGAAATCCCCATCTTGGCCATGACCTTTAGCAGGCCGTCTTCGAGGGCCCGTCGATAGTTGCGCAACGCATCGGCGACGGTCAATCCTCGCCGGGGAGCTTCGCGCGCGATCGCATCAAATGCCAGCGTTGGACTGACTGCGCTCGCGCCAAAACCGATCAGGCAGGCGATGTGATGGTCATCTCGCGCTTCACCGGTGCGGACAACCAGGCTCACGCCTGGTCGTTGACCTCTTCGGATCAGATCATTGTGAAGCGCCCCGATGGCTAGCAGCATCGGTATCGGGGCTTCAGATTCGCCGGCGTCGAGATCGCTGATGATCAGGATCGAGCAGCCGGCCTCAATAGCCGCGCTTGCCCGCCGGCATAACTCGTCTATCGCGAACTTCAAGCCATCTCCGCCAGTTCCTACCCCAAAAACAGCCGGCAGCGTTTGACAACGCAGATGCGCCCCCCTCCGCTTGCTTAGCCACTCAAGCGCACTCGAAGAAAGAATGGGGCTCGAGAGCTTGACCAATCTCCCGGGAATCGGCGTCTCAGCGGCGAGTTCGCCGCGCGAGCCGAGAAGGGTAGTCAGCGACATCACCAGCCGTTCACGGATTGGATCAATTGCCGGGTTGGTAACCTGCGCGAATCGTTGCTTGAAGTATGAATACAACAATCGCGGTTTGGAGGAGAAGAGTGCCAGCGGCGTGTCATCACCCATCGAACCGACCGGCTCTTTGCCCTCGATCAGCATCGGCCCCAGTATTCTCTCGACGTCCTCGACAGTGTAGCCAAAGCGTTTCATTCGCCTGATCAACGGGCGTTCGTCGACAGTTGAGACGCTCTGAACGTCGCTGAAATCCGGGCACTCGACTGACGAACGCCGCACCCAACCGGCGTATGGATTCGCAGCCGCAACCCCGCGCTTGATTTCATCGTCCGTGAGCAGAACTCCCAGCTCGGTATCGACCGCGATCATTTGCCCGGGACCGAGGCGCCCTTTTTGAACAACCATCCCGGGAGCGAGGCTGATGACTCCGGCTTCTGATGACACGATCACACGGCGATCGGTCGTGACAACGTACCTCGCGGGGCGCAGCCCGTTGCGATCGAGGGACGCGCCGACAATCCTTCCATCAGTGAATGCCACCGCTGCCGGTCCGTCCCACGGTTCGGTGAGACTAGCCGCATAGTCGTAGAATCCTCGCAGCTCTCCGGATATCTCAGTCGACGCCTCATAAGCTTCCGGGAGCAACATCATCACAGACTGCGTGACCGTTCGGCCCGATCTGGTCAACAGCTCGAGTGCGTTGTCGAGGCTCGCAGAATCCGAGCCTTTGCTCCACATGACCGCGCGAAGATCAGTAGAGCCTTCGAACGATGGCCTGGTCCTGGTCGAATACTCGCGGGCTCGCATCCAGCTTCGGTTTCCGGAAATGGTGTTGATTTCACCGTTGTGTGCCAAGAGTCGAAAAGGTTGAGCGAGCGACCAGTTGGGGAAAGTATTGGTCGAGTAGCGCTGATGAAACACTGCAAGTGCTGCCTGGAAGTCCGGGTCGCTCAGATCGGTGTAGAACGGTTCAAGCTGGGTGCCGACGAACAGCCCCTTGTAAACGATTGTTTTCGCTGAAAGAGACGGTATATAGAAGCCTTCGATCTCCGCCGTTTGTTGCTCAACCTCGCGCCGTGCTCGATACAGTATGGTCTCGACGTCGCTCTTCGATACGCGACCAGGTGCTATCAGCAACTGCTCAATTTGAGGGGCTGTCGCCCGCGCCTTTGCGCCTAACACCGTTTCGTCTATGGGTACGCGTCTCCACCCAATTGGAGCCAGCCCGTAGTTCTCGCTGATTCTGGTTGTGATTTGGCGACAGCGCGCGGCGGCGCGTTCATCGCGCGGGAGGAAAAACATACCAACGGCAGGGTCGCTCTGTGAGCTTTGCCCTAATCGCTCGGCTTCCCTCCGGAAGAACCTCCGCGGCAACTGGGTGAGCAGACCCGCTCCGTCTCCGGTTCGGCCGTCAGCATCGACCGCTCCGCGGTGCGTCAGATTGCAAAGAGCCTCAACCGCGTTTTGGATGATGTCGTTTGTTGCCCGTCCCGCAACATCGGCGACGAAGCCCACCCCGCATGCATCGTGCTCATCGAGCGGGTTGTACAGCAATTCGTCGCGGTGATCGTTTCGCATTGGGCTCCTGCTTGAATCGAAACGTTAGGCGGAGCGTGCACCCCCAGCCGTCTCAGCGCACTTAGATAGTTGAAGCAGTAACGCATTCGATCCTACGAATTCTCTGCTAGAGCAACGCAAGTACCATAGCGGATAGGTTGGGCGATCAAAGCTGTCTATTTGGCTGTTCAAAGCGGGGAAGCCTTAGATGAGAGGCATCGGAATAGGTCTTGCTTAACAAAACCTTTACCTGTTGCCCGAGAAAGTCGCTTGAGACTGATTAAACGGGCGATTAACTCGCCGGGTGCTGCGATCGACGACTTGACCGACCTGCCGCAATGCTACAATAATGTCACCACGTCACCAGGGGGCGACAATACTGTAGGAACTAGATGACCTGAGCTGAACTTGGATGGCGACGAGACCCGATCAAAGCGGTGAGATAAGAAAGCTGACGACGCTTGTCGAAATCAGCCAGGCGTTATCGGGAACCCTCGACCAGAAGGCGGCGCTGCATCGCGTCCTGGAAATACTCGAGAATCACCACGGCTTTGTTAGCAGCGCGGTGACGTTGCTACGACCCGACTCGCGCGAGATCTATATTGAAGCCGCTTGCGGCCTAACACCCGAAGGCCGGCGAGCCCGCTATCGGCTGGGTGAGGGCATTACGGGGCGGGTTGTTGAGAGCGGCAAACCAGTGGTAGTACCCCAGGCGAGCAACGAGCCGTTGTTCCTGGGGCGCGCCGCCCAAACCAGAAAGCTGAGCAGGCAGGAGATCACCTTTCTCTGTGTGCCCATCACGCTTAACCGCAGGTCTGTCGGGGCGCTGGCAGGAGTGCTGCGTTACAAGAAGGATCGCGACTACGACCGTGGGGTTAAGTTCCTGAGGGTGGTCGCTTCGATGGTCGCTCAAGGGCTCAAGGTCCATCAGATGGTCGAGATCGAAAAGCAACGACTACTCGATGAGAACATCCACCTGCGGCAAGAGCTCAAGCAGCGGTACGACTTTTCGAATATCGTCGGCAACAGCGGTCCGATGCGTCAAGTCTACGAGCAGATCTCGCAGGTTGCTCCCACCAATACGACGGTTTTGATCCGTGGCGAGTCCGGCACCGGTAAGGAGATGATAGCTCACGCGATTCACTACAATTCGCCCCGGGCGAGCAAGCCTTTCATAAAGGTAGCCTGTGCGGCGCTCCCCGAGAGCTTGATTGAATCGGAGTTGTTCGGCTACGAAAAGGGTGCGTTCACCGGGGCCAGCAGCCGCAAAAAAGGCCGGTTCGAGATGGCCGAGGGCGGAACACTCTTTCTGGATGAGATTGGCGAGCTGAGCCAGGCTACCCAGATCAAGCTACTGCGGGTCCTTCAAGAGCGAGAATACGAACGCCTGGGCGGTACTGAAACTATCAAGTCGAATGTGCGAATGATCGCGGCAACCAACAAGGATCTCGAGAGGGCGATCCGCGAGGGCGCGTTTCGAGAGGACCTTTACTACCGCCTCAACGTTTTCACGATCTATCTCCCGCCTCTCCGCGAGCGCAGGCCTGACATCCTGGAGCTGGCCGAGCACTTCGTCGACAAGTACGCCCGACAGCACCATAAGCGGATCAAACGGATTTCAACGCCGGCCATTGATATGCTCACCTCTTATCACTGGCCCGGCAACGTTCGCGAGCTTGAGAACTGCATCGAGCGGACTCTTTTGGTGTGCGAAGGAAATGTGATTCACGGACACCACCTGCCACCGACGCTTCAAACCGCGGCCGCCAGCGACACGGTGACCCGGCTGTCGTTAACAGCGGCGATTGAGGCCTACGAAAAAGACCTGATCCAGGATGCATTGAAGACCTCGCGCGGCAACCGAGCTCGGGCCGCAAAGCTACTCGATACCACCGAACGAATACTCGGCTACAAGGTTAAGAAATACACCATAGACTGCCAGCGCTTCCGCTAGTAACCCACTTTGAACTCAGGACGTTGAACTCAGAACGTGCCGACTCAACTCACAATTTTGTCGGTGTCAGCCGCAACGCCGACAATTTTGTAGCTAGCTGGGTTTTTGGAGCTATCGACGGCGGCTGCGAAACCCGAGGAAACCTCACGAATCGGGCCCATTGTGCTTGTTGACAGCTGGCACGAGGGTTGCCGATGGCTGAGTGGACATTGGTCTATAGGGTCCAACGTTGCCGGAGGTTAAGGAATGAGGCTGACTAATAAGCGCGGTTTGCTGGTTGGTGCGGTGCTGATCCTAGGATCTCCGCTCGCGGCCTATGCACAGAGCGGCGGCGGGGACGATCAGATCAAGAAACTTCAAGACGCGGTTGCAGCAGTGCAGGGATCGGCGGACAACGCCTGGATGCTGGTGTGCTGCGCTTTGGTTTTGCTTATGACCGGACCGGGTCTGGCGCTGTTCTACGGCGGGCTTGTGGGCCGCAAGAACGTGCTCGCTACTATGATGCAGAGCTTTGTGTTGATGGCGGTAGTGACGGTGGTGTGGTTCGTGTGCGGCTACAGTCTGAGTTTTGGTGACGGTGATGCCGTCATTGGCGGCTTTGGCCACCTGCTGCTCAAGGGCGTTGGACTCGCTCCAAACGCTGATTATGCGCCGACGATCCCACATCAGACCTTCATGATGTTTCAGTTGATGTTTGCGATCATCACGCCGGCACTGATAACCGGCGCGTTCGCCGAGCGCATCAAGTTCAGCGCGATGCTTGCGTTTACTGTGCTCTGGTCGTTGTTTGTTTACGCGCCGCTGGCACATATGGTGTGGGGCAAAGGCGGACTACTCAATGCCGCGTTAGGTGGAAGGTTTCCGGCCTTGGACTTCGCCGGCGGAACCGTGGTTCACATAAGCTCGGGGGTGTCGGCTCTGGTCTGTGCAATCTACATTGGCAGACGGACTGGATACCCCGCTCTGCAATCTCCACCACACAATCTGATCCTGAGCGTAATAGGCGCTTGTCTTCTGTGGGTCGGCTGGTTCGGCTTTAACGCCGGGAGCGCGGTTTCAGCCGGGGGCCTTGCAACAAGCGCGTTTGTCGCGACTCACTTCGCGGCCGCGAGCGGCGCGCTAGGGTGGATGGCGGCCGAATGGGCGAGGACCAATAAGCCGTCGGTTTTGGGTGCAATATCAGGCGCAGTCGCCGGTCTGGTAGCGGTCACGCCCGCGTCTGGATTTGTCACACCGGCCTCGGCGCTTCTACTTGGTTTGATCGCCGGGGCGCTTTGTTACGCGATGACCGCGGTGGTCAAGCGGAGACTCGGCTATGACGATTCGCTGGATGTGTTCGGAGTGCATGGAGCGGCCGGCACGGTAGGCGCCCTCCTGACCGGGGTTTTTGCCACCGCCGCGATCAACCCGATCTTCAAGGACGCGAGCGGAAATGCTCTACCGGTCGGAGCCGTCGACGGGAACCCCCATCAAATAATCAACCAGTTGATAGCTGTTGTTTTCGCATGGTTGATCGCGGCAGCGGGCACGATCGCCATACTAAAGCTCGTGGATCTGATCATAGGTCTGCGGGTCTCGGAGGAGGAGGAGGCGATAGGTCTGGATCTGACCCAGCACGGCGAACTGGCATACGCGCACGAAGCGGCGGCGGATTTCACGCTGGAGCTCGCGTCGGGCCTGGACGGCGGTGCGGATTCGATGAGTCATTCGCCGATCCTGGGCGAGGCGGGTGACTAGAACGAGGCGTCGGGATAAGGAGCAATTATGGAAATTGATAACGAAAAGACTTATGGAGAATTGATGTCCTTCTTACTTCAGAGGCGGTTGCATCACGGTACCGATGATAGATTCAAGGCCTACCTAGCTGAGTCGGTGGAGGTGCTGGCAAGAGACCTTCGAGACTTTGGTTTGGAGGTTGCCGTTGAGAAAGGACAGACGCGCTCGGAACCACGGCGGCGAGAACTCAATAGCTTGAGCGTCGGCTGCGAATAAACCAACTGAGGCCTCTCAAGCCAAGGGGCAACAAGCGTCGCGAGTTGGTTGGTCGAGAACCCACGACGTTGTGCCGATTTGACCAGGCCGCGTTGGCTGGCGCCTGCCGTTAGCAACCGACCTGGATGAATGGGAGACCTCGTGGTCTCGCGCGAGGCTCCTTCCTGCCCCAATTATTTGTCGAAGCCCACCTTTACAACCGCACAACGCAGCGAACGATGCCGATAGATTGACTCGTCTTTGAGCGTATCGGCGCTGACTTGTCACAAATCTTCTTGACCTTGTGAATCGCCGGCGACTGATCCGGGGTTGCATGGTATAAACTCTGAACCCAGAACTTTGAACCAGGAACTGTCTTTATGATCGTGATGAAATTCGGCGGCACTTCCGTTCAGGACGCCGCCGCAATCAATCGCGCGGCCGAGATCGTGTTGGGGCGTCGAGACCGCTCGCCGGTTGTTGTCGTATCGGCAATGGCGGGAGTGACTGAGGGGCTGCTTCGCTTGGCTCAAGCGGCAAAAGGGGGCCACATCGATGAGGCGTCGCTGTCAATCAACGAGCTCCGCGAGCGGCACCTCATCACGGCGGGAGAGCTGCTCGGGGAGACTCATGGATCCGCGCTCAGCGCGGTCGAGACCGAAGTTCGGAGACAATTTGCCGAGATCGAGACGCTTGTTCGTTCGGTTGCCACACTGGGCGAGCTCACGGCGCGCAGCCAGGACGCGATCGTCTCATTTGGCGAACGATTATCGTCGGTGATCGTGGCAGAAGCGTTCCGGGTGCGCGGCATACAAGTCG
>CAZOOE010000292.1:0-8533 GCA_964581275.1 uncultured Clostridia bacterium
GGCCGCAAGCATTACTGATTTCAACCCGGATCCGCAGACCTTGTTGATTGTCAGTGCCGCCACCCTGTCGGGGATGCCTGCTCGCAGCGTGACCTGCCGTGCGGGATTTTGTCCGTTGCCCGCCTGAACGACGTTGCCCATTATGACTTCGTCGACAAGACTGGCATCGATGCCCGCGCGCTCGATCGCGGCCCGCACGGCGATAACCCCGAGATCAACCGCGGTGAAATCCTTAAACACACCGAGCAGTTTCCCGACCGGCGTCCTCGCACCCGATAGAATGAATGCATCTGTCATGGTCTCTTCCTCTGAATAATCACTCCGCCGGTTTAGCATGTGATTCTATCACAGCGTGATAGAGCCGAATAATCGATCTGTTCCGAAAAGGGTGAATCAGATTTCTTGGAGTGCGGGGGCAAGGTCTTCGCGGCCCCGCTTTCTGTCGGTAAACCTGGAATGATCGGACGACCCAAAGCGGGGGCGCGAAGACCTGCTCCTGCACTCCGAAGAAATCTGACTCACGCCGGCGACCACGTGGTTTGTCAGATCAAGCTGGCCGATGCTAGACTTCGAGAACTGTTGAGACGGCACACACAATTCTTTAGGAGCTGTAGTCTCAGATGCAGGCATTAATACTGGCTGGCGGCAAAGGCACTCGCCTCCGGCCGCTCACGATGCACACTCCCAAGCCGATCGTTCCAATCGCCAATCAGCCGTTCTTGCTCTATCAACTCGAACTGCTTAAGCGGGCCGACGTGCGCGACGTGATTCTGTCTCTCTCGTATCAGCCGCAGAAGATCGAAGACAAAATCGGAGATGGCACGGACTACAACGTTCGGGTCAGCTACGCGGTTGAAGCCTCGCCGCTCGGTACGGCCGGCGCCTATCGCAACGCCGCGAGCCTGATAAGCGAAACGACCGTCGTGTTCAACGGGGATGTGCTGACCGACATCGACATGAACGAAGTGATTCGGTTCCATCGCGAGCGCCAGGCCGCCGCGACCATCGTGCTCGCGCCCGTGCCAAACCCCACGGCCTATGGGCTGGTTGAGACGGAAAAGGACGGCCGCGTGCGCCGCTTCCTCGAGAAGCCGAAGCCCGAAGAGGTGACCTGCGACACGATCAACGCCGGCATATACATACTCGAGCCGCGCGTTCTTGATTATGTTCCCGAAGGCGAGCCATTCATGTTCGAGTACGGAGTCTTCCCCCAACTGCTCGAGCGCAAGGAGCCGTTCTTTGCTTATACCTGGCGAGGCTACTGGAGAGACATCGGTACCGCATCGAGCTACCTCCAGGCAAATCTGGATGTGATCGCCGGGCGCGTCAAGTTGTTACCGACCCCGTCGGCTGAAAAGGGTCAGAAGTTCGATCCGACCGCCGAAATTGAGTCGCGTTCATTGGTTGACGCTAGCTGCACCTTGAAGGCAGGCGCACGAATCATCAACTCGGTCGTGAGCCGCAACTGCTACATCGAAGAGCGAGCGCAAATAGAGAACTCGGTCATTCGCGCTGGCACGCGCATCGGCGCGGGCTCGACGCTTAAGGGCGCGGTGATCGGGAAGGGTTGTCACATTGGCCGCTCTGTCGAGATCAAGGGCGCTGTGCTTGGCGACAAGTCGGTTGTGACCGACTATAGCACCGCGCCCGACGGGAGCCAGGGATAGGGGGTTGGAGGTTGGCGGGTTAGGGATTGGGGTCGGGGTGACAACCGGCTTCCGCCTGCCTGAGTGAACACCGAGATGAGCCGAGAATCGCCGCAGCCCCTAGTTTCTTCACGGCCGGCTAACTACCATCCCCCATCCGCCAATACCCAACTCCCCGCCCCTGCGAGAGTCCTGATCCGCGCTCCGAACTGGGTAGGCGATGTGGTGATGGCGGTCCCGGCTCTTAGAGAACTGCGCCGGATCTTTGGTGGCTCGCGCATCACCATCGCCGGACGCACCTGGGTCCTGGGACTCTTTTACGGCGAGCGGCTCGCCGACGATCTCATGCCGCTCACCGATGCGAGCGGCTACTTCGAACGCGCTGCAAACTTCGTCAGCGAGGCTCGCCGCTTTCGCGGCGAGCGATTCGATTGTGCGGTACTGCTTCCCAATTCCTTCGGAACCGCGTTGGCGGCGCGCGCCGGCGGCGCGAGAAACGTGGCCGGCTACCCGACCGATGCCAGGCGCTTTTTGCTCAGTCAAGTGATTCCCTTTGAACCCGGCTACAAGACGCTCCATCAGGTTCGCTATTACTTGAACATCGCGGCATCCCTCGAGACCAGAATCACCGGAAACAGCACAGTCGACTTTCAGCGCTGCGAGCCACGACTAGTGGTGAGCGACGACCAGCGAGAAAACGCGCGATCAATGCTCGAACGATTTGGTCTCAGCGTCGCGGGAGCTCGGGACCGGCTTCTCGCAATCAATCCGGGTGCCACTAACAGCAGTGCGAAACGATGGCCCGCGGAGAGGTTCGCGAGAACCGCAGACCGCCTACACGAGCGCCAGGGCTTTCAGACCGTCATCGTCGGAGCCTCGGCAGACAAACAGGTAGCCGAAGAAGTTGCGCGGCTAATGCGTACCGGCTCGGCAGTGATTGCCGGAGAGACTTCTATTGCGGAACTGAAAGCCGTACTCGCCTGCGCAAGGCTTGTGATTTCAAACGACACCGGAACGTCTCACCTGTCGGCGGCCCTTGGCGTTCCGACCGTAGTCGTATTCGGTCCAACGGAACACGTTTCAACTCGCCCGCTCTCGAAGCACGCGGCGGTGGTTCGTCACGATGTGGAGTGCTCCCCATGCATGCTGCGCGACTGCCCGATCGACCATCGCTGTATGACTCGCGTCGAGGTTGAAGATGTCGATCGCGCCGCGCAGGCGCTGCTCGTGAACGTCACCCAACCAGGCTAGTGCTAGCTGGCATGGCGGAGTACGTCATTCAAAGTCGGCGCTGGTTCGGTGATGGTTCTGAAATAGCTGCTAGAGATCGGCGCGATCCGGATCCAGAGGCTCGCCAAAGACGCGATCGAAAACTTCTCGAATCGCGGATGTATAGCGGGTGAACGCAGACTCGAACTCCTCAATCGACGCAAGACCCAATGCGAGAGTGATGTCCTGCAACGCCACCGACGAAACCGGAAGGATCGGACTCGGCCGTTCCAGAAGAAGCCGCATCCAGTGGTCTAGCCTTCTCAGAAAAATGTACCCGCCGAACAGCGCATTTGCAGACTCATCGTCGAGCGCCCCTAACTCACCCAGACGGGCGATCAGTGCGGTCGTGCCTTGTTCGGGGGGAAAATAAATTCGGTCGCGAAGCTGCAAGTACCGCGTCACGAAGTAGACCTCGCTCATTCCGCCGCGGCCCCACTTGATATTCGGGCGGGAACCGCGAGACTTCTCCTTCACCTGTCGCAAACGCATGTCACGAAGCTCCTCGCGAAGCAACTCGTTACGCACCGCCGCATCGAAGCTCGCTTCGCAGATCGCCTGTCGTGCCCGCTGGCCGAACCGCAAATCGCCCGCGACTTCGCGAGCCTTGAGGTACGCCGAGTGCTCCCACGCCGACGCTCGGTCCGTGATGTAAGCAACCAGTCCGCTGAGCCCCATCGCAACCGGGCCGCCTTTACCCTCGGGCCTCAGCCGGAGGTCGCTGCGATAGAGAAGGCCCTCACGCGTGATCGATGATAGTACGCGAACGATCTGCGCAGTAAGCTTCGCGAAAAACTCTTGTGGCGTAGTTAGGTCAGGGGCCATGCCGGGGGTCGACTCCGACAAAACCCGTGGAGGCCACGTTTGTTCATCGTCAAATACGACCAACAGGTCGAGGTCCGAGCCGTAGTCCATGCCGGCGTGGCCCAGCCTGCCAAGCCCGAGGATCGTAAACGGCAGTTGGCTCGGCTGCACGCCGGTGATGCCGATCGACTCCAGCGCGATCTCAGAAGCGATCTGCAGCACGGCTTCGGCCAGGGCGGTCTGAGCCAGATTGCTCGTGCGGAGACGAAGACGCGCGGAAAAGGTGGGGAGCTTGGCTGTCGAGAATCTGAGGAGCGGAGGTGCAGAGGATCGGATGCACTGCTCCTCCTCTCCTCCGCGCCTCTGCTCCTGTTCTTCTCTGCTCCGGCGCCCCTCCGCCCGATAGACCGCCGACATGTCCTCGTAGCCTATCGAGATCACCAGCCGGTACCATGCTCGTCGCAACACGTCTGGTTTAGAAATCGTGTCTTCGCCGTCAACCGCGTCACGAATTATGCGCGTGAACTCCTCTGAGGTGTGCGCAGCTTGATCCACGAGAAGCGCCCTCGCAAGCAACGGCCGCGAGACCAGCAGGTGCGAGAGGTACTGGCTGCTCAGCACCACAATCAACCGCTCGGTCAGGAGCGCCCAATCGTCACCGCGGATGTCGCAGCCGGCTGCGCGGATTTGTTCGGGGCCATAAGTCGCCAGCGAATCAGCCCAGGCGATCAGGTTCCGAAGCGCTCTAGAAGGGTTGATTGAATTGGGGAGCGCCGACGTGAGCACACTTTCAAGGCTCGCGCCGCCGCGGAGAAATGTCGCGGGTTCGCCGGGACGCGACCCGATCACTTTGTTTAACCGGGCAGCGGTTTGCTTGATGAGCCGCGCGATTTCATCGTCCAGGGCCTCGGTATTTGCGGGCCCGCGACTTACTTCCATCGCCGGTTGCGTCGGTGCGGTTTCAGTGAACACCCGCTCATAGATTGCGCGGACGGAACCGGTATGCCTCTCGAGGTCACGCACAAAATGAGTGACTGGGTCATCCACTTGAATGTACCCGCAACGCCGCGCGAGAAGCTCCAGCTTTGATTGCGATGCTGGCAGCGAGTGCGTCTGTGCTCCGTGCTCCATCTGCAAGCGGTGTTCGGTGGTTCGCAAGAATGTGTATGCCGCGGATAAGCGCGCGCGCTCCGGCTCGGTCAAGTAGTGCTTTTCGGCAAGCCGCGCGAGCACAATCAATGTTTGAGCTGACCGCACCCACGGCTCGCGGCCGCCGTGCTTTAGTTGAAGCGCCTGCGCGATGAATTCGATCTCGCGAATGCCGCCGGGCCCCAATTTGACGTTGAAACCGCGCATCCGCGCCGCTTCTTTGCGGTCTATCCTTTCCTTGGCCCGCCGGACTACCTGGAGCGTATCGGGTAGGGCGTCCTGAGTGAAGATCACATCGCGCACCATGGCAAGAAAGCGCGCTACGACCCGCTCGCTTCCGGCGGAAGCACGGGCGCGTATTAGCGCCTGGCGCTCCCAATTGTGTGCGCGTTGTCGGTAGTAGTCGGCGGCGAGCTCGGTCTCGCATACCAGTTCGCCGTCGCGACCATATGGACGCAGCCGAAGGTCGATACGATAGACTGCACCTTCGCCAGAGCGGCGGCCGATCATTTGAACCACTCGCTCGGCGACCGCCGCAAAGAATTCCTTGTTGTTGATCGCTGATTCGCGGCGCCGGGCGTCGCCCGTTGTTTCGCCGTTTCCCGAGAAGAGAAAGAGGAGGTCGATGTCCGAAGCATAGTTCAACTCGCGGCACCCTAGCTTTCCGAGCGACACGATTGCGAATTCGGCTTTTTCGAAGCGTCCACGTTTATCGTGCGCCAACGGCGCGCCGTGAAGGTTGACCATCTCCTGATTTGCGCGCGACAGGCCATAACCAAGTATTACGTCCGCCAGGTTTGAAAGCTCCTCGGTCACTTCCGACAGGGTGGCAATGCCAAGGCAGTCGCGCAGATAGATTCTGAGCAGCTCACGACGCTTGAAGCGCGCCAGCCGCGTCGCGTCGTCGACCTCGATTGTCATGGTTGCGAACCGCGCGAGTTCTTCGGATAACTGCTCGGTTGATTTCACGCGGTCGAAGGCGCGTTCCGTCTGAGCCTTGAGCCAGCCTATGTTTTCCGGATGTCCCAAGAGAGTTTCAGCCAGGAACGGACTATGACCGGCAAGCGTTAGAAGGCGGGACAGCAACACGGGGGTTCTCTTCGAGAGACCAAGGAGCGCGGGATCGAGAGCTTCGAACCGGTTGAGAAACACGCGTGCTGCAGTCGGGTCGGGCAGCGTGTTGATAAACGCCTCGATGTTATCTGGAAATTGATCCTGCATCGCGGACGACAAAAATGGTTGGCGGCTCTTTTACGAGGACACGCGGCCACAACAGCGCTTATACTTCCGGCCACTGCCGCAGGGGCAGGGAGCATTTCGCGCTATCGCGACGACCGGCGTCTGCTGTGTCGATCTGGCTTTGAATAATCCAAGCATCATCAGGGCCAACCATACGATTACCGCCAGGACCGGTTGAGTGAAGGCATACCCGTGAATGGCGTCGAATATTAAGCTCGCTCGGTCTCCGCTCCAAGGTGCGATCCTCTCTTCAACTTGCAGGCTTGTTAGCTTGGCAAAGGCGATTACAGCGGGCACGGTTAGCGCCCCCATCACTCCGAGTCCCAACAGAAGCCCTCGTATCTTTGCAAGTACCGAGTCCGCGCGGGTCACACTCACCAGCGCAGCGAGCATTGGTAAGCCATACGTCACCGTATCCAATCGCAGGGCGGAAGAAGACGCGTCGCCGGTGGATGAAGCTACTATTACCCTTACAAGTCTCCCATCTGGACTGATCGATACCCGCGAGTCAAATAATTGATAGATCCAGTTCGCGGCTACGCCCGAAACAGCCGCAAGCAAATGGAGCGAGTACCACCACAGCGGAAGAAACACCAGGTACAGAACGACGGTGAGGGGGAGCAGTCTAATCCATCTGCGGTTGCCGATGTTGAGCAGCGAATCGCTCGAGCCAGAGAAAGAGTATTCCGGTTGAGAGGAGGATGACGATGGTTTGAGCAACGTAGACATGCAGTTCTTCGAAAACGGACGGCAAATATACGCCGGCGTAGTATAGCCCGACCAGCCGCAACAGATTGATGGCGTGAATCGCCGGAATCCCAAGCGCGAATCCTATCACTTTTGCTCGCCAAGGAGTCGGAAAGGCAATGACACCGGCGAAAAACAAGCTCGATGCTTCCACGCCGTCGCAGCCCGTCGCTATGCTAATCGAGAATCGCGGCGACGTGACTTGCGCATCGCCGGCCGTTGCCCCCGCCCCGAACAGGTTGATCACGACCGCGACCGCCCTCGCCAGAAAGTGGGTGTATGGCGTGATAAAACCGGCTTTCACTCCCGGCGCAATACCGAAGAGAAAATAACAGGTGCCGAATGCGAGCGCGAATATCGCAAGAAATCGGAACACCTTGCTGTTTGCGCTCAGGAAGCCAACTAGTTGCTCTCTCTTACGCATCCGGTTGTGCCAACATCAACGGCTCGCTCGCCCGGAGGCAATAACCATCAACATCTCCGGGGGAGCGAGCCTTAAAGGGTTGACCGTCTAAGTTAGCGTCTCCGCGCGCCGCCGATCAACAGATGCAGTATGAACGCGACCACCAAGCCGGAGGTCAGGGCGCCCGCTACATCAACCGGTCCTGCAGACAACGCGATGAGAGCCAGCACAGTCGCCGCTTCGACGTACAGCGTTACCTTGGCAAGCAGCCGCCTATCTGTCGCCTTCATCGGTCCCTGAACTACCGGTGACGGCGCGGCTGCGGCTAGCGCCATAGAACTCTTGCTTCGCCCGGCGAGGAAGAACACGCAGGTGGCGATGATGAGCAGCCCCATCAATATCGCACCCCACTCCGAGAGTGTCGGAACCCCGGAGGACGCTGGCACCGCAATACGCACAAGTTGACCGCGCACCACGCCCCCAGGATTAAGGTTCGAATGGATGTTGAAATAGAAACCGGCGGGATTCGCAATGATCGCCTGGATCTGCGCGGCGGTGGTGACTAATCCGCTACGGCTGAAATTGGCGCTGCCGTTCACTACCGCGACAGGACTGCCCGGGCTTATCAGTGAGTCCACCCTTACAGGGCCATTGACACCAGCCGGCCCCTCATGAATGTGCGACAGGATTATCTGAGAAGCCGCCAACCCGTTGACGCTCCAGAGAAAAGTCGCGGTGTTGCTGGTGGTATCAAGCGCCACTGAAACGCTTCCAAACGCGTTCAGATCGGCATTGCTGACTGGCGGCACCTCGTTGGATGTCAATAGCTGAGCTTGGAAAAACACGGCGTCCGCTCTCGCCGAGCGCATCATGATAGATGCTACCGACGCAATCGTGAGTACCATCAAGATACCCGAAGCGATATATCTTCTCATTTTTCCTCCTCCAACCGTTTTGGTGTGTTCCCGCCTGCATAATGGCGGCGTAGCGTTGTGAGGGAACGGAGCGACTAGTGAGGTAAGTACGTCCACGCCTTCGGGCGGTCCCGCTGCGGACGGCTTCACTATACTAGCCTGCCAAACAAGTCAGGGGTGGAACCCCTGTCCTAATGCACTTTGATGATTAGGCCTGCACGCGATCCTTACGAGGCCGCACTATAACACAAGCCCCGCGCGCGTTCCAACAAAAACGTGATGGATTAGGGCACTTGCGGAGAACAACCACTAGTTGATAACACCGCTCCCGGGAGACTACACTCCGCCATCAACAGGCACAA
>CAZOOE010000293.1:0-8490 GCA_964581275.1 uncultured Clostridia bacterium
ACTCTTGCCAACCCAGATTACTGACAGCAACGAGAACTACATTCAAATCGCTTATCGTTGGGAGACTAACTTCCCAGGCATCGCGATCAACTACATCGTGGACACGCTTGGGCGCGTCATACAATTTAATTATGGGAATGGCCCGGACCCGACCAGCTTGAACACGATCACATCCCCGTTGGGAACAGTAACGTTCGGCTACCAGACGGTCACGATGAACTACAACTTCGTGAACGCGCCGATCGTGGACAATGCTCCGGAAAGCTTTTACGGAGTATCCAGCGTGAGCACCACCGGCGGGCCGCAATATGGCTTCACGTTTTCCGGGTACGGCATGATCTATACCACCTCGGTAGTGAGTGGAAGCGGCCCTCCTACGGTGACTTATAACTACCCGACAGGAGGCAAGCAGATAGTCGGCGGCCCGACGTTCACCCAGCGGACTGAAACCCCGAATTCCGTCTACAGCTATGCGACTGATGGAACGATCACGCGGCCCGACGGCTCGAAACTCACCGTATCGAGTACGCTCCGCGAATTGAAGAACAGCTCAGGCAATTCGCTATCAAAAACCGTCGCCGCGTTTACCACTGATCCGGGCGGTTCAACAGCAGTGCAGTCGGTTGTCAACTACAACGACATCGGCCAGCAAACAAAGGTCGATTTCACTTACGATCAATATGGCAATGCGCTCGACAAGCGGGAGTACGGTTTTCAGGTGAGCGGGCAATGGCAGGTCCGCAGACGAACTCATTGCCTGTATCTTGCGGCTCAGCAGTATCTGGATGCTTACATGCGAAACCTACCCAGTGAGGTCGATGTCTACGATGCATTGCTCAACACCAACGATGCAGACGACGTGATCATAGGGAAAACTCAATATTGTTATGACAATTATTCTGCGATGGGCGGAATGGAGAATTATGGCGGTAGCGCCGCGCCACCCGGGCATCTTTCGAGTTATGACACGACGAAAACAACTCGCGGCAACACGACTTGCGTTACAACGTATTCGAACATCGCCACAGGTGTCTCGACGACGCACAACAGCAAGATTGATATTTTTGGAAGTGTGACCAAGGCGCAGGTTGACTGCTGCAATCAGAAGAGTTTCACGATGACGCTGAACACCTATTGGACAAAGCCCGAACAGGTCACCAAAGGCGATACGTCAGGAACTTATCTCACGAGCACAAAGAGCTACAACTTCAGCACGCTAACTGAAAGCAGCGGCAGCGACCCGGATGGTCAGATCACGAGCTACAGCTACGATGCGCAGATGAGACCAACGGCATTCACTGCCCCAACTGCCGCAACTGGGACGACCGTATACAACGCCTTTGGCGAGCCTACTTCTTCGAGCGGGACTTACAACGACGGAACAAACAAAACGATCAGCGAGTCAGCGGCATACGACGGCTGGGGCCAAAAGACTTCCTCTGTCGATGCGAATGGCGCACAGGTAAATTACACATACGACTCGATGGGAAGACTTGCAACGCAAACGAATCCCTTTCCGCAGGGCGGAACCCCAGGTCCAACCACCAACTTTACTTACGACCTCCTGGGTCGAGTAACGGTAACGACTCTGCCCGGCGGTAACACGATTCAGACGGCGTACAGTGGCGGTGTCGTGACAACGACAGATCAAGTGAATCGCAAAATCAAGCGCGAAACCGACGGCCTCGGTCGTTTGATCAAGGTTACCGAGCAAGACGTTTCGACTGGTGCTCTGAGCCAGGAAACAAATTACACTTATGATGTCGCGGACCGGTTGATAGGAGTGAATCAAGGCGGCCAGACACGCAGCTTCAAATACGACGACCAAAGCCGTCTATTATTTGAGAAGATTCCAGAGATGACCGCGACGATCAACGACGGGACGGGAACACTCTGGACTTACAAGTACACCTACACGACATTCGACGCCTTGGCAGCACGCCAAGACGCGCGCGGAGCGATCGCGACTTATGGTTATGATTCTTTGAACAGGTTGACTTCTATTACCTACAACACCGTGTCGGGAGTGTCGACCGCACCCAACGTGACCTACAACTTTGACAACAATCAGTCGAGCAACACGAAAGGCCTGCTCCTGTCGCTCAGCGTTGGAACCGGTTATTCCGAGAGCTACGCCTACAGTGTCGGAATCGGGAACGGCGGCAATGGCGGCAACAAACTCAATCTATCATCGGTCACCCGAACGTTGGATGGACGGAATTACACGACAAGCTATCAATACAACGCTGCGAACCAAGTCACGCAGATCACCTGTCCGTCGACCTGAGTGATCAACTTTGGCCATGACAACAAAGGACGTATAACCTCCGTTGGTTCCTTTCTAACAGGTATGACGTACAATGGAATCGGCCAGGTGACGGGTGATACACTCGGAAATGGGGTGACCGAGACGTTCGGCTATGACGCGAACCGGATGCAGTTAACATCGCAGACGGCCGGTACGGCGTCGCCGTATACGAACCGGATGAACCTCGCCTACAGCTATCAAGCATCAGCGGGACAAATGGGCGCTGGCAGTACCGCAGGAAATGCAGGTCAACTGATGACCGTTAGCGGCACAATCAACGGGACCACCGAAAGCGCGGCATATACTTATGACGATCTTGGCAGACTTGTGACATCCAATCAGACCAGCAATGGTTCATCGGCACAACGGCGATTTGCTTACGACCGCTGGGGCAATCGGACCGGAATGTGGGATGCGACCTCTGGTGGGAATCAGATTCAGTCGATCACGCTTCAGCAATCAGGTGGTGCGCCGACAAATCAGATAGCGAGCGTCACGACAACAGGAACGGTCAGCTATAGCTACGATGCGGCAGGGAATGTCACAAACGATGGCGTTCACACGTACGTCTACGACAGCGAGAATCATCTAGTGAGCGTTGACGGCGGTGTTACGGGGAGCTACGCCTATGACAATCAGAACCGTCGTTACAAGAAGGCTGTTGGATCAACGATCACACACTATGTCTGGGAAGGCTCGCAGGTTTTAGCCGAACACAACGGGAGTACAGGCGCGGTCATCACAGATTTTGTTATTTATGGCGGCAAGATGATCGCCAAGATTGCTAGCGGATCGACGAGCTATTTCCTGAGTGATCGGCTGAGCACACGTTTGACAATGGATACCAGTGGAAACGTCCTGGGTCGGCAAGCCCACCTCCCCTTTGGCGAAGACTTCGCGGAGAGTGGCGTGTCGGATAAACACCACTTGACGGCGTACGAGCGCGACGGTGAAAGCGGGATCGATTACGCGATCAACCGCTACTATGGCTCAAATACCGGACGATTCTTTTCGTGCGATCCGTATCGCGCTAGTGAATACCTGCAAGACCCTCGAAGCTGGAACCGATATGTTTATACTCGGAACGTCCTGACTAACCGGATCGACCCATCTGGATTAGACGATCAACCCGCCGGTCCAAAGGATGAGCCCCTTCATCAGAATCCAGATGGAAGCATTTCCGGTCGCGCTACTGCGCCAACTCCAGGCGGCTCAGGCTCCGGCGGCAGCAGTGGCGGCGGGCCCTCAGATGGAATGACCGGACTTGGAGGCATCTTCGACGGAATCGGTCGCGCTAAAGGCCCCCCTCTGATCGATGGAAATGGAGCCGGTCCTAGTGCAAAGTCGGTACTGGAAATGATAGAGGACGCGCTTAGAGACGTGCAGCAAATCTTGAGTACCGATAACGCTTGTAGCCAGTACTTAGGGGGGACCGCGAACGCCGAAGAAGCATTGACCGCGTTGGGGGCCAACTTAAGACCAGGTAACATTCAAGACACAAGCGTCAGTATTCAGCAGAGCGGGCAGCAAACCATAATCACGAACCAAGCTGGATTTACCTATCGTACCTTTGCCAACGCGATTGTAAACACACGCGGACCCTTTGCGATGGCGCTGAATACTGCAAATGGTCACGTCGGAGAGAGGCTGCCCAATGTAGGGAGTTTCGCGCCCGCCTCACGAGGCGCAGAGGCTCTTGGCATTTTGCACGAACTAGCGCATCTCATCAGAGGGCAAGATGGGAACTGGCTAATACCTGATGACGGTGACAATCCGACGCAGAGTTCGAAAAACACGACGACTGTCGAAAGCAAGTGTGGAGACCAAATCAGAGCGTTGCACTGAGCCGACTGGACTGGCAGAGATCAAGGGGCGGCGTGCGCGGAGCGCAGGACAAAAGGATGTTTCAATTACGTTATTCGTTTCTGATCGTCTTATCTGGCGTTTTGTTGGCGCCGATCGTACAGACCGCTGCCCAAGGTAAATGCGAAGTCTTCGGTCGAGTTGTGGACCGCGAAGGAGTCCCGGTCGGCGGCGCCGTTGTGACCATTCAAACTCAAAGCGACCGGGGTTCGCCCTCTTTGCTACGACAAGACACAACAGATTCTCGCGGGCGATTTCGCATAACAGACACGACCTCTTTGCAGACACTGAAGAGGGTCTTGTTCGTGGAGGGCCCAACCCCAAAAGATACTCAAATCCTGATTCTTCCACCCTTTGAAAGTCTCGCTGAGTCAAGCCAGCCGTTTCGCGGTCTACCGATTGAACCACATGGAGACCGGAACATTGACTTGGGCGACATTGCGGTTCAAGTCTACTATTCCGGTGTTTTAATCAAATTAGCGGACAGCGAAGGGCGACCTATGTTCTCGGTTTCGCATGAGATTCCAAACATCTGGGTGCGAGTATATGACGGCAAGGGGAACCTTGCTGCGCAAGAAGGCGTCGCCAGAATTGCACTTCGAAACGCGGATTCTGCGCTCTCTATTGCTTTGCCGGCGGGGTCTTGGACCATCGAACTTGCGCTCGACGATGCGGAATTCGTTTGGCATCGCGTCGGCCGGATTGAAGTCATGCCGCTGGCCGGGCCTTTGGAATTGACGTGGCGGCTTCCTCCCGGTGGTTGGGGTGAGAGGACACGACGCCGCGTCGCTTGTGAAACCGACAAAGCGAAGCAACAACTCCGCCGGATGGGGTTAGAGGCTCTACCAGCTACTCTGGCAGAGCAGGCCGCGCGCGGAAACTCAGCAGCTGTCGATCTATTGATCTGTTCCGGCGTAAACATAGACTGGAAACCGTTAGGAGGACGATCTGCGCTCATTACGGCGGCGGAGAAAGGATTCTCCGACGTTGTCGATTCACTGCTGGCGGCAGGCGCCAATGTCAACGCTTCAGACTCGCAAGGTGCCACTGCGTTAGTAGTCGCGGCTGGCGGGCTCGATAGCTACATAGTGAGACTGTTATTAGAAGGCGGTGCGAACGTTAACGCAAGAACGCAAAGTGGATTTACCCCGTTAATGTTCGCGTCGGCAAATGGCCGACTTCAGACCGTTCATCTCCTTATCAGCGCAGGTGCGGAGATCAGCGCCAGAAACGAGCACGGCGAGACTGCCCTAAGCCTGGCGATGATATCAGGCCACAAAAACATTATCTCAACTCTCAAACGCGCTGGGGCAAAACAATAGCGTCAAATCGCTTGAGGCGTCTGCCACCCCGATCACTCGGGCGAACAATCGCGGACAATCTCACGGTCTCACGATGACGGGTCTCAGGTTTATTAGCATTCTCGCCTTGTGAGCTCTTCCTGACCCGGACGAATATCTGATCCTGTTCATTAGCGGACTCCGCTGATCTAGAATCTGTTGGCAAAACCCGCCTGACTCTCAGTTTATCGAATACGGTCCCTTGGTCACCATGACCAGATGACATCCGCCCGAAGAATGGCCCGAGATCATATATGATTCACGGTCAGAAGAAAGGGGATACCGGTCTTACCAAAAAGATGTCAACGAGCGTGAGAAACTGACCCACCTGCGAGCGCCGGGATTTGAGTGGAAGAGCGCTGAACAACAGGCTCGCAGGAAGGCCCCGAGCATTACGGGCCCAAGGGATTTTCTGCGCCGAGGAGGTTGAGTGCCAATCGTAATGACGATTTGTATGGTCTGTCCATCCTGCTGTGGGGTTCTTATTCCGGGTGCTGAACCGTCACCTGACCCGAGCCCGGCACCCGCTGCAGGAGGGGGCGGTTGTTTTTCGTTCAATTGGGGAGGTGGAGAGTTCGTTGACGATATTTGCGATCTCTGTCCGGAGTGCTGTGAAGACAGTTCCGATCCAATGGACGAAAACTAAACCCTGAGTCGATCGACATCGAAGGCGCCGCCGAATGCAGCGGTGGCCTTTGAAGGAAGCCTGAGGTGGAAAATCGAACGCTAAAATCTCCCGTGAACTTATCCATCGGGAGGGTTTCCATTCGCGACCGCGAAGGCAATGGCGAGTGGTCGCTGCTCACCGAGGCAACCGGCAATGTCTTCATTCCTGCCGACAAGGAAGCTCGCCTGGATGTCGCGGCCCGCGCTGTGTTTGATCCAGAAATCTTCTCAAGTCTCGATGCGGATGCGCTCGCGGTCTTCGGTTGGGTATCTACAAGCAGAGTTACAGATGCGGCAATTGAACACCTCCAACATTTGACGAGTTTAAAGGGGCTTGCCCTATGGGAAACCGCGATAGGAGACCCTGCACTGCGTCATGTAAGACATCTTTCACATCTTCGCTGGCTGGATATTGGCGACACCAAGATAACAGACGACGGGCTGGTGTACCTCATTGAGATGCGCGATCTCGCGTCGCTGACATTATTAAACGACAAAATCACGGACAGGGGCTTAGTCGAGCTCCAAAAGTTGCCAAGCTTGGTGCGCCTTGATCTTATGAGAACGTTGATAACCGATCAAGGAATAGAAACGCTGTGTACGATGAGTCGACTAAGGTATCTTCGGATCTGCGACACGTCTATTACGGAAAAGGGATTCGACGAACTCAAGGTTTGCTTGGCCGATTGCGGGATTCGGTATCATCATCCGCATCACGTTTGAGGACTTCCATTTCACAACGATTCCATTCGTAAGGCAAAGCAGTTGAGGAAGCATCTTAATGAGAACTTTTCTGATTACCGGGATCTTTCTTGAGAAGGTGCTTCGGCGCACCGACTGTCCGGATCGCGACTCTAAAAAGCGAAATGGGAGTGCGATTATAGGTATCGCCACGTTGTGACAATCTTGCGACAGATTTTCTTCAATACGCAGTGATAACGCGTGATACTGAGCGTCCTGTCGACGGCTGCAACCCGCGTTAGATGTTGATGTTCGACCCTTGAGTGTGGTCGGTTACTAATCCCACAACGAGACTGTGGATCAGGAGGTCGAGGGTTCGAATCCCTCTGCTCGCCTATATTTACAGACCGAGGATTCTCGCTGGGGTAACTTTCGGGGTAGCTTTCAGGGTCGTCGGCGCGTTTTTTACTGCTGTAAACGTTTTAATTAATGACCTGAGTCTTTTGAATAAGCTGACGATAAAACGTCTCCTTGCTGGAAGTCGCTTTCGCATAAAATACTTTGCTTCGCCATATTCGGTGCATTCAGTCCCTTTTAAATTATGATGCCGGATGTCTTGATAGTCTCCCAGCTTACTGTGCCAAACTTTGGATCGCCTCAGGGAACCCCGCGAATAAGACGAAGAAGAAACAGGGGACGTCTTTGTTTTACCCAAGAAATGCCGTTTCTGCGAACGCTGGAATAAAACCGAAATCGGCTGGTCTTTATAGAGTGGAAGCTTTGAATCGTAAGCGACAGGTAGTGTCCCGGTTCGAAACAGATCTGTCGCTGTCAGTCAAGACAAGAAAGAGAGGTAGTATGAAAATTAAACGCATTCTTTCTGCCGGGGTGTTGACGGCTCTCTTAGTGTTCAGCACTTTTGCCGAAGTCAAAGGCAAGAGTATAGCATTCTCCAAGGACGTCACCGTTAACGGCATGACCATAAAGGAGGGCAAGTACCGCGTAGAATTCGATTCTGAGAAGAGCGAACTTAGTTTTGTGAAGAATGGAAAAGTCGTCGCTAAAGCTGCCGCACATGCGGAGACTGCACCGACCGCGACGACCGGTACTCGAATAGAAACCAAGCAAACGGACAACGGCGATTTACTCGTCGCGATCACTTTTAATGGCTCGCACCAGCGAATCATCCTTGCTAACAGCGAGGGTGAGGGCCCATCTATGAAAATGTGATGTTCGGTGCTGTAGGATTCTCAGAATCCTAATAGAGTTGGGGGCCCCGTCTGAGTGGGACTGGTTTAAGGCTTTCTCGACGGGGCGACCCAACTTTGGGTGGTAGCGAGACGACCATTAGACCGACAACAAGAGCAGCGGCTCCAGAGCTATCTTCGGCAGAGCAAAAGGAAAATAAGGAAAATGAAATTTCGGATTGCTTCAGTGCTCGCGATTGTTGGAGTGATAGTTTTGACCGTTGCGCTAATTCGACATACCCAAGCAGTCTTCTTAAAGCCGGAAGATGAGCGGTTATATGAACAACGGTCGGATAAGCGTGTGCCTGTTTTGGTTGAATTGTTCACATCTGAGGTATGTTCGAGCTGTCCACCTGCAGATGATTTGCTTGCTCAACCCGATAAA
>CAZOOE010000294.1:0-8465 GCA_964581275.1 uncultured Clostridia bacterium
CGCGGAGATTGTCCTCCCAGACCAGGGCATCAAGCTCCTTGACCAGCTCGCCGACTTTGCCCCCCGCTCTTGGTCGCGTGGCCTCGCGAAATCTCCGAATGGCCTCGGAAAACTCTGATGGTAGCGTCGATTCCGAGACACTCTTAAGAAAGCATTGAAACGCCGGCCAACCTTGCTGGGCCACGATCCGTTTCTCTTGGGCCGAGGGCGGCAAACCACGAGCCTCGATGAACTCGCGCATCTTCGCGGCGAGCTCTTCGACTGCTTGCTTGTAGTCATCGAGTGTCTTATGGGTTTTCGCCGTCTCCGCTTCGATCTTTTCCACCGTCAAACCCTGGTTCCGCATCGAGCGATAGATGTCGATCAAGCCGCGCACCAGCCGCACGCGGCCAACGCCCGCTGCAAGCTCTGTCATCGCGCTATCCTTTGCGCTGATGAACGCGGTGAGCGACTCCTCGACCACCCCTTCTTCGAGTATCGCCGACTGATGCGCATCCAACAGAATGAATTGCGGATCGATTTCGGCCTCGACCGGGAACTCGCGCAACAGTCTCGCGCAAAAGCCGTGAATGGTGGTGATTATCGCGCTGTCGAGCGTCCGTTTGTGTCGCATCCACTTCGCGCGCTCAATCGGAGCCGCCGACGTAAGGATCTCGTCTAACTCTCGTCTGAGGCGCTCGCGCATCTCGTTAGCGGCGCGGTTGGTGAAGGTTATAGCAACGATTTGATCTACGCTAATTTTACTGTCGCGAAGGATGTGAAGGTAGCGCTCGACAAGCACGGTTGTCTTGCCGGCGCCGGGACCCGCAGACACCGAGACATGTCGGTCAAGGGTGTGCGCAGCCAGTTGTTGTTCAGGTTTCAGCTCGCGAGCTCTTATTTCCGCAACAACGCTCATACTCTCATCGATTCTCTCATGTTTAGATTCGCACTAGGCCGTTCAATGCTTCGCGCTTGACGACACTTCGCTATCTTCCTTTCTGCCTATCCGAAACCTCTCATAGCGGCACACCGCCGAGAAGTCGCAGTGCGGGCACGACGCTTCCGGCGCGGATGGGTCGACCGGGAATTGACCGGCGCGTATCCCGTCTATGAACTCCCATACTCGAGCCTCCATCTCGCCCCGAACGCGATTCCATTCTTCGTCCGTCAGCATTGAAGATGTCGTCTTACGCACCGCGGTGTAGGCTTGCTTCACCGCTCGGTACAAACCCCGGTTACGCCGGGTCTGGCCTCCCCTCATCGTGTAGTAGCCGCCCCCCGCAATAGCGCTGCCCCGCAGGAAGAGTTGTTCGAGCGCCGCAAGGTAAAGATGAAGCTGCAAGGCCCTGCCCTCTCGCATATCATCAACACTCGCTCCCTTCGATAGTTTGTAGTCATACGCAATGACAGTCCCGTCGCTAGCAATATCGACTCTATCGATCTGTCCGCGAACGCGTACTGTTTCGCCCGGGTCACTCGACCCGCGATGTAGAGCCAGGCGTTGATCGGTCGACCGCGGATCGACGGCTCCGCCTCGCATCCCAAACGCTAACTCGAAAAAGGCGGGCCGCACATCCTTAGATCGAGTCTGCTCTTGAACGGTGAGCTCATAGTCAAGCACCTGTACGAGCAATAGCTTTCTCATCTCGCGGTCAATGCGCCAGACGTTCACATTGAGAGGCGGCACAATCCGCTCGTGCTCATCGAACACCGCGTCCGCTATCTCCCCCATCTCGTGTCGAAGATCCTCTCGATCAAGTTCGGTCAGCCTCTCGCGTCGATGCCGCTCGAAGAATCGCCTGAGCACCTCGTGTAACAGGCTCCCAGCATCAAGCGCCGTCAGGTCGAGCGCAGCTTCACCGCGCGGTTCCAGCTTGAGGACCTTTTCACAAAAGAACTTAAACGCGCACCTGCCGTATAGGCTGAGCTCGCTTGCGCTGAACGTATGAGCAACGCCGAAATGCTCCCCAAGACTTGCGATCAACCCCGGGTTGCTGATCACACCATCAAATCTACCGAACGCCCGACTCGTGCGCTCTCGTTCGATCGCAATCCTTCGTTGCGCCGTTTTGCTCAAGAATCCCCGCTCTCGGGCGGTCGCCATCAAGCGGGCGATTACCTCGCTGGTGAAGTTACCTTCCCTCTGAGCTCGATGCAGTCGCCTCTCTTCCTGTCGAACCGACAGCACCGCAAGCTCCGAACCTCGCGACGAATCAAACAGCGAGTGACCATCAAAATCATCTCGCACAACCTCTCGGTCGATCAGCTTGGGTGCGACTGCCCGGCGGAGTTCTTCGATATAGTAAGACGCTACGGTCTCCGAGCCGTCTTCCAACACCATCGGCCTGCTCAGGAAAAGCCGTTCGGTGGCGCGGCAAACCGCTTGATAGAAGTAGTGCTCTTCCTTGAGAAGCGTGTCAGGCGAAATGTCCTCGAGCGTCAGTCCGTATTGCTTCAACCGTTCGCGCTCCTCGTGGGGGTATATCCAGTCGAGCGAGGTGCGCGCCGGGAAGCTGCCTTCCGTCAGCCCGGCGATGAATACCGCGCGAAACCTCAATCCGCGCACATCGGTTACTTCAAGTACTCTCAAGCCATCAGGGTCGGCGTGGCCGGTTGTCAAAGACTGCGCTCTGACGCATCGCATCGCTTCCTCGAGAAGCGTCCCGAGCCTGGTTTTCGACACGCTGTCCCCATCGCTTACAGTCCGGTCCGCCATTTCAATGCTTTTGGCGGCGGAAACAAGAGCACGGCGCAATCCTTCAAGCCCGCGCCGATCGAGCGTCACTGCCGGAAGCTCGGTGTCAGGCAGCGGACCTAACCGCGAACCGCGGACATCGCGCGCAAACTGAAGCTGATCGAGGAGCTTCATAACCGCGTCGCGCAGCTCATTGGGAAGAGCTTCTCGAGTTGCTTCTGCGATTAATTTTGCCAGACGCTCCAATACGAGAGCTGACCATGCGATCAGAGCTGGATGAACCTCACGGGAGGGCCTGGCTTTTCGTTCTGACCCCGGGAGCGGGACGTCCACCGGTTCCGCGCGCTCGACACGGCGGGTCGCCATCGCGGTTTGTTCTCCAGTTACTGCGAAGCTTTCGTCATCACTCTCCGATTCATCATCAAGATCGGCTGCAACTATCTCTTCTGAATCCGGCTTGGGTCGGAGGCCGCTAAACTGCCGCGCGCGCTTCAGCCACCGGTCAGAACGCAACTCGGTCCCCACGAACGCGATCACATTCTCAAGCTCGTCGGCGTCCCAGCTACCAACGTTTGTTTGATCAGGTCCTCTCTGAAAGCCCGATAAGTTCAACAGCTGTTGGTGCTCGTGATTGAACCATTCGCGCAAGAGATCCAGTTCGGGTTCGGATAGACGAAAGTAGCCGGACTTCAACAGGTCTGCCAGCTCACTCATCTTAAGCGATGACGCATTCTCGCTACTCAGCTCGATCAACATATCGAACAGCTTCAAAGCCGCGCGCACTTCAGGTACTTCGGTTAGCGCGATACGATGCCCAAGCGCGCACGGAATTCGCTCTTGCTCGAAGACCCGCGCGATTAGCTCTTCATACGAACCTCGTTCGCGAACTACAACCGCGATCTCGCTGGGACGGTAGTTTTCAACCAACACAAGCCGCTTGATCTCTTTCGCTATCTTGCGGATCTCGGTCTCCCGGTTGCTGCAGTCCAGCAAGCGGATGCAATGCGTATCCTCGATCGCCTCGTGTGGGCTTACACCTGCTTCGCGGCCCGACGTTGCAGCAGAAGAGGCAGACAAGGATGCCTGCGCTCCCAGGGCGGTTGGATTGAACAGTCGCCCGCGCAACGGCGAC
Source organism: uncultured Clostridia bacterium (assembly GCA_964581275.1). Taxonomy (GTDB): domain Bacteria; phylum Acidobacteriota; class Blastocatellia; order UBA7656; family UBA7656; genus Onstottus_A. The sequence goes on from CAZOOE010000294.1 coordinate 3,810, forward strand.
AGTCCGGAAGCTACGGGCCGCGCTTCATGATCTTCCAGTATTTCAAAGTCGGCGATCGACGCCAGCTGTTCCAAGGTTCGCGCAAACGGGCGAAAGATCTCGGCGTTGTGCAGGTCTCGATTGAGATTGACGATGACCTCCGGCACCTGTGGGATCAGAAGCTTGAGGATCTCTCCTTGAACCGGAGTGAAATCATAAAACCCATCAACCACCATCAGCCGAGCCTCTGAAAGCCATGGCACAACCACTTTCTTCCCGTCGGCATCGCCACGTAAAACTTCGAGGGTGCGCAGTTGATCGGCGTCGTCCTCGGTCAGCCAAAAGCGATCGAGCGCCGCGGCATAAGCCGAGTAGATCAATCCGATTTCCCTGTCGAAGTCGATCTGAAGCGGAATCGGATGCTCGCTTAGAGTCGATGAGTCTTCGCTCTCCTGCGTTAGTGTCGGGTAGAAGTCGCGGGCTCGAGCTTCAACAATCGCGCTGAATTCGGAGTCAGTCTTCGCGGCGCGTTGAATCTCGCCGATGAGCTTGGCGATGGTATTCAAGCACCCCTCACGATTCGCCAGCGGCCCGATAGCCCTGAGCTTGCCGTCGCGCGCGAGCCGCGTGGTAAGCTGCGAAATCAGGCTGCGTCTGGCCGGGAGATCTTGTTGATCGATTGCAGTTCGTGGAGCAACCGGCAAACCGGTGTCAGCTTGGATCGCGGTCGCCAGGACGAACCTCGCGAATCCTCGAAATAAGTGAACCGGCAGCGAACCCCATACCCCGCGAACGCGCTCGCCGTCGAGCAACCGGCTCGCTGCGAGTTCCAGCAGCGGGCGTGATGGAACAAGATAAACAAGGCCTTCAGCGGGACCGCTGGCGAGGACCTCAGCAGCGCGGGCAAGCAGCCGCTCACGGTTGTCGCTTAGGATGGGGGCTAGCCATATCTGTTTGGACAAAGTGACTCCAGACTCCTCAATCCTCAATCCTCAATCCTCAATCCTGTGTCTTCCTCGTCGGAATCCTCGCCATCAAGCAATCCCGGAATAAGTGCCGTCTCACCGATGTCCAGCAGGCGGGTCGCACGGTCGACGATTTCCAGCGGTTCAATCTCCTCGCTTGTAGTTGCGCCCAGCTCTTTGAACCGCCGCGCAGACACCAGGACTCGCCCTTCAAAAGACCCGACTGCTTTGTTGTATGACTCGACCGCCTTGTCCAACCCCTTTCGCACCTCCGAGAAGTGCTCTGCGAGCACTCTGAGCCGTTCGTAGAGCTGGCGTCCGAGTTTGCTGATCTGCTGGGCATTCTCGGTCATTCGCTCCTGCTGCCAGCCGTACGCGACAGACTTTAGCAGCGCAATCAGGGTAGTCGGCGTCGCCAGGATGACTCGCTGCTCCACTCCGAACTCGATTAACGATTGGTCCTGCTCCAACGCCGCGCTAAAAAACGTCTCGCCCGGCAGGAAGAGAACTACGAACTCGGGCGTGCACGGAAGGGATTCCCAATAACTCTTCGCGCCTAGCTTCGTCAGGTGGGTGCGAACCTGTCGCGCGTGATCCTTCAGTCTCGCGGTCTTTATTGTTTCGTCGGTGGTCTCCAGCGAAAGGTAGTACGCCTCGATCGGCGCCTTCGAGTCGACGACTATTTGCCGCTCGTTTGGAAGCCTGACGATCATATCCGGACGCAACCGCCCGTCTTCGGTTGCGATTGTTTCTTGCTGGCTGAAGTCACAATAGTGTGTCATCCCGGCAAGCTCGACCACGCGGCGGAGCTGAATCTCACCCCATCGTCCGCGAACTATCGGGCTTCGCAGCGCGTTAACCAGCTTCGAGGTCTCGGTTTGAAGCTGTACCTGCGAAGTTGCGAGATGCTTGACCTGTTCGGTGAGCGACGAATAAGCCGAGGCGCGCGCCGACTCGAGCTCGCGAATCTTTGAGTCTACCTTTTCGAGCGATTCCTTGAGAGGCAGAACCAGTTCGCCTATCGCCTTGTGCCGGGTATCGAGGTCTCCTTTGGCAGCATCCTGAAAATGCCCGAGAGTCTCACGGGCGAGGCTGAGGAAGTTCTGACTATTGGCGTTGAGCGCATCGGCTGACAACGCTTTGAAGGCGTCCGAAAGTTTGCCTTGCGCGTCTTCAACCAGTGCGAGTTTTTCAATCGCAGCTTTGCGTTCGGCATCGAGCTGGGTTTCAAGCGAGCTGATCCGCGCAAGCAAGCCGGCGTTGTCATTTTGAAACTCCGACACTTTGGAGTTGAGCTCGCTCAGGTCGGCCTCGAGCTTGCGTGTCTGATCGAGCTTGCCTTGAAGGCGCTCGACAAGCGTGGCTCGTTCCGTTTCGGACTCGCTTCTGGCCCGGTCGTACTCGTGTTTGATTCTGGGACGAAGTACCAGCCAAACGACGAGTGCACCCGCGGCGAGCCCAACGATCAGCATAAACAATCCATTAAGATTTGCGGCCAACGTATGCCTCGAACTCCCAAAGCGTAGTCTCAACGCGGTTGTCGGAATTTCCAACAATCGGGCTTCCGTTTCCGGTGCGCAACGGCCATAACGACGACGGGCTCATCCAAATCAACTTAGAAGACCGTGAAATGAAACCTTCGGAGAAGACACTTCTGAACGCTGGTGACTTTATGAAATGGTATAAAGATGCAGTTGCGTTGAATTCTCTGGAAGGCTTCACTCACTCTGGCGGCCAGGTTTAAGCCTATTCCGGGAGCTTTTGTTTCGTAATAGTGGATAGCTTCGTCGAGTTCCTCAGCCGCTTGGTCGCTAGTGACAGGCGGCTTCATCTGTATTTGTCTCTGATCTCGGCCAACGTCTCGTGCGCAGGACCTAAGCGCGCGCTTCCCTGTGTGACCTGTTCGGCCCTTCTCTGGAGCTCCGCGTCCCAGTCGGCTTCCACGGCCGAATCCGCGCAATCATCGAGCGACTCGATCAAAAGGCGCGCAAGCTGGGCGCGGTCGGCCTCGGTAAGCTGGAGTACTTGCTGCTTCGCCTTTTCAGCGTTCCCCGTCACGGTCAATTCCTTTCGCCGCCGATAGCGGCTTGCGAATATCGTCAAGCCAGATTGTACGCGCTGACTCGCTTTCCGTTCAACGGCGCGTCACCTTCCGAGGATCGACACCAGTCGCTCGTACACCTTTCTCGTGACGCGCACGTCGTTCAGATTGTACTCGCGAATCTCCGCAAGCTTGCCCGCTTGATACAATTCGAACACGCGACTGCCTTCAACTTCATCCGTCTTGCTCGATTCGATCCCTAACGCCCAGGCGATGTCGTCAAGCGCGACGCGGTTCCTTGAGCCCAACCACCACCGATGCATCGTGTCATAGACTCCTCGCACGTTGAACTCGGCCAAGTTCACAAAAGGGCGAACCACGATGTTATTCACCAGGCACCGTTGAAAAATAAACGGCAGATCGAACCCGATGACGTTGTGGCCGACGATCTCATCAGTGTCTGCGTCGAAGCTCCGGATCAGCGCGAGAAAATCGGTCAGCGCTTCCTTCTCGCTCTGTTCTTGTCCGTCCGAGTCGATACCAAGGACGTGTTCGCTCTCGCTCGGTTCGAGGCCTTTGATTTCACGATCAGGGATCGACCCGACGTGCACTGCTATCGACAGCACGCGCCCGGACGTTGCTGTTAGCGAACCCACTCTGAATGCACGCTGTTCTTCGGCGGTCTGGTCTTCGAAGTATCGGGCTTGTTGTTCCTCGCTCATCTTTCCGCGTTGGAGCGCTCGTTCCAAGCGTTGAGCGGCTCTTTGCTTGAAGGCAGGAAGCGGGATGGTTTCGATATCGATGGTGAACGCTCGGGGTAAGAGCGGATCGGCGTTTTGAAGCTCGCGGTACTTCTCGATGGTGATTGGTCTGAGTTCCGAGACAGCGAATTGCCGCTGTCCCTGAAACAGCTCAACCCGGCCAACAATGCCCCACAAGCCCGGCTGGATCGCGGCGTCGGTTTCGAGAATCTCGCTTGGGATCTTCAGAACTACAGTCCCGCTGGCGTTCCGCCCATTGGCCAAGAAGAAAGGCCTGGCCTGTTGCGGCCGCACCTCGCGCACCGAGAGCACCGCGACGGTCAGCCATACCTCGTCGCCGTCATTCAGATCAGGGATCGGGATGTTTCCTTTCATCGAATCCGCTTCATCCATATCAGTCTCAGGGCGTCGACTCGGACGACCTGACGATTCCTTTGAAGGACACAGACCTACAGTCTCAGCAGGACTCCTTTGACGCCCAGCTTGGTCGCGCGTGATATCGCTTGAGAATACAACGAGACTTGTTCGCGATACTCGTCCAGCCGTCCAGCAATCTCGAAATCCGTTTTGAAATCTATCACGATCCACGTATGCGGATCGGACTGCTCAACAAATGCGAGATCGACGATTCCTTCAATGAGCGATCCATCTTCGAGCCGCATCGCAATAGGAGTTTCTCGTCTGCAGCGACCAGCAACCAGAGCCGCCGCCGCCCGTCGCATCAGCGGATGAGCAAGCGCGCGCTCGACTGTTTCTGCGGCCGCGGTAACCTCTTCCGATGTCGCCCCGAGCAAGCGTCCCTGTAGCTCAGCGACCGATTGAACGCGGTTGGCGTCGGCGCTCAGATCGAGTTTGCTATCGAGCGCATAGAGCTCAAACACATAATGGTGACGTGGGCCACTCGCGGCGG
>CAZOOE010000295.1:0-1653 GCA_964581275.1 uncultured Clostridia bacterium
GGTAGGGGGTTCAAATTACGAGAAAGTAGGGAGTTTTTTCAGCCACAACTATCGAGTCATTCAGGAAACTTTGTCGAAGGCGAAACTGGATGTTCGCGGTCTCAACTGGATAGTTCCGCAAAACACGAACAGAAAAGCCTGGCAGATATTGGCTCGACTGCTAAAGTTCGATTTCGAGCGTGTTTATTTTCCGACCATAGGAGAAGTTGGGCACGTCATCAGCGGCGACAACATTATAAACCTCAAGCGGCTGGTGGATGACGGAAGAATAGAGCCTGGCCAAAGAGCGCTTCTTTTCATGGCCGGCTACGGACTCAACTGGCAATGCGTAATAGTTGAGAAGGTGTGAGAGCTGAAGTTGTAGGATCAAGAATGACGGACTTCGCAAAGACAGTTAAGAAACTCTCCGATGCTTCGGTGAAGGATTATATCAATCCATACTCTTATTTGGATTGGCCCGAAGCCATGGACATTGAGCAGTGGTTTACCAGCCCCGAATTGATTTCTCTTTACGGCACGGGTGTCTATGACGGACTGACCGAAGCCGATAGGAAGAGGCTCAGCTTTTATGAAGCGGTGAATTTTTTCAGCCTCAACATCAACGGCGAAAAATCGCTCGTGCAAGGTCTTGCCGAGCGGCTCTACAGAAAAGGCAACGATGAGATCACCCGCTATCTGCACCACTTTCTGGATGAGGAGAACAAACATATGGTCTACTTCGGCGGCTTCTGCATGAGGTACGCCGGAAAGATTTATCCCGACAAGAAAATGTCCTTCCCGCGGGACTATGAGGCTGGCGAACAGGACTTTCTCTTCTTCGCAAAGGTCCTGATCTTTGAAGAGATCGTTGACGTGTACAATGTTGCGATGTCCCGCGATGAGCGGCTGGCTCCGCTTGCGAGACAGATCAACTTGCTTCATCACCGCGACGAAGCGCGGCACCTTGTTTTTGGCCGCCAGATAGTTAGAGACCTCTTTGCCTATCACGCGCCCCGATGGTCGGACGACACCAGACAACGAGTCCGCGAGTACCTCAAGGGTTACCTCGCCGCCGCATGGAAAGAGTACTACAACCCGGACGTCTATCGAGACTCTGGACTGGAAGACCCTTTTGAAATCCAGGAAATCGCTTTCGATAACGCGAACGCCCGCGCCCATCGCAAACGAATCTCCGAAGGATGCGTTCAATACCTTTTGGACAACAACATTCTCGACGAGGGGCCAACCTTATGAGCACCGAGACGGAGATCCGGGAGGCTTTGCGGGTTTGGATCGTAAAGACTAATGGCAAGATTGAGCTCGAGCAGTTGAACGACGAGACGCCGATCATCGAACAAAGGATCATCTCGTCGCTCCAGGTAATGGATCTGATCTTTTTTATTGAGAAGCTGTCCAAAAAATCAATCGAAGTAGAGAGCCTGAAAGTTGGCGTCTTTCGCAACATCAACGCAATCTATGCCACCTTCTTTCAGACCTCAGTCTCGTAGACGCAACGCCAGCCTGAATCATGATCAACTTTGAAGAACTACCTGGTTATACTTGCTGGAAAAAGGCCAATCGGGCTTGAGCGGGTATTCGCTGGGACCTCATAAGCGCCTTGGAAGGCTTTTTTCGGATTGGGCCGGCGGATGGCAAGCCGCGGGAGACCGGTTT
>CAZOOE010000295.1:1663-8458 GCA_964581275.1 uncultured Clostridia bacterium
TTGAATACCTACCTGGTTATCAATGGATGGAAAACGGCCAGTCGTCATTGAGCGGTAATCTGCTGGAACTGTATTGGCGCCTTGATAGGCTTTTTCAGAGTTGGGCCGGCGAATGCAATGCCGCGGAGTACCGGTTTCCCACCTTCATTTCAGCGCGCGAACTCGCCAGGCTCGACTACTTCCGCTCGTTCCCCCATCTCGTGACTTTTCCCGTGGTGCTGGATGCGGATGAGGAGAACCTGAAGCGCTTCAGCGAGGGCGAGTCGCTCGATTCAGCCGGAGAGATTCAGTTGACCTCCGCGGCTCCGATAAGCGACGTACTGACCCCCGCCGCCTGTTACCACTTCTACATTCAGTTTCAGGGAGAGCGCCTCGAATCGCCGCGCTACGTGACTACGCGAGCCACATGTTTTCGGAGGGAGGCTTACTATTCGCGGCTTGAGCGCCAGTGGAGTTTTTCCATGCGCGAGATCGTCTGCATTGGAACTGCCGATGAGGTGAAACAATTCTTAAAACGATACCAGGACAGAATAGATCGCTTCTTTGAGCGAATCGGCCTTTCCGTAGAGTGGAAAGATGCGACGGACCCTTTCTTCAATCCGTCACGCAATCCCAAATATCTTCTCCAAAAGCTTGATCCGGTGAAGACTGAGATGGTCTACCGGACCGGGCTTGCCATTGGCTCGATAAACTTTCATCGAAACTACTTTGGTGAGGCTTTTCAGATCTCGCGCGAGAACAAAGAAGCGTTCTCAGGTTGCGTGGCGTTCGGAGTGGAAAGATGGATCTATGCGTTCCTGGATCAGTTCGGATCGAATGAAAGCCGTTGGCCGGGTTTCGATTCATGGGAAGAGTGAAATGCGCGCTAAACAGGTCTTGATTACAGGAGCGGATGGCTATCTTGGGCTGCGTCTTGCAAGAAGGTATCTCGCCGCAACCAACTACCGCGTGGCGCTGTGGGTGCGGTCGAGCGATGACATTGAATTCAACCAAAAGAGAGAAGCTCTCGCGCTTCAGATTGATGACCGTGAAGACCGGGTTAGCTGCCATTGGGGAGATTTGGTCAACGAAGACCCTTTTGGTTCGCTCGACCCGGCGGACTTCACTAGCGTCATTCATTCCGCAGCCGTCACGCGGTTCAATGTCGATGAAGCGACAGCGCGGAAAGTTAATGCTGAAGGGACAGAAAAGGTCCTCCGGTTTGCCGACCGATGTCCATCACTTGAAGCATTGGGCCTGCTCAGCACCGTATACGCGTCCGGACTCAGGGCCGGCGAAGTGGATGAAGCGCCGCTTGACGTCAGCTCAGGATTCGCCAACCACTACGAAAGGTCGAAATGGTTATCCGAGAATACCCTCCTGACTGAATACGATCACCTTCCCTGGCGGATTTTTCGAGTAGCAACGGTCATCGCGGATTCGGATAACGGACGGGTGTCGCAGTACAACGCCTTTCACAACACGCTCAAGCTCTTTTACTACGGGCTTCTGTCGCTGATCCCGGGGAGGCCCGAAACCCCGGTCTATTTCGTCACCGGGGAGTTTGCAGCCGGGGCGGTTTTTGAATTGATGGAAAGCTCCAGAAGCAAAGTTATCTATCACCTATCGCACACCGAGACAGAATCTCTTACCCTCGGCGAGCTTATCGACCTCGCCTTTGAAACCTTCGATCGGGAGCCCCATTTCAGATCGAGGCGGATCCTTCAGCCTCTATTCTCCGACGCCGAATCTTTCGATCTCCTGGTCGACGGAATAAGCGCCTTCGGAGGAGGCATCGTGAACCAGGCGGTTTCGAGCGTCGCGCCATTTGGAAAGCAGCTCTTCATTCACAAGCAGATTTGGAATCACAACCTGGTTGCGGCTCTCAATGACTACCGCGCTCCCGACCCGCGGGCGCTGATTCGCAATACCTGCGAGTACCTGGTCAGAACGAGGTGGGGAAAACACACCGACGGCGCCGGCCGAGAGGTATGAGGTCCAAAAGCTTGAGGTCTTTGAAGAGACATTTAGACGGAGACCGTCTCGCACGCGAGCTTGAGGGTGAGCTTGGCGTCGCGCTAAGAGCGGCCGTCTCGTCTGAGGGGGTTGCGATGGACCGGCTGACATTGAAGGAGCAGGCTCGTCTCGGCGAGCTGGGGACAAGCCCTCGCAGGGTTTCGTGGCTAACAGGGAGATCAGCGCTCAAACGCCTGCTCAACGGCATGGGAGAAGACGAGGAGACCGCAGGCATTGGTTTTCCAAACCCGCGCTTTTCGTTAACCCATAGCGGCGACTTTGCCGTGGCGCTTGGGACGGTAGCCGCGGAGGTGAGCGGAATCGGGGTTGACCTTGAGGTGAATCGTTCGCTTCGGAGAGAGACAACGCGATTTTTTCTTTGCGAGCCGGAACAGGCCTGGGTGATGAGCTTTAATGAATCACTCAGAACGAAACACTTGCTACGCCTGTGGACGATCAAGGAAGCTTTGTTCAAGTCGGACCCGCGAAATTTCGAGAGATGGTTTTCGGATTACCTTATTGAGACTCCTGCGGCTGACAGCGGACGAGCGTTTGTCCGCGGCGAGGAGGCGCTGGAGTTTCGCTATGCTTGTATTGACGTCGATGAAGGGTTCTTGTCCGCTGCGGTCCTTCCACGGAGAGAGAATGATGCTTAGCGAGAACGAGCTTTGGATACTGAGTTTTTATCGTACTTCTGAAATCAGCGGCGCGCTATTTTTCGGCAAGCTGGCCAAATCGATGAAGCCGGGCGCCATTCAACGCGATATGACTAAACACTTTTCGGATGAAGCCCTCCATTCCTGGTACTGGACATCGTGCATTGAGCGTCTCGGCGGGCAGGCGCTCAGGCTGAGCGAGGCATACCAGGATCAGTACCTGGCGGCCGCCGGCATGCCAGTCAACTTGATGGAGGTACTCGCCATAACGCAGGTCTTTGAAAAGAGAGTCGTCAATCAGTACGCCCGCCACAATCAGATCCCGAACTTACAAGAGGAAGTGCGCGAAACCCTGGCGAAGATAATGGTGGATGAGAAGTGGCATATCGAATGGATTCACGATGCTCTTAAGGAGATGGAGTCCGACTATGGCAAGGACGTCATCGAGGCGACGCTCAAACGCTTCTGGCAGGCGGACCAGGATGTCTACAGTAAGACGATGAAGGAGCACGAGGAACGGATCGAAGACCTTGTGCGGTTGAAATGAATTCTTCGAAGAGGAGCGCGGCAACGATGCTGGATAAGAACCGATTCAAAGAAACGATTGCGAGTATGCTCAAGCAACCGGTTTCAAAACTGGAAGACGGCGCTGTACTGACCGGCCTGGTGGTGGAGTCGTTCGCGCTGATCGAGATGGTGATAGAGCTTCAAGAGGAGTTTGGAGTGCGCCTGGTGCAAGAAGATCTGAGAGACGTGAAAACCGTCGGCGATTTGACCGCCCTGTTTGAGATCCGTTCGAGATGATGCCGTGCGTCCCAATGGTTGTGACTTGAGTGGTCCCAGGCCGTAGGCGAGAGCAGGTAGCCAGGGCGAGTCCGAGCGTCCTGGGGATCATTGTGACTCAGGCGCTCCGAGCCCGCGCAGCGGGCGACAGCATCTAGCCCAGGGCGAGTCCGCGAGCCCTGGGTAACGTTGCGATCCAGTACGATCCGAGCCCCTGCAGCGGGCGACAGCGGTTATGGTTCGGTTAAGAAGAGAAATCGACTCGCTGGCTCACGACGGATCACTACCTGCGCGGCTCGATCTGGGTTAATCGCAATGTCCACCCAGGGCGAGTCTGCAAGCCATGGAGTGCGTGCTTTCGCCGCTACGGTGCTTGCGGAGTCTTTGTCGACTCGTCCACCCTCTTCAATCAGACAGGTTGTCACCCAGCGGCACCACCTGGACCGTTGCGTCCCGCACTTCACTGAGGAATCGGTTGATTACCGAACCTCGCAAAAGTATGTCCCATCGCGAGCGAGCCGATTGTCCGAACACAACGTGGGTGATTCCTTCCCGCCTGGCGAAGTCGATCAGTGAGTCTGCAACGCGCCTGCCCTTGAGCTTGACCACTTTAGCGCCGAGCTCTTCGGCGAATTTGGTATTCTCCGTGAGCCTCGCGTAATCCTCGGGGTTGATCCGACCGAGTTCTTCCGATGGCGTTTCCACGTATACTGCGTACCAGTCCGACGCGAGCCTTCCGGCTATCCGCGACCCGGTGCGCAACAGCTTCTTCGCGCTGCCTCGCGAGGACACGCAGACCATCACCTTCTCAGGGATCGCCGCCTGCTCGAGTCCTTCGCGCTCGCGGTAGTCGTGCGCCCTGGCAGCCTGGTCCTCGGCAACCTGCCGAAGAGTGAGCTCGCGTAGCGCGGAGAGATTGCCCTTGCGGAAGAAGTTCGCCAGCGCCTGTTCGATTTTTTCGACGGTGTAGATTTTTCCCTGGCGCAATCGCGTCCGTAGTGTGTCTACCGAGACGTCGATGTTTACCACTTCATCGGCTCGTCGAAGAAAAAAGTCCGGGATCGTTTCTCGCACGCGAACCCCTGTAATCCGTGCGATGGCGTCGTTGAGAGATTCGACGTGCTGTACGTTGAACGCGGTGATCACCGGGATTCCAGCGTCGAGAATATCAAGCACGTCTTCATAACGCTTCCGGTTCTTGGACCCCGGTACATTTGTGTGCGCTAGTTCGTCTACCAGGACAACGGCGGGCCGTCGCGCGATGATCGCGTCCACGTCCATCTCTTCGAGGGTGACTCCGCGATACTCGGTGCGCCGCAACGGCATGAGCTCTAGATCGCCAATCAAAACCTCTGTTTCCGCGCGGCCGTGTGCTTCGATGAAACCCACCACGACGTCGGCGCCCTGGCGCTTGAGGAGGTGAGCTTCTTCAAGCATCTGATAAGTCTTACCGACCCCGGGGGCGGCGCCGAGATACACGCGCAGTCGCGTTCTTCCCGCCTGCTCATGTTTGGCTAACAGCGATTCGGGACTCGGTCGCCTGTCCAGCAATCGATCCGTAGTTGATCCGGTAGAGACCATTGCGTTTTTGAGGTTCAGGTTCAGCGTCCAACCTGAAGGTTGGATCTGAAGCTACGCTGTATGTCTGATGCTTGCCGGCCCGCCGGTGATCAGCGCAAAGGTGAACGTCGAGCCTTCGCCGGGACGGCTCTGGACGCTTACCTGTCCCCCTTGAGCTTCGACCAGTCGTTTTACCAGCGCAAGCCCCAAACCGGTGCCGCCTGTCTTGTCGCCTACGCGATTGAAGCGGCTAAAGATTGTCGGCAAGTATTGCTCAGATATGCCCTCGCCGTTGTCTCGCACGCTAATGTAAATGCGCCCGACGTGCTCGCTCGCTTCAATCGCCACGCTGCCGCCACGATCGGTATGGCGTATGGCATTGGACATCAGGTTATCGAGAATGCTGGCAATCGCGTGCCGGTCCCCAACTACCCACGAGAGGTCGGGCCAGACTTTGTTCTCCAGCTTGATCTTCTTATTCTCGGCGGCGGCACGAAACCGCTCTACCGCTTCTCGCGCCAGATCGACCGGCCGCAACCGCTCGAGCGCAAGGCTCCGCGCGCCCGAGTCTATTTCGGCGAGCTCTAGCAAATCACTAATCAGCTGATCCAGCTTGTCCGCGTTCTCGCGAGCGCTGACGAGCATCTCGCGCTGCTCGTCGATCGACTCGCCGACATAGCCTTCGATCACCGCGTGCAACGCGAGTCGCAGTGAATGAAGGGGCTCTCGCAGCTTGCTCGACGCGACCGAGATGAATGCTGTCTTGAGCTTGTCTACCTCGGTGATTGCGGTTATGTCTTCAAGCAAGGTGACCGCGCCAAGGAGGCGACCCTCGGAGTCGCGCATCGGAGTCGCCCGCAGTCGGAAGTCGCGCTCAGCCTCACCCAGCTTGACGGGAACGATCGCGGCTTCATCCCCGCCGTCAATCGGACGCTGCATCGACACGGCATCGTGCACCGCGCGCAGGATTCGCTCTCCCCCTTCCAAACCCTGTAGATCGTCGCCATCGCCGTTGCCGCTCAGGACACCGCCGAACAGTTGTCTGGCGGCCCGATTGATTTTGATTACCCGATGGCGCGCGTTGGTGACTATCACTGGCTCGCAAATTGAATCGATCACCGCATCGGATTTCTTCTGCTCGATCAACAGTCTTCCATAGTCAGACTGGCGCAGATCGCGCAGCCTGACAAGCATCCGGTTAAATTCCGTAGCCAGCACGCCTATTTCATCTTTGGAGGAGATGCTTATGTGCTGATCGAAGTCACCCTCCCCTATGCGCTTCGCCTTCTCGGCAAGTAGAGAGATCGGATCGACAACGTAGCGCGTGAACCTCCACGCAAACACGAGCGCCAACGCCACCGCGAGCACCGCCGTAACTGCGGTGGAAATCTCTCCACGCCTGGAAACCGAAACGGCGCGGTCGTTAGCCGCGACCGTCGCTCGCTGATTCAACCGCAGCAGATCATCGAGGCGGTCCTTGAGAGCAATAAACCGAGGCTCCAGCCGCTCAAAATAAAGGTTGGAGACCTCGCGTGTTTCCTTAGGCGGAGCTTTATCGAGAAAGTCTTCGAGATCAATCGGAACTTCCGCAACGAAGGCAGTGACTCGTCGCACTCGCCGGAGTTCGCGATGCTCGAGTACTACGAGGCCTACGCGACATACGACACCAATGCGGTGATGACGCGTGAGCTGATCCAGGAAGCCGCGGAGAGTGTGCTGGGTACCCAGGTGGTCCCGCACGCCGACGGTTCGGAGTACGACCTTTCCGGCGAGTGGACCACACTCGGAATGTACGAGTCGC